>JAIRKR010000045.1 GCA_031260015.1 Puniceicoccales bacterium
TAGAATCCAAAGATTTTTTTGACGATATTTGGGTAAAAACTAATATTGCCGAAGTTTTAGAAAAAGATTTTTCCCAAAAAAGCTGTCGTGGAGCTTGCGTCAATGTTTGCGGTGTTACCGATGGGTATCAACCGATTGAACAAAAATTTCAATTGATGCCATCCATCATTCAATGCTTTATCAAACATCGAAATCCGTTGACCATTACAACTAAATCTTGTTTAGTGGTACGCGATCTTCCATTGCTAACACAATTGAATAAAGTTGCCTACGTCGTATTATACATGTCTATTTCCACGACCGATGAAAACTTGCGAGAAAAATTAGAACCCTATGCCTCCAAGATACAAGACCGTTTTGAGGCATTAAAACTATTTGCGGCAGCAGGGATTGATACGGGCGTCCTTCTCATGCCCCTCATCCCATGCATCAATGATTCTTTTGAAAATCTGGAAAATATATTTAGGGAAGCAAAATCGTGCGGTGTTAAAGAAATCGTTGCCGATATTTTGCATTTAAGAGGTCACACACGACAAAATTTTTTGAGTCACGTGCAAAAATTATTTCCTCAACATACGAATCGTATACGTTCGTTGTACAAAGGAAGTTATGCGGATGAAATTTATTCCAAAGCATTGTACCAGAAAATAGCTAGCCTTCGAAGTAAATATAAATTTAACACACCGCTCCCCGATACGGTCCACATGACTCAACGTTCAAAACAATTGGAATTGTTTCCACAGCACATAAATCCTTCGTGAGAAAAGTTTTTTCCTATAATTTTATGGGATATATTTTCGTAATTTTGACAAGGGATTAACGTAATGGGCTTCTTGATGAACGTTAGCTTTTACGGCGGCGCTGCCTACGTGCTTCGTACAAGCATAAGCTCCCCACAACACCTGCATTCAGAGAATCGGCCGATTTTCCAAACATGGGGACGGCGACTTTTATTGCCTTTTCCAACCATAATGGAGTTAATCCATGCGCCTCATTGCCAACGCAAACGACGCACGCACGCGTCATGTCCACATCCCAATAAGGTAAATCCGCATGGGGAGTCATCGCCAACATATTTATGTTTTTGCCATCGAGAAAATTATAAATACGTTCCGCAGTATCCCAAGCAATATTTAAACCGAATACGGCTCCCTGGGAAGTCCTAATCACATTAGGGTTAAAAATATCCACGCAGGGATCTGCAATCAATAATCCATCGACGGCCGTTGCCTCCGCAGAACGCATCATTGCTCCCAAATTTCCTGGTTTTTCCAAATGCTCCACCAGTAGATATAATCCGTCATCACAAATTTGAAAACTACCTAAAGATGATTCCCAAACATCCGCAACGCCAATAATACCATCTGAATTTTCTCGTACGCTTAATTTTTTGAACAAGCTATCCGCCAACACGAAGCAATTTTCTCGCCTCAGATAAGGCCTAAAATGCTTTTGAATTTTTTCATCTGATGCCCATGTACTTTGTTGAAAAATGAATGCACGTACGCAAGTGTTCGCTTGCAAGGCGCGATTTAATTCACGTAGTCCCTCAATTAAAAATAATCTTTCTCGTTTTCGACCACGCGCATGCAATAGTTTAAGCCATTGCCTGTAGTTGGGATTTAATTTGCTTGCAATGTGTACGCCATGTATTGGTTCCATAAGGCTTCTCTACTGCAATAAGATGGAATTTTCGATAAATACTTTGAGGGATGCAAGAAGTACAACCAATCCACCATCATTTGAGCGGCTTCGTCCTCATAGATATCAAATCGACTTAAACCTCTATGGGGCATTTGGACATCCGACAAATAGAAATTTTTATAATCTTTCTTCCATTTTAACAATTGATCTGCCTGCATATCTAATTCTTTGCGCTTCATGCGATCCGTGGAAAGCTGATGAATTCGGTCGGTCAAATTTAAAGTGAAACGATTCTGCTCATATTTACATTTAAAATAGTCAATTTGACGTTGATACCAATCGAATGCAGGTTGTCGCAATTGTCTTTCCAGCTGTTGTTGATGCAAATACTGAATCAACCCCGGACGTATCCATTCGCAAACCGGATCATCAATTTTTGCGAATATAGGCGGTATGGAATCCCATTCCAAAGCATTGGGCAAATCTGATTCTCCGACCGGTAATACGTCGTAAAGCGAGGGTAAAAATAAGTCTGCGCCCACACCTCTTTTTTGGGTAGATCTACCATCCGGCAAATACCATTTTTGCAGCGTAATTTTTGCAGCACCCAGAATGGATTTTGCGCAAGGAAACAAAGATAATCGGTCCATCTCCACAACCGCCTGGACAGTCCCTTTTCCGTGCGTCGTTTTGTCTCCAAACACGAGAGCTCTGCGGTAAGTTTGTAGCGCACCGGCAACAATTTCGGATGCGGATGCGCTGAAGCGTGATGTTAAAATAAGCAAAGGTCCTTTCCAAACACACGTATGCGGTTCGGCAAATTGTTGCGTAATTTTTCCCATCGTATCTTTAATTTGAACAACTGGACAATGATCCAAAAACAATCCTGCCAATTTAACGGCCTCATTCAGTAGGCCACCTCCATTACGTCTCAAGTCCAAGATAAGTCCTTCTACATTGTAGGATTCCAGTTGCAATATAAGTGCCTTTACATCTTCTGAAATGCAGTGCGAATCGTTATTATCTGAAGTTTCTGGACCATAAAAAGCGGGCAAATCAATTAACCCTACGACGCGACAACATCCTTGATAATCCGGTAAATAAAATAATTTTGCGGAAGCTAAATTGTTTGTTAGTTTAATTTCTTCTCTCACCAATTCTACGATTCTACGTTCAGAAGGTTCCGCATCAAACGGCTGAACCAACAAACGTACTTTGGAATTCCGAGGCCCTCGAATGAGTTTAACGGATTGCCTCAATTTCATGCCTTGAATGTTGACAAAATCCTTACTGTCTTGGGCCACAGCTAAAATTTTATCCCCCGGATGTAAACGTTTATCTTGCTCGGCAGGGCCTCCCGGCAACAACTCCTTAATGACGCACAGGCCATTTTCTTCACTCAAATAAGCGCCAATACCTACCAGGGCGTTGTGTAAACTAATGGAAAAATCTTCCATGGAATCCGCCGAAAAAAAAGTGGTGTGCGGATCGTAAAAATGGGCCACCGTGTTGAGAAAAATTTCCTGAATATCTACGGCGTCGATCTTATCAATGCACGACAATAAATTATTGTATTGATCCGCCAATTTAGTTTTCGCATCCGCTAAATTTTTCATGCACTGTTCAGCACTCAAAATTTCATCTGCCGGCTCATTTTTGGCAGATTTAGGCAAATCTTCTCCCCCATCTTCTGCCCAAGCATTTTCCTTTAATTGTACCGCTAAAGTCTCATTCAACAACTCGTGTTGAAGCCGTTGGAGCCACAGAAGGTCCAATTCAATGCGTGTTTTTGCCCATGACGCTTCTTTGCGATTGGCATCGTAAAACAAATTTTTATTGAAATTAAAGTCACCCTGTAATCTTTTATGGATCCATCGAATTCTTTGTTCGGCGATGGTACGGTATCCTTCAAATATATTGAATGCGGGTGTTAAACTTCCTCCACGCAGTAGTAATTCCAATGAAAGCGCGTACTGATGCGTGAAATTCTCCTTATCCGCTTGGGTAAAAAACATACGCTGAGGATCCAAAGTCAGTAGAAATTCTTCTACTAATTTATGGCAATCAACTTCGCTAAGGGGTTTCTTTAAAAAGTGTAATTCTTCCAAAAAACGTACCAAGAAAATGGTTTCCGTTCGCATAATCGCCGTTTGAACAAATGTTTTTCGAGACTTTTCATCACCGGCTACAGGATTACGTGTTTTCTTTGCTTGGACAGACGGCTTGCCTCCCAAATAATAAACAAGTGCGGTACAGAAAATAATATATTTAAAGGCCGTCAAAAAAAACAAACGAAATTTTTTATTCATGCTATAAGATTAAAATTTTCTACACTGCTCAAGCCACTTCTTTTCTTCTATGGACAGTGACCCCACACCCTCTTCGCGTAACTTTCTTAAAATATCAAAGGGAATAACTTGAACGCGATCATTTTCCATCGAATCCTCTTCTATGTGCACTTGATAATTCGTTTTGAATGGAATTTCTCTCTCCTTTTTTTCGCGGCAAGATTCGAAATGCCTCTGGGCTAGGCAGTAAATAAAACCGCACAGCATACCTCCTAAATGTGCAGAATTTGCAATGGAAGAATTATTTTGGAGTTCGTACAATACACCATTGATTACTTCGTACCACCAGGTAAAGTAAATTAGCCATTTAGCTTTTATCTGTACTGGAAAAACAAAAAAAACGAGCAACGACATAGATTTTTCTGGATACGTATGGCAAAAATAAGTCAACAAGGCCATGATACCTGCCGAAGCTCCCATTAAACAATGCGTATGATGTGCATGGAGAGACAACCAACATAAGCCGCCCCCCACGATCCCACAAAAATATAAAATTAATAGAGCCTTCAAAGTGAGTTCATGAATTAACAAAAAACGACTCAGAAAATAAAGCATCAGGCCGTTGAACAAAAAATGAAAAAAATCTGCATGTAAAAAAGAATAAGAGAACAGCATCCAAAATTTACCTTCCCTTAGACCTGGAAAAGAAAGGGAAAATTGATTTTCAATCCAATGGCTGTTGAACCAAATATTGAAGATTTGCATGCAAACAAACACCCCACCGTAAATCCCTATTAATTTTTTTATAAAAGCATCTCGCGGCTGGTAATTAACAGCACGAAAAAACGAATGTTGCATGATGTAGGTTTATATTTTTCTTATCCTAACGGCAAGCTTTAACCATTTTTTTTACAACTACCTGAATATTAAGTTTTAAATCCCTATGTAGGTAGTTTTTTATACTTTTGTGTTGAAGAAATTTTTTTGCATCTTAAATTCACTTCCACCGCTTACGAAAATCTATGCCAAGAGAACATGTTATTATTGAATGTACCGAAGCACGCAAAGAAGGAAAACCTGTTTCGCGTTATATGACAACGCGTAATAAAAAGCTTCAGATTGAAAAAGTAGAAAAGATGAAATACAACAGGTTTTTAAGACGCCATACCCTACATCGAGAAATAAAAGACAAATAGATCTTTTTTAAGTTTTTGAGGCTCTTCATTATCGGTGGGGCCGCCAAGGAAGGGGTGTGGATTTCGTCAAAAGGTAAACCGTTTCTTTTCACTTGAAAATTCCCTAAAGCTTTTTAGGGTTAGGACAGTTGTATGACGGAAACAGATGTTAAAATTTGTGCAAGTCACGTCGGTAAAGCTTTTACGAGAGGCCATCGTTTTATCAAAGTGTTGGATAATATCTCTTTTTCTGTACAAGCGGGCGAATTTGTTGCAATTTTGGGGCCCAGTGGGTGCGGGAAATCCACGTTACTAAATATGGTAGCCGGTCTTGAATCTTGCGAAGAAGGAAACATTATCGTCAACGAATATCATACCGCTCAACCCGAACGACATCGCATGATGATGTTTCAGGAAGCAGCCCTATTCCCTTGGTACAATGTACTTGGCAATGTTGTTTACGGCTTACGCTTCAAAAAAGGGTTAACAAATGCTGAACGCAAGACAATTGCATTGCACTATCTTCGTCTGGTTGGGCTTGATCACTTTGAACGAGCGTACGTTCACGAACTTTCCGGAGGTATGAAGCAACGCGTCGCATTGGCAAGAGCCTTGGCTCCAAATCCACAAATACTCCTCATGGATGAACCCTTCAGCGCGCTTGATGCACTCACCTGTGAACAGCTCTATAAAGACGTTCAAAAAATTTGGAATATGCAACATAAAACCGTACTGCTCGTAACACATAACGTACGCGAAGCCGTCGTGCTAACGCAACGCGTTATTGTACTTTCTCAGCGTCCGGGAAAAATTTTAAAAGATTTTCCCATTCGGTTACCCTATCCAAGATCTGTACACGATGTGTCGGTGTCCGCACTGGCCAACGAACTCATCAAAGTACTGCACGAAAAAGATGACGCCGATGATTACGTTTCTTGCATATGAAATATCGATTGCCATTTCTAGACTTAAGCATCGTAAAATTTTTACTTAAAAAAGTAGCTTACCTATTTGTCATCTTGTGCATATGGCAATGTGCATATGTTTTAGGGGGATGTTCTGATTTAATTTTTCCGACCCCCTTCCAGGTTGCCCGTTTTTTGTGGAACGCTTGTGCCGATGGAACACTTGTGGGCGCCACTTGGATGACGATTAAGCGTCTTATTTTAGGATACGGTATAAGCATGCTGATAGGGATTCCCCTAGGTATGCTATGCAGTCGATTCTACATTTTGAACGCCTGCATCGGAAAACTGGTTCTAGGGCTTCAAACATTACCCAGCATTTGCTGGGTACCGTTAACCTTACTTTGGTTTGGACAAACGGACTGTGCCATTTTATTTGTTGTCACCATGGGTTCTCTGTGGTCCTTGATCGCATCTACGGAATCGAGTGTGCGTCAAATTCCGAATTTATATATCAAGGCAGCGCGTACTATGGGATCCCGAGGGATTGACTTGTGGTTAACGGTTATTTTCCCGGCCGCCTTACCTTTCATCATTACAGGTATGAAGCAAAGTTGGGCATTCGCCTGGCGGTCTCTCATGTCGGCAGAAATTTACGTGAGCACTATCCGTGGACTTGGTGTTGGACAACTCCTCCACTACGGAAGAGAAATGCAAGCCATGGATCATGTGGTAGGTATTATTCTTGTTATTATTGCCATCGGCTTTATCGCTGAGAAAGTTATTTTCGCCAATCTAGAAAGAACTTTACACAAACGATGGGGTTTTGTTAAATCACCCCATTAAACCTCATCCGTTGAATGATAAGCACGCATGAGGTTAATTTTAAAAAATGATTTAATCCTTACGGGCATTTTCTATTACAAAAAAACCATCCAACATTTGGTCATATTGATCACCTAAAATGTCCTTTACACTTGTTTTAAGTGGGATATTGGCATTCTCCATTTCCGTCAAATCCTCATCGGTTAAAAAGCTTATGAGATACAAAGTTAGGGCTAACATGGCGGGGATTTCATGCAAGTTATTCCATTTGAAAACTTCCCCTATCTCGTTCGGCAAACTGGTTATTTCGTCCTGAACAGATATTTTCAAGGGCATTGAAGTTTTAAAAAAGTTGGCTTGAACTTCATTAATGATACGAGAAAGTTCAAACCAGTACGCCGAATTCACTTCCTTAACAAGGGTATTTCTTATTTTTCTAAACATTTTTCTATCGGCACTGCCGTCCCAAATAGATTTTAGGGGGTTGTAATAACCCTTCTGCGGTACGTCATATACAACGTTGTGATAATGATTATCGAACACATAACTATCCGAAAATTCAGGGAAGGCTCTTAAAAAGCTTGTGCCGCTTACAAACAAACCCAAAATTAATGATTTATAAAAGTTTTTCATCGTACTAATGTATAACGTCTCTTTTTACGGTACCTTTAGGGAAATTTTAACGGCCGTCTAAAAATAAATTTCGAAAATTGTTTATTTCTTTAAAATTGACTTGACTCAGTGAAAATTATGCACAGTTTTACTTTTTTCAAAAAATTGTTGCATGTTTATAATCAGACAGGCCAAACGTGAAGGGCTTTTAGGCTTAAAAGCCATTAGAGAAAACCTAATTCCAGGGTGCATTGTGGGTATCGTGGCTCTACCCCTGGCGATGGCTTTTGCGATCGCTTCCGGAGTACATCCCGAAAATGGACTGTACACGGCTATCGTGGCAGGTCTATGCGTATCCATTTTTGGAGGAAGTTGCGTACAGATTGCCGGACCTACGGGAGCATTTATCGTGATTTTGGCCTCCATCACGCAACGTCACGGGATAGAAGGCTTGCAAATTGCAACACTGATGGCCGGAATTATCCTCATTTTGATGGGATTAATTCGCTTTGGATCCATCATAAAATATATCCCAGAACCCGTAATTGTTGGATTTACTTCGGGCATAGGTGTTGTTATTTGGGTGGGGCAATGGAAAGACTTCTTTGGCCTTGATGTACATTTTCACGATTTGCACTTTCACAACAAACTGATTGTAATCCTACAAGCTTTCCCAACGCTGGATGTGGCAACCACAAGTATGGCCCTGTTAAGCTTAGGTATATTGATTATCTCAAAAAAGCACCTACAGCGCCTCCCGGGTGCATTGGTTGCTCTCATAGCAGTCACCCTGATTCAATGGATTTTTAACTTTAACTCCGTTGCAACCATTGGGTCTGCCTTTGGAGGTATCCCACAAAAGCTTCCTTCATTTCACTTCCCTGCGTTCACTTTCCCACAACTGTTAGAACTTATGGGACCTGCATTCGCCATTGCTTTATTGGGAGCCATTGAATCTTTGCTATCGGCTGTTGTGGCAGACGGTATGACGGGAAGTCGTCACGCCTCTAACCAAGAACTCATTGGACAAGGCATTGCAAATATTTTAACCCCCTTATGGGGTGGTTTTGCAGCTACGGGAGCCATTGCCCGCACCGCAACCAATATTCGAAGCGGTGGATACTCTCCCCTAGCGGGGATCATACATTCCATAACACTGATCTTATTCATCATCTTCTTAGCTCCTTTAGCTAGTAAAATTCCACTGGCCGCTCTGTCGGCTATCTTGTTTGTAGTTGCCTATAACATGAGCGATATCCAACGCTTCTCACATCTTCTTTTGAGAGCCCCAAAGTCGGATAGTACAGTACTGCTGATTACTTTTTTTCTAACCATATTGGGCGATTTAGTCATTGCCGTCAATGTTGGAGCCCTGTTAGCTACTTTATTTTTCATGCGTCGTATGGCCAAAAGCGTTCAAATTGAACTCAACAACGAACAAGTATTAAGGCACGAAAACATTTCTGGGAAAATACTCGATGGCATCATCGTATATTCCATTGAAGGGCCTTTTTTCTTTGGCGTTATCGAAACGTTTCAAAATGCGCTGACAAAAGTAAACGACAAAGTTCACACGATTGTTTTGCGCCTAAAGCATGTTTCGTTTATTGATGCCACTGGACTGGATTCATTGCACACGGTTACCTGTTCTCTGCAAAAAAAGTCGGTGAAAATAATCTTTTGTGAAGCCAACGCGTGCGTGTACGCGCGTATGCGCAAAGCCCGATTGCAAGATTCTTCGCTGATGGATAACTTTGATCGTACTTTGTTGGAAGCTTTACAGGTTATACACTAGACGAGGCGATAAGCGGGCTAACGTTTTAAAAATTCGGATAACTTTTTTCTCAATTTTGCAATCACTTGAGAATGCATTTGGCAGATACGCGATTCACTTAATTGGAAAACTTTTGCAATTTCCGATAAACGTAAGTTTTCGACGTAGTAAAGGCTCAGCAATTGTTGCGAAAATTTTGGCAATTCTCTTAAGCATTTTCTTAATATTTGCCGCATTTCTTTTTTCTCAAAGATTTCTCGACCATTATCTTGGCTTAAATCAGCTAAAACTTCTTGTAAAGAGTACTTGTCCTCTTCGTCCCCTACAGCGCTGTGAACAATGTCTAATGGAACGTACACTATGGGTTTAGCATACCGCTTAATACGCTCACCATAAGTTTTATCTACGTGTAAATAATTGCAAATTTCTTCGTTTGATAAAGGGCGTCCAAATTTTTGCTCCAATTGTACAACTTTGTGCTGAAAATTTTTTACTTTTAATCTTAAACCTCTTGGCAACCAATCTAACCGCCTTAATTCGTCCAACAATGCCCCCTTAATGCGGATAGAAGCATAAGAACCAAAAGAACACCTTGCTTCCCTTTTAAAGGTTTGCGTAGCAGAAATTAATCCCAATAACCCTACGGTGTATATGTTTTCTCTATCGGTTACGGTTGAACAATGGAGTAACACCTTTCCAACCATTGATTTCAATAAAGGCAAATAGCGCATTACAAGGTCCCAATCGGGTTCCATTAATCCCATTTGTGTGTAAACTTTTTGCAGCGGTTTACGCTTTTGAGGATCTTTATATAAAACATTCATTGGCTTTTATTACCTTCTTCAAATTTTTTGAACCATCGGTCACTGTGCTTTTAGGAGTTTGCATTACGTATACCCATTGCATATAAAGCAATTCCCATGCCTACTTTCCAGAATACAAATTCAAACCTTTGAGAGAATCAATCAACCACACGGATCGATATAATCTGTGATTTGTTACTTTGAATTTAAATCGGGGGCTTTTCTATTACAGCCAGAACTAATCAATTTTAGGTATCCCTAAAATGAATCCATTGACTAAATTATACGCTTCAGAAAATCAACAATGGGAATCATAATCCTAATTTTTTATGAATTCTGTCGCGTACAGAAAACCTAATAAAATGTTCGATGGGTTGCATGAAAGACTTATAAAAAAATTTTGCAACTTTCGAAAACGTGCCGTTTCGCAAGGAATATTTGCCCATGGTGTAAGTTGAGCGTAAACGTAATATAAGTAAAATAGTTGGAATGCATAAGTTTTCTTTAGCAATTTGACGACAAATTGTGGGAAATCCCAAGGTTTATGCACGGTAAAATGAATACAAACAGGCTTACCTAATTTTAAGGTTTTTTTCGCCAACGGAGAGAAAGGTGTAAAATTATATTTAGGTGCCAGTTCAAAAATATTTGATCGATCAATGATAAGATTAAGGATGTCCTGTTCTGGGCAAGAAAGTTTCATATTAGGATTTTTTTGTAAAAAATCTAAAACTTTGCACAATGCACGTTCATTCCGCATAACAGTTAAATTTATTAACATGACACCGGAATTAAGATAACGTTTGCTTTCCTCTAATCCTAAGTTTGCCTTGAACTTTCTTAACTGCGTATCTTTTATAAAATTATCATCTATGTACACGGCTCCCAGCCAATGATTTTCCAACGGTTGATCCCATAATTTTCCCAAATCTCCTTCAACAATGATGTCGCTGTCTAGGTAAATGACTTTTTCTTGATCACGTAATATTTCTGGAATACATACGCGATAAAAGATTGCGGGAGAGAATTGGGCAGGCAATGGAAATTCCTCAAAACAACGCTGTTTAGGGGGTTTTATTACGTGCAAAGCGTGTTACCCTTTTTGCAAAATATCCATGGACCTAATTCTGTCGAGATTCGGAGTAGATATGCCGCAATCGAAGATATAAAAACTAAATTTTCGTCCTGAGTTTGCGATCATGGAAGCTATGGTAGCCGATGCATGCCGTACGTAATTATCATCACACGTCAAAACAACGGTTATATCTTTGCAACATTCCATACCTAACCAGTTAATTTTAAGCTTCCACACATTACAATAAAAAAGTTTTGCGGTTTCCGTGCAAAAACTCTTTCTTTAAAAGTAAACTTTATTGTAATTTAATTTATCGCTTCTACAATGAAAACAGCATGGCAATTTAAGACATCGTACGATGTGTGCGTAATTGGAAGTGGTTTATCGGGATTGACGGCCGCCAACTGCTTGGCAAAATTTGGCCATTCGGTTTTATTACTGGAGCAACATTTTCAATTGGGCGGCCTTGCAGCTTGGTTTAAGCGCCCCGGAGGATACATTTTTGATGTATCTTTGCATGGATTTCCCATAGGCATGATAAAATCCTGCCGACGTTATTGGAATAGGGAAATTGCCGATTCTATTGTCCAACTGCCCAACGTTCGCTTTATCAATCCGCAGTTCAACTTTTACACAACTTTTGACCGAAAAGATTTCACGGATAGACTGACGCATACCTTTAAGGTTCCTCTAAACATTGTTGAACAATTCTTCACCCATCTAAGGGCCATGAATTTTTACGATCCCGATGCGCGTACGATTGAAGAACTCTTTGAAGAATTTTTCCCAAATAGGCCCGACATCCATCGTTTATTGATGGAACCTATTACGTACGCAAACGGTTCAACATTGCAGGATCCCGCAATTACCTACGGAATTGTTTTTTCTAATTTCATGAGTCAAGGGGTATACACGTTTAAGGGAGGCACCGACCGGCTTATTCAGGCGATGAGCATGGAATTGCAGAAAAATGGTGTCGACGTTGCAAAAGGTGCCCTTGTGGAAAAAGTTTTTACGGAAAAAATAGGCGGTCGACCGGTTGTACAAGGCTTACGGGTCAATGGGAAAAACATTGCATGCAAAGCAATTGTTTCAAACGCAAATTTAAAAACGACTATTCTAAAATGGTTAGATACAAATGCATTGGATGACGCTTTCCTAGAAGCAGTCAAAGCCGTTCGTCTCAATACGAGTTCCTGCCAAGTCTATATGGGTTTAAAAACGGGAGAAATATTACCCCCCATAGGCGATTTAATCTTTACTTCCGAAGCCCCGCACTTTTCCAGTTCGGAATTGAAGCTATTGAACACCCAAAGCCGCACTTTTTCCATCTATTATCCACACATCCGTCCCGATCATAAACCCGCCCATTACACGCTTGTTGCCTCCACAAATGCCCTATGGGAAGACTGGGAAAATTTATCGGAAGAAGCCTACAAATCTGCCAAAGAAAATCTGAAACAGAGAACGCTGCAGGCTTTGGATAAAATTGTTCCGGGCATAGAAGACAAGCTGGGTTGGATTGAAGTGGCTACGCCAAAAACATTTAACCGGTACACGTTGCATGTCCAGGGGGCTTCTTTTGGGACCAAATTTGAAGGATTGAAGGTCTCTATGGATTTGTCCAAACACGTGGCTGGGTTGTATCACTCCGGTTCCGTTGGCATCATTATGTCGGGATGGTTGGGAACCATCAACTACGGCGTTATTACCTCCAATAAAGTCGATGCGTATTTGCGCCAATTGACTGCTTAATTTTACAAAACGATTTCAACTTTCAAACCGCGTAATATCCTTACAGTAAAACAAATTACTCGCCTAATAACAGTATTGCAGTAAAAGGTTAAAACATGGCTCCATTGGCAGCAATGGGGCTCAAATGTAAAAATTATATAAGTTTAAAAAGATATTTTTTGCATACACAGGGTATGAAACGAGTTTTAAGCTTAGAAGCGAGGATTACGCGAATAGAAACAAAAATTGCACGGTGTCTCGGTCACTTTCAACTTCAACCCGGGTTGCATGAGGGTGGTTCCGACATACAATCCATGCCTACAGCCCGCAATGTACGGATGATATTCAGCACCTGTGCTAAACCTCCGTCTTTCGGTTGCGTAAAAAATTCCGCTGGCAGCTGGACTGGTTGTCGAATAAAGCTGCACGGGTGTGTTAGTCGCTGATTTTTTTAAATGTCCAACGACCAATTGATTCAAAACGCTGTCCGTTTCGACAATCTTTTTTTGGGCAGAAAATGTGACCAACGCTCTGTATAAAAGATAATAAGCTAACTTCGTTCCAGTGTTGCACTCGCTGCCAACGTAATAGATAACTCCCCTACCTCCTGCAACCATACCTTGTTCCTGAATTAAAAGCACGCAATTACCAACTTTGGGGAATGTTTTTGTATCTGAATAAGTAAAACTGAGTGCGCTCGATAAATCGGGAAATACGTAAAATTCGAGCGAATTATGCACATCTTTTTCCATATATTTCGACAATGTTCTCAATTGTTCACTTAATTTGCTATTCCCGGAAATTAAATAATACTGATTCAGTTGCGTTAAAAAAAATTGTGTGCAAAAAGTCAAAAAAACACCGGCCATAACGCCTGCCAATATGACTTCAACTAAAGTAAATCCTTGCGATTTATTCTTCATCCATGAAGAAAATAAAAGAAATAAGATATAAATTCAATCTAAAATTGAAATGAAAAGGCCCACCTTCGATGCTTATTCTCTTTTGGAACCTGCAGCATAATTGCGAACAAAATTTACCAATTTTTCTCTTTCAATGAGAGCAACATTGCGGGTTGCCACATGCTTAACCTGCACTTGATTATTTCCTAATTCGTCGGATCCGTAAAACAAAATGAAGTTTGGATTGTATTCTAAGGCTTTCTTGAATTGTTTGGAAACGGTGCCCTCCCCTAGTACGTAGGTCACCGATAAGCCATTCTGTCTTAAACTGCCAACGTCTTGCAAAGCTTGTTTGCGGGTACTATTTTCAAAAACAACAAAGCAATCCAAAGGAAATGTTACCTTGGGCAACAGGTGATACTTCTTCAATACATCGCCCAAAGTAACATCACCTACCGCAAATCCGACAGCCGGTAAGGCATATCCCGTAAGTTTTTCAAACAGTAAGTCGTAACGGCCTCCACCGGCAAGCGCACGCCCGTTCAAATCCGATTCAAAAACTTCAAACACAAATCCCGTATAGTAGGCCAATCCACGCACAATACCTAAATCTACCCGCACAAATGAACCGCATTGCAACGCATCCAGCTCTTCCAATAATTTTTCCCAGATCAACAAACGCTGATTAACCGCCTCTTCCAGTGCATCATTCGGATTCAACGCATCAAAACATCCTCGAATGTCTTGTAATGTATTGGACTGCCGCAACTTTTCAGCACGGATAAAAAATTCCTGAACACTCGCTGCGGGAGGCAAACAACGCGACACATCTTTTTCCAAGTCTTTCTTTTCACGACGTTCCCACTTATCAAGAATATTCAGTAAACTCATTTGGGTACTACTTTCTCCGATACCTAAGGCCCGTAACCAAAGGATCCAAGTTTGGCGGTCACTTAAACGAATATAAAAATGTTGTCGACTTAATCCAAATAGGCTGAAGCTTTCGATGGCCAATGCAATTAGTTCCGCTTCTGCGGAAAAAGAACTCTCTCCCACAATGTCAACGTTAAACTGGTAAAACGACCTCAATCGCCCTTTTTGAGGGCGTTCGTAACGAAAATTTTCCGTAATATTAAACCACTTAATGGGTTTTTTTAGACTTGCGGCACGTGTTCCAATGAGTCGAACGAGTGAAGGGGTTGTTTCGGGTCTTAAAGCCACTTTTCGTCCACCGCGATCCTCAAAGGTGAATAATTGTTCTATAATTTCTTCGCCCGATTTTTCCGTAAACAACTCTAGAGGTTCCAAAATTGGACTATCAAACTCCCGGAAATGGAAACGACGTGCCACTTCTTTCCATGCCGCAAACAAAGCATTACGTACGGCACATTCCGTTGGATAAAAATCACGAAACCCTGGCAATGTCTCCATCACAACTGCCATTGTCGCATTTAAAGCAATCTTTGCAAATCTTTTACATTAAGATTTTTCAACTGTTTTTTCAAAGATTGGCCCGGCCTAAACTTAATCACGGCATGGTCTGGAATAATAATAGGTTTATTGGGATGCTGCGGATTACGTCCTATACGACTCTTATGAACACATACTTCCAAGGTACCAAAATTTCTTAATTCCACGTATTTCCCATTAATCAATGCCAATTGAATACTTGTTAAAACCGTTTCCAAGGCTTTCCTTGCCTCTTTTGGGTCAATGCCCGTTGACTTGCACATGCGCAAAACAAGATCTCTTTTTGTCAAATTAGGCCTCATGCTATTTTTGGTTAAATTTTAAATTTACTAACCTTCCCAAATAATCAATTATATAACCGATTAAAGTCAATCCTTTATGGGAAAAAAGGAAGATAATTTAGAAAACATCAAAGAAAAACTGCAAGAGATCTTTGGTAAAGCATCTTTGCACTTCGACAATACGGGGTTTTCGGTCAATGAAGCGGAAAATGCTTCTTCGAAAGATACAATGTCAGAAGAAGCATCCAACTTAGAAATTTTAAAACAAATTGAAAACTTTAATCTAAAGCCTCGGGAAATGCGAGATTTTCTAGACAGATACGTCATTCAACAAAATGAAGCAAAGAAGGTTTTGTCGGTGGGTATCTGCGATCACTACAATCATGTGAGAAGTTGCCTGGAACATCCCGCATACGTGCAGCAAAATTATCACAAGCAAAATATCCTTATTTTGGGCCCTACGGGTGTTGGTAAAACTTACTTGATCCGTACCATAGCGCGTCGTATTGGGGTCCCGTTCGTCAAAGCAGATGCAACAAAATTTTCAGAAACGGGATACGCGGGAGGTGATGTAGAAGACTTGGTTCGTGATCTTGTAAAAGCGGCCAACGGTAATGTTGATTTGGCCCAATACGGCATTATTTACGTCGATGAAGTCGACAAAATTGCATCCGTACAAAATGTGCAGGGACGCGATGTTTCCGGCAGAGGGGTACAAATTAACCTGCTGAAACTTATGGAAGAAAGTGACGTAAATTTGGTGACACCAACGGATATGATGGGACAATTTCAAGCAGTTTTAGACTTGCAAAAGGGTAAGGGTAAATCGCAAAAACGCACCATTAATACCCGACATATTTTGTTCATATTTAGCGGCGCTTTTGACAAATTAGCCGAAATTATAAAACGGCGTGTGGAGCAGTCAACCATGGGGTTCGGTATCAATTTGGAAATCAATACCGAAGAAATGACCTCCTACTTGCATAAAGCAGCCACGCAAGATTTTATTCAATATGGGTTTGAACCTGAATTCATTGGACGTATTCCCATTCGCGTGGCCTGCGATTCTCTCAAACAAAAGGATCTTATCCGCGTTTTAACAGAATCCGAAGGATCCATTTTAAATCAGTATCAAAATGATTTTAAAGGGTACGGCATCGACATGCAAATTACGCGCGAAGCCATTGAAGAAGTTGCGTATCTCGCCGAGCAGGAAAAAACGGGAGCCCGAGGCCTCATGACAATTTTAGAACAAATACTGCGAAATTTTAAATTTGAATTGCCATCTTCGGGCATCCGTTTCTTTGAAATCAATACGGATACACTCAAGGATAAAGAAAACTATCTAAAACAACTGCTTTTAAGCAATCAGCCGGTACTCGAAAAAACGTGCAAAAAATTTATAAAAACGTACGAAGATAATTTTTTCAAAGCGAATGGACTTAAAATCAAATTTTCTCCGGAAGCTGAAAAATTGCTGGTGGAACAAAGTGTAGAACAGGATAAAACAATTCATGCATTGTGCGAATTGTTGTTTAAAGACCTTGCCTATGCATTAAAAATTATTGCGCGTAATCAGCAAAAGGAAAACTTTATACTAACGGAAGAATTTGTTAAAAATCCGCAAAAGACCTTATCACAATGGATTGTAGACAGTTTTGAAAATCCTCAACCGGGCACAGAAGATGAACTTGGTATTACAAACAATCGCCAATGAAAGTCGTGGCATTGCCATAGATGCAATTGAAAAAGCCAATTCCGGCCATTTGGGGCTCCCCCTAGGGTGTGCCGAATTGGGCACTGTTTTATTTGGCCAATGCCTAAATTATAATCCCAGCAACCCAAGGTGGTTGAATAGAGATCGTTTTGTACTTTCTGCAGGCCATGGTAGTATTTTTCTATACACATTTTTACATTTGAGTGGCTATCCCATATCTCTGGAAGATCTCAAAATTTTTCGTCAATTGGGAAGCAAAACACCGGGGCATCCGGAATTTGGTCACACACTTGGTGTCGAGGCAAGCACGGGTCCTTTAGGCCAAGGTATTGGGAATGCGGTCGGTATAGCTTTATCGCAGAAAAAGGCGGCCGCTTATTTTAACTCCGAACAACATACGATTTTCGATAACGCGGTGGTATGTCTTTGCGGTGATGGATGCTTACAAGAAGGTGTAGGTCAGGAAAGCGTTGCATTGGCAGGGCACTGGGGTCTCGATAATTTAATTTTGTTCTACGACGCAAATCAAATAACGTTGGATGCCCCTCTATCCGCCTCGCAAACAGAAAATGTACAAGACAAATTTGAAGCCATCGGCTGGGCCGTGCGTAGCATTGATGGCCACGATTGTGAGGCAATTGAAGATGCGTATCAATGGGCCAAGACACGGGCGGGGAAACCTCATCTTGTTATTTTAAACACACTTATTGGAAAGGGATTGCCCAACGTTGAGGGAACCTCCAAAGCGCATGGGTTTGCGGGCATCAAATTTGCAAAGCAAGCAAAGTTAAATTTGGGCTTGAATCCCGAAGAGCACTTTTTTATTTCCGAAAAAACCTACCAGTACTTTCAAAAGCGCAGGCAAGCGTTGCAAAAAAATTACCTCCGGTGGAGCAACATTTTTCAAGCCTGGAGTCAAGAAAATCCAGAAAAAGCAAAATTACTCTACGAACCGACTCACCTGGACGATGCTTTTTTTAAAGGCCTGCATGCGGCATCAACAAAACCCCAAGCGACGCGATCCCTAGCAGGGGAAGTTTTAAATCAAGTGTCCCCAAAAGATCCCCTGTGGGTAAGTGGCAGTGCGGACTTATTTGAATCCACGAAGAGCTTTATCCAAGACGGTACCATCTTTCAGCGGAACCATTTAATGGGGAAAAATCTGATGTTTGGCATTCGTGAACATGCCATGGGTGCTATCTTGAACGGCATCGCCTACGATAAAATATTTAAGCCGTGTGGGTCCACATTTTTGGCATTTTCAGATTACCTCAAGCCGGCCCTGCGTGTAGCCGCTCTCGCCCATTTGCCCGTAAATTATTTTTTCTCGCACGATTCCATCGCCGTGGGTGAGGATGGCCCTACCCATCAACCTATCGAGCACATGGCTTCTATGCAAATGATCCCCAATGTACAGGTTTTTCGACCCGCAGACTACGATGAGATGGTGGGTTGTTTCCAAACGGCTACGCAATGCACGAGCGGTCCAAACGTTTTTATCCTTTCCAAACAAGATTTACCCCTATTACCTCTGTTGGACTCGCAACAAAAACGTGCTGGTACCCTAAAAGGTGCCTATGTTCTGCGTAAAGAGCAACAAACGCCAGAATATATCCTGATTGCAAGTGGCAGCGAAGTACAATTGGCCTTGGAAGTAGCAAAATTATTGGGGCCCAATGCACGCGTTGTCTCCATGCCATCGCGCACAAAATTTCTGCAACAAAGTGAAGCGTACCAGGCTGAAATTTTATCTAAACAATGCCTTCGCCGCATTTTTATTGAAGCGGGATGTTCTTACTTGGCACACCAATTTGTAGGTCTGCATGGTCTTGTGATCGGTATTGACCAATTCGGCATAAGTGCCCCTCAAGGGCAATTGTTTGAAAAATTTGGTCTCACACCGCAGGCCTGTTACCAAAAAATTATGACGCACACCTGGGATTAAATGGAATAACAACCGTAGTGATTTGCGCTCAAGGCTGAATTTTTTTAAGGACTTAATTCCAAACACTCTAAGGTTGATCTTACTGTTCAGTGCACGCAAAGAAGGCATACGTTTTTTCCATACGGCAGATTAAAGTAAACTAGATTTGTATCTTTTACGAAATCATTGGAAAAAATCACGAATATACTACTCACAAAACAGGAAGTACCTGCAAAACGTTTTTCAAACGGTGAACTTTAAAATTTTTGATCTAAAGATAAAATCACAAAAAGTACTCACCGTATCTCAAAGTAGAGAAGGGATTCTTTGCCAATTACTCGTCAGAATTTTTTAAATAGAAGAGCTGCGTTTTGCCCACCGAAGCCCAAATTATTGGTGATAGCAATGTGTACAGGTTTAGTAACTGCTTTGTTGGGAGTATAGTTTAAATCGCATTCGGGGTCTTGCGTTTCGTAATTTATGGTAGGAGGAATGGTATTGGTATTCAAAGTTTTTACGGTCGCGATGGCCTCTACGGCTCCCGCGGCTCCCAGTAAATGTCCCAACATAGATTTGATGGAACTAATGTTGAGTTTGTAAGCATGTGGGCCAAAAACGTGTTTAATGGCCTTCGTTTCCACCAAATCATTGTAATAAGTAGATGTCCCATGCGCATTAATGTAATCAACTTCATGCGGCTTAAGACGCGCTTTTCGAAGTAGGTCTTCGTAACATTGAATGAGTGCTCTGCCAGATGGGTCTGGACGTGTTATGTGAAACGCATCGCAGGTGGCCGCGTACGCAATCAACTCGCAGTAGATTTTTGCACCCCGTTTTTGCGCATGCTCCAATGTTTCCAGTACTAAAACACCGGCACCTTCCCCCATAATAAATCCGTCACGGTGAGCATCAAAAGGGCGACTTGCTAATTCCGGCGTGTCGTTAAAGTGGGAGCTCATGGCTTTCATGGCGCAAAATCCTGAAAATGCTAGGGTTTGGATAGCCGCCTCACTCCCTCCCGTGATCATAACTTCTGCATCGCCAAAGCGCAGTAGGTTAAAAGCCTCACCTATGGCATGAGCTCCCGACGTACAAGCACTCACAACACCGAAATTGGGCCCCCGCGCACCCACTTCAATGGCTACGGTCCCCGCAGCTATATTGCAGATGGTGGAGGGTATCATGAAGGGGGAAACTTTACGTGGTCCTCTGGAAAATAAAGTAAACGCCTGCTCTTGAATATTGGCCATCCCGCCAATGCCTGTACCTATGAGAACACCACATTGGTCCGCTTCCTCTGCCGTAATGGAAAATTTTGCATCCTGCAATGCCATACGCGAGGCGGCAACGGCGAAATGTACGTAAGGGTCCGTTCGTTTTGCCTCTTTTGTATCCATATAACGCGATGGATCAAAATTGACAACTTCTGAGGCAATTTGGGTAGGCAATTCGGAAACATCCAATTTTGTCAAAGGTCGAATGCCGGAACGACCTTCAACCAATGCTGCCCAAAAGTCTTCGACGTTATGTCCCAAGGCATTGACAGTCCCTAGTCCCGTAACAACTACCCGCTTGGGTTGCATTCTTTCCACGCGCCTTTACTTTACTTATTATTGGCTTTATCCACAATATATTGGATAACCTCACCCACGGTTTTTAATTTTTCGGCATCCGCTTCCGGGATTTCGCCTTCTATTAAATCCTTAAATTCCTCCTCCAAGTCCATAATTAATTGAACTTGATCTAGGGAATCGGCGCTCAAATCATTTGTAAAGGAAGCTTCCGGCGTCACTTGTTCTTCTTTGACACTGAAAGTATTTGCTATAACACGTTTAACTCTTTGTTCGATTGTTTCTGTCATAATAAAAAGAATTAATTTTTACACGGTAAGGGCTTTTTTTAAAAAATCAAGATCAAAGATTTTACATTACCATACCACCATCCACACGTACCACCTGTCCCGTTATATAATTGGCTTCAGCGGAAGCCAAAAACACAGCCACAGCAGCAACTTCCTCGGGAAGGCCGAAACGTCTGAGCGGAATGCACTTTTTTGCCTGTTCCACGATAGTTTCATGCAAGCTTTGTGTCATATCGGTGGCGATAAATCCCGGAGCAATGGCGTTTACGGTAATGTTTCGTCCCGCCAATTCTTTTGCCAAAGATTTTGTAAAACCCAATAAACCTGCCTTGGCAGCCGAATAATTCACCTGTCCCGCATTGCCGGTAATACCCGCAACAGAAGATACGTTAATAATACGCCCCCACCGCTTTTGTACCATGGGTTGAACAAAAGATTTGCACACGTAAAATGCGCTGAATAAATTTGTCAAGAGGACTTGTTCCCAATCCTCATCCTTCATTCTAACAAATAATTTATCACACGTAATACCTGCATTGTTTACCAAAATATCGACCGCTTCGTATCGACTCAAAATTTGATTGGCAATTTCATAGACAGCGTTTTTAGATGAAACATCCACCGGAAAAGCTTCGGCCTTATTTCCCTGTTGCCGGATACCTTCGGCGACCTGTTGGCAGTTGGCCGCCGTTCGGCTGATGCAAATGACGTTTGCACCTTCTTGGGCAAGACGTTCTGCGATTACCTTTCCAATACCGCGTCCCGCGCCCGTTACCAAAGCAATTTTATCCGTCAACTTTTTCATGGATGACCTACTATGTTTGGATAAATTTTTCAAAAAACAAGACGGAAATTTAAAAAAGAAGTTTTTTTACTGCAATAATGCGTACCTACAATGATAGCTATTGTCCGCGTTTAAATCGTTTTTGTTGGTGTAATTCCAAGATTTATTCAGTGTTGGCAATAAAAACGCAATGCGTGTTAATTATTTTAATGCGTAAATGCGACTAGGCATTGACAAACGTATTGGTGGAACCTAAAGTAAATTTCATGATTGAAAGAACTTTGGTCATTCTCAAGCCGGATTGTATGCAAAAAAGTTTGGCTGGCGCAGTAATGGAAAGATTTACTCAGGCGGGATTATCTTTGGTTGCTTGCAAGATGATACGTTTACAGGAATCTTTGCTGCGAGAACATTACGATTTCTTGATGGATAAACCTTTTTTCCCAAACATTATGAAATATATGATGGAATGTCCAGTGCTAGTGCTGGTTTTCAGTGGAGAAAATGCAATTGCGGTAACACGCGGTTTATTGGGTCCTACAGATTCGTCCCTCGCTCCAAAAGGAACGATTCGGGGAGATTTTGGTCAGGATAAATCGAGAAACATAGCGCATGCATCCGATAGTCGAGAGACGGCTGCCAAAGAAATTGCAAGGTTTTTTACAGAGAGTGAAATTTTTGCCTAATTTGCATTATGTTAGCTGAATGTTTACCGTGTTGTTGTTATCCAACAGAAGTTGTTTTTCTGGACGATAGTCAATCCTATCTTCAGATGTTAGAATTATTTTTTCAACAATCGAATTTACCCGTTTCTCCTAAACTGTTCTCCAACGCCCATGAAGCTTTGGATTACATCAATGCGAGCGATAAAATGGTCCATCGGCAAGCGCTGTTTGCACATTTGCTAAAACATGTGGACACGTTTCAAATCAATAATTACGCATTGACGGTGAATGTATTTGATTTGCATCGTGTAGCCTACAATCCCAATCGTTTATCTCAAATTTCCGTGATTGTTTCCGATTATGATTTGGGAGATCAAGGCACAGGCATTGATTTTTGTAAGGCCATTGTGGATAAAAATATTCAAAAAATTCTTCTTACGGGGCAATCGGAACATGATTTTGTGATTAAAGCTTTCAACGAAGGCTTCATCCAACGATTTGTGCATAAGCAAGAAATCAATGATTTTGACGATATTGTGCAGATACTTACGAAAGCACAAAGAGCCTATTTTCAGCAGATCACAAAGACAATTATTGAAGCCGTAGGCAGTCGACCCCATTTCCCGCTTGCGGTTTATTGCCTGCAATTTCAAACGTTTTTTGAAAATTTATTAAAAAATTACGATATTGTAGAATATTATTTGCTGGATCCCGTAGGCAGTTACTTGTTATTGGACAAAGCGGGTGTTTCGAGGATTTTGTTCGTCCAAAACCAAGATCAACATCAGGCAAATTTATTGGACTTAAAGGACGAAATTGGGCAATCCATCTCCCAAGAAATGGAAGCCCCACTGCGTCGAGGCGAATACATCGTGTGCAATCCTACCTATTTGGATGGCGTAAAGAGAACGTTAGACGTGGTACATTCCATTTTCCCCGCAGTCACCATTAGAGACGATACCGAAGATGTTTCTTTCTACTGTGCGCTTGCCAATGACAACTGGCTATTGGATATTCAAAAGTACAAAATACCGCAATTACTTAGGCAATGAATTTAGTTAAGACTTTATTTGTATGTACCGGCAATACCTGCCGTAGTCCCTTTGCTGCAGTGGCTTTAACAGACTTTATAAAAAAACATTATCCGCAGCAGGAAGACTTTTTTTTAGTGAGATCGGAGGGAATTTACGCCCGTGAAGGCCGGCCGGCATCCACTTTGGCGTTCGAGGTTGCGCGAGAATATCATTTGGATTTGTCAATGCACAGGTCTACGGTACTGACAACATCGTCCGTCCGCGCATTCCATGTAATTTTGACGATGACGCAGGAGCATTTAGACTGCTTAAAAGATCAATTTTCTGCACCTTCAAAGAAAACATTTCTAATGAGCCAATGGCTGGATGGCAAAGAAATTCTTGATCCGTTTTCCGGCAATGCAGATACGTATACGCAGGTTTTTGAACACATAATGCTTTGCATTCCTTCCATTGCCGAATACTTGTTGCGTTTGGCGAAGGCATGAACGGTTTAAAAGAAAGTTGCCTAATTCAGTGGCTTTTGTGCGTCTTTAAAGTTTGATATTTGAAACATCCATAAAATAATTGCAATATAAGTAAGGGGGATGGTTGATATGAATCAGGTAAATGATACAGGTAAATCGAAGGCAAATTTTGAGGCTCTAAATAAATATGCCAAAGACATAACACAACTCGCCAATGAAGGTAAAATGGATCCCGTTATTGGCAGAGATGAAGAGATTCGAAGAACCATTCAAGTATTGTCGAGGCGCACAAAAAATAATCCTATTTTAATTGGTGAGCCTGGTGTGGGCAAGACGGCTATCGCAGAAGGATTGGCTTGCCGGATCATTAACCGCGATGTTCCGGATTCCATTAAAGATAAAAAAGTTATGGCACTGGATATGGGGCTATTGATTGCTGGAGCCAAGTATCGAGGAGAATTTGAAGAGCGGCTAAAGGCTGTTTTAAAGGAGGTATCGGAACATAATGACGTCATTTTATTCATCGACGAAATTCATGCGCTTATGGGGGTTGGGCAGATGGAGGGTGCCATGGATGCCTCCAATATGCTTAAACCCGCTTTGGCAAGGGGAGAATTGCGTTGCATAGGTTCAACAACTTTGAACGAATATCGTCGGTATATTGAAAAAGATTTTGCGTTTGCGAGGCGATTTCAGCCCGTATTTGTGAGTGAACCGAGCGTATTGGATTCAATTTCAATTTTGCGAGGACTCAAGGAAAAATACGAATTGCACCATGGTGTCAGAATTAGTGATGCGGCCGTCATTGCCGCCTGTACTTACTCGCATCGATACATAAGCGATCGGTTTTTGCCGGATAAGGCCATTGATCTCATGGATGAAGCGGCCAGTAGATTGAAGATGACCATGGATTCGAAACCGGAAGAAATTGATGAGCTAGATCGTAAAATCATGCAGCTGAAGATTGAGCAGGAAGTCTTAAAAAAAGAGTCGGACAACGCGTCCAGAGAGAGGCTTGCAAAAATTCAGGCCGAGCTTGAGACTTTGGGCAAACAATCCACCGAGCTGAATGCGCGATGGAATTTAGAGAAAAAGAGTATCGAGGAAATAAAGCGCATAAAAGGTCAAATTGAAGAAACTAAAAATAATGCTGAAATTGCCCAACGTAACGCCGATTTTTCAAAAGCGGGTGAAATGTTATACAGCAAACTTCCCGCATTGCAGAAACGATTACAGGAGCTTCAAAGGGACGAGCACTTAACCCAGAAGCACCATGAGGTAACGGAGGATGACATCGCAACCGTGGTCTCTCGTTGGACGGGCATTCCCGTTGAAAAAATGCTTGTGGGGGAAAAAGAACGCTTGTTGACGATGGAATCTAAACTCAAGGAGTGCGTCGTTGGGCAAGATCAGGCCGTGAATACCGTAGCCGATTGTATTCGAAGATCAAGAGCTGGCATTGCGGATCCGCGCAGACCCATAGGTTCATTTTTATTTTTAGGTCCAACGGGTGTTGGAAAAACGGAATTATCGAAGGCACTGGCTCAATTTTTATTCGACGACAAAAATAATATGATTCGAATCGATATGTCGGAATACATGGAAAAACATTCCATATCTCGATTAATTGGGGCCCCTCCGGGATATGTGGGATACGAGCAGGGAGGTGAATTGACGGAAGCGGTTAAAAGGCGTCCCTATTCCGTTGTGTTATTTGACGAGGTTGAGAAAGCGCACAACGATGTTTTCAACATTTTACTGCAAGTATTGGACGAAGGCCATTTAACGGATGGATTGGGACGTAATGTCAATTTTAAGAACACAATCATCATTTTAACATCCAATTTAGGTTCGGAATTTTTCCTCAACGCATCTTTATCCAAAACATCCATACATGCGGAAGTGATGAAAGTTGTGAGGGCCAGTTTTAGGCCCGAGCTGCTCAACCGACTGGATGAGATACTCATTTTTAACAACTTGTCCACGCAAGAGATGAGGGGTATTGTAGAAATTCAGCTGCAAGATCTTGCCGCAAGACTGGAAGAAAAAAAGGTTTCCATAAGTTTTGGAGATCCCCTCAAGGCGTGGTTATGCGAAATAGGTTACGATCCCGTTTACGGTGCGCGTCCTTTAAAAAGAGCCATTCAAAAACATGTTTGCGATTTGATTGCGCGTAAGATCATTGCGGGAGACTTAACCGAGGGTACCCACGTAAAGATCGATTGTCGAAATGAGCAAGTAACTGCGGTATTACCTACACTCCAGTAAACTTTAGTAGGAAACTGCCGGAGTTAAAGTACATACATCAAGCGGGTTGCTCTTGTTCAACAGGTCTATCTGCTTTAGCCATTTCCATAACGACTTCGTAGGGGGGTATCGTAACTTTTTCAAGTTGATGATCTTTGTTCTCTGGCTTCGCATTATGTTCTTCAATTCTTGCATTGTCGTCCATACAGGCTGCAAAAAATTCCAGAGCGTATCCGGCTTGCGCTGCCGAAGGCCTTGCACTCGGGTCAGGACTGACGCAGTCTCTGATGAGTCCGCAGAGAAATTTAAACTGATCGTCTGAGTACACTTTTTCTGGGTCGAACAAGTTTTTATATTTGTCAGGGTTTGCCAGTATTTTTTCATAAAATCCTTGTCGATTAAAATCCTCCAGCGCACAATCGGGAGCATGTTGTTGTATTTTGGCATTAATGTATTGAATCATGTTGTTCGGCAATGGATAATATTCGTTCTCCAATCCATTGAGCAAGAAGTTCTTAATAGGTGCTTCCTGAAAAAAATTATCTACGAGCGTCACTCCAAGTGCATAAACATCCACTGCGCTGGAAACAGGAGAAGGAGGTTCCTGAAAACATTCGAGAGCCATAAAATGGGGCGTTCCTGCAAATACTGATAAGCTTTCTTGGTCTGTTTTTCGACACGCCAACCCTTGATCAATTAATTTGGTCATCACGGTACCATCGGTATTTACATGTACCATCGTGTTCTCAGGTTTTATATCACGGTGAACGAGGCCAGCTTCGTGCGTAACGGCAATACTATTGGCAAGTTCTGCACCTATTCTGGCATGGATTGTAATACCTTTGCTATCCTTTACAGGATTATCTTGCAAATATTTAAACATTTCCGATCCTTGAGCTCTTTCAAACACAAGAACTTTTTGATCATCTACATCCAAAACACCTTTGTATTGGGTGACAAAATCTACGCCCTGCGCATAAAAGGCTTCTGAAGATTTTTGCATAGTTCCAACTCCGGACATCAGGATTTCATTGGCGTTTATTTCTAGTTCAATGAGGTCAACAGCATCAGTGTGCATTGCTTTAAAAATGTACTTTCCGTCTTCACTCCCATAAACTGCTCCGAAGTTACCTTGGCCCAATGGAGTATAGGATTGGCATTACTCCAAAGAGATTTTAAAGTATTACTATCTTCGATTGCTGTTCCGGATCCACTTTGCCCCAACGAAGTAGAATTGCGGCTATCCCCAGAAGATTTTAAAGTATTAGCATCTTCGATTGCTGCTTTGAGTTCTTTGTAGATCGACAATGTGCTTTTGGGTAAATATTTTTCATATTTTGGATCAAGGGATAATTTATTGTCATTATCTGCACTGCTTATGAAACTTTTGATCTGCCCTAGAGCCACGTTGCGTTTCCCTAATGTAAAAACATTGGCTAAAAATGCATAATTTTGCCGCAATGTTAGTTGATAGTTTTTCACTTATTTCTGCAGTTCTGCCATCTAAAGTCGTACCAACAGTACTGCTAGGTGAGCCTGCGTGTTCTACAGATGGAGTATTGATATGAGGATCATTTGAAATTGACATACTTGACAACAAAGCAAGTTAAATGCCAACTAAGCTCAACGCAAAAACTTCAAGGAAGTTTTACTTATTTTAGATGACCATAAATGCCGCCACCCACAAGGCAGGTATTTCGGTAGAAAGCGACGGCTTGGCCAACGGCCAGTGCGCGTTGCGGTTGGTCGAAGTGTATTGCAGCACGCGATGCATCTAACCATTGCCAAGTAATGTTTTGGGATGCATCTCGATAGCGTGGTTTGGCCAGTAATCGTTCTCCATGCGCAGGTTTTTCTTCTAAAAAATTCAAAGAATGCACCTGGGCATCTTGTTGGTAAAGCCCTTGTGTATTTTCATGGTCAAATCCGATTACCAGACGATTGCATTCGTAATCTTTGGAAATCACCACGTAGTGTTCAAAATCTTTGTTGGATGGAAGACGGATTCCTTTTCTTTGCCCAATGGTAAAAAAGTGTAATCCCCGATGCGTGCCAAGAATATTCCCCTTGAGATCAACCACCTCTCCTGGCTTATGGGGCAAATATTTTTCGAGAAAATGATGAATGTTGGTTTTTTTACTGCCCAAAAAACATATGCCCTGACTATCTTTTCGTAAGGCATTGGGTAATCGGATAGCTCGTGCAATCGTACGAACGGCCTCCTTGGTTCTGTAACCTAGAGGGAATAAGACGTTCTTCAGATTTTCTTTTTTTACCAAACATAAAAAATAGCTTTGGTCTTTGTTTTTGTCAGAACCTTCATGGAGAGAAAATACGCCTGCACGTACTTTTTTTTTACAATAATGGCCCGTTGCCATACCATCAAATCCATTCTTTTTCATATGCTCCACGAGAACCCCGAATTTAATATGACGGTTGCACATAATGTCCGGATTAGGAGTTTGTCCGGATCGATAGCCTTCAATGAGGTAATCAACCACCTGCCGTCGATAGCTTTCAATGAAATTAACAAGTTCAAAAGGAATGGCGAGATGATTGGCAACCGCCTGTGCGGACGCTAAATCTTCCTTCCACGGGCAGGCTTTCCAAAGTTCCGTTTCGTTCTGCCAAGATCGGAAAAATATTCCGTGCACATCGTACTTTTCTTTTTTCAATAAATATGCGGATACAGCGCTATCCACCCCCCCCGATAGGGCAACTAAAATTTTGCCCTTTGACATCGTTTAGTCCACTTGTACCTTACAAAAACGATTCATTCCCAAATATACGACAGGCGTAATAAACAGCGTAAGAATTTGGGCAAATATAAGTCCGCCCACTACACTAAGTCCCAGAGAAATGCGCGATGCGCCATCTGCCCCAAATCCGAGGGCAATGGGAAGAATTCCAAATATGGTACTGACCGTTGTCATCAAAATGGGTCTGAAGCGTTCACAGCACGCTTCCATAATGGCCTCTTCGGAAGTTTTGCCAATGCGTTCTTTTTCAACCGCAAAGTCAATGAGAATGATGCCATTTTTCTTAATGATGCCCATGAGCATAAATAAACCAATGAATGTATACAAAGAAAAGTCGGTATTAAACATACGTACGGTCAACAAACCTCCGGCCAAAGCAACGGGTATCGTTGAAAGTACCGTTAATGGATGAATCCAATGTTCGTAAAGGCATCCCAATACAACATACATGACAAAAACGGCCAGCAGTAACGACCAACTCAAGCTGCGCGTAGACGATAAAAATTCTTTAGACTCACCGCCTAACTCTCCCTGTATATCCACCGATAAATATTTCTGGGCTATTTCCTCAACTTGTTTTACGGTTGTTCCGAGAGCGGCATTTCCTTTTAAATTAAAAAATATACTGGCGGACGGAAAATTATTTTTGTGAAAGACACTTGTGGGACCTATTTTTTCTTGGACATTTATGAGCGTATCTATGGGAACGACTTTTCCGCTTGCATTGGGAATACTGAGCAAGGATAAATCTTCCGCTCCAGTTCTTTGCTGATCTTGTGCCGAAACTAAAACTTGATACTGTTCATAATCGCCCTTGATGAGGTAGGCATAGTTCATGGAATAAGCCTCTTTCAGCGTACTTTCCAAAGACAAAGGCGTTAATCCAAATTGGAACAAGCGGTTTCTATTGTAATTAATAAATAACTGCGGATTATTGAGTTCGACATTGGAATTGATGGAACTCGGATCAATGCCTGGAATCTGATAAAAAGCTTCTTTCAAAACGTTTGCCATCGCGTAAACTTTTTGAGTATCCATACCCGTGAGCGTGTAAACGTATTTACCTCGTTTGCTATCCGCAGAGCTGGTTTGAATGTTGAGAACCGGCATAGGTTTCATAAGAGGTAAAATACCAGGCACTTGAAACAACATACCTTGTAATTCTTGTGCAATGGCTGCAATGGATACATCCTTACTGCCTCGTGAGATACGTTCCTTGGGAGCCTTGAGCATTATAACCATCATCCCCTGATTCCCAGCCATAAAATCTCCAATACCACTGACATTGAGCGTGTATTCTACCGCAGGGTGCTTGGATAAAACTTCTCTTATTTTATGCTGGTATTGATGCATTTGCTGCGGTGAAGTTCCAGTTTGCGCCATGAACATACCCATAATGGCAGAACTATCACCGGTGGGCAGAAAAGTTTTGGGGATGGAGATAAATAAGCTGATCATGATGACGATGCACATAGTCCAAGCCCACCAAGAAATCCAACGATGTTGAAAAAACCATTGCAAACGTTGACGATACCACCCGATAAAAGTATGCTCCAAAGAATTTGCAAAACGTTCCACGCACGTTTTTTCATCCAGATTGTGTTTTTTTAAGAAGCGGGCACACATAACCGGCGTAACCGTTAAGGATACGAGTCCAGATGCAAAAATTGCGACCACGATCGTGACGGAAAATTCTCTAAAAATTCTGCCCATTTGCCCATCCATAAAAATAATGGGCAAAAATGTGGCCATTAGCGAAAACGTCATGGACAAGATGGTGAAACTGATTTCGCGAGCCCCCTTAAAGGCTGCTTCCAAAGGCCCCATCCCCGCTTCCATATGCCGCACAACATTTTCCAAAAATACGATGGCATCATCTACTAAAAAACCGATTGCCAGGGTAAGGGCCATGAGAGACAAATTGTCCAAACTGTACCCCAATCCATGCATAACCGTGCATGTAAGCAGCAAGGATAACGGCATGGCAATGACCGGAATAAGCGTTTCGCGAGCACGTCCCAAAAACAAAAAAATGACAATTGAAACCAACAGAAATGCAATAAAAATGGTCTCTTTAACCTCATTAATGGAATCAAGAATACTTTTCGATTTGTCGTAAATGGGAATTAATTTTACGGACGGCGGCAGAGATTTGTACAAGTCGGGAAGTATGGCTTTAATTCTCCGGGATACTTCGACGGTATTTGCACCGGGAGCTTGACTAACGGCGAGCATGATATTTGTATCAAAATTTTGAGCATCTTCCCCCCAGAAAGTTGCCAAAAAATCATCGTTTCCCAGAGCATCTTCACATTTTGAAATATCTTTTAAGTAAACCGGCCTTCCCTTTGTTTCTCTGACAACAATATTACCATAGTCTTTAGATTGATCCAGCTGACCATTGGATGCCAAAGTTAACGTACGGGTTACCCCTTTAAATTTCCCCATACTCAGTATGAGAGAATTTTTCTGCACGGCATGCGTTATATCTTCAATCGATAAGCCCAAAACTTTTAATTTTCTTAAATCTAAGTGAATCCGGACGGCTTTAGGAATTCCGTATACTTGAACTTGCGAAACGCCTTCTACTTTATTGATAAGTTGTGCAATTTTAGTTTTAGCGTAGTCGTATAAAGCGCCCGATGTAAGACTGTTACTGATAAGTCCCAGAAAAAAAATGGGATCGCTATTGGGATCTTTCTTTCGATACGTAGGTGAAGAAGGTATATCATTGGGCAACTTACTACTTGCCCGTGTTATGGCGGCTTGCACATCCATTGCAGCCGCATCAATGGATTTATCCAAATTGAAATTAAGCGTTAGGGAAGTAAAACCAAGTCGGCTTTCCGATAATACTTCGTTAAGTCCATCAATTTCCATAAATTCTTTTTCCAAGGGACTTGCAATTGCGTTGGCTACCATTTCTGCGTTCATACCTGGGAAACTCGCAGAAACGTTGATGACGGGATAATCAACATTAGGGAGTGCACTCACGGGTAACTTTTGGTAACAAGCAATCCCCAGAAATGTTACGCTAAGCGTCAGCAATATCGTAGCAATTGGCCGACGAATAAATGGATCACAAATACTTTTCATACAAAAACTTTTTTACCCAATGACACATGCTGATTGTTTACATTGGATTCAATTGAGGCGCAGGTAGCGTAGAAGAAACCACCACGTGAGAGCCGGGTGCCAATAAGGCATGGCCTTCGGCAATAATTTTTTCGTTACCTTCAAGTCCAGAATGAATGACCACCCATTCTTGGTAATTCTGCCCCACATTAACGTAGCGCATTTCGGCCACGTTTTGAGCATTGATAACGTACACGAAAGAACCCTTATTGCCCATGTGAATAGATGCTTCGGGAACCCAAAAAATATTATCGAGTACGGCATAATAAATTTTTAGATCGACTGCGCGACCTTCCCAAAATTCCCAATCCTCATTTTTAAACTCAGAACGCGCACAAAAACTGCCCGTCGTTTTATCAACGACGTTATCGACGTATACCAGTTCCCCATACTGCACAACAGAACTGTCGTCCAATAAACGCGCTTCTACAACAATACGATTGTTGGAGGTATTCTTCGCCTGCCAAAGAGGACTAAAATATTTTTCAGACAAAAAGCAATCTGCGTAAATGGGCTGCATCTGATTAAGCGTCGCAAGCATTGTTCCTTTGCTTACAAAGCTATGCGTATTGACGGTTGATTTACCAAGTTCACCATCGAAAGGTGCCCTAAGAAAGCAATGTTCTAGGTCAATTTGTTTGAGCGTACACGCAGCCTCATCTAATTTTACACGACCTTCGTACATCGCGACATTGGCTTTGTAGGTATCATATTCTTGCTGTGATACGAAGTCGCCCGTTTTTAGCGTTTCGGATCGTTGTAATTGGGATTGATGCAGTTGCAATTGTGCCTTATCAATTGCCAATTGAGCTTCTGCCTGCTTTAAACTGGCCATAAGACTTCTGGGATCGATTTCAAATAAGAGATCACCTCTTTTCACGGTACCTCCATTTTTACGTGCAACCGTTATCAATTCTCCTTCTACTTGAGGGACCAAGGTAAGATTTTCGAAGGCGGTACACTGCCCAACGGCATCGATATAACGCTGAACGGATGTTTTAAAAGGGAAGGCAGCTTTTACGGACAATTGCATCGGTGGCCTTATTTCCGGTTTTTTGTGAAATAGAGTACTTGCCATTTTACACGATATTAAAAAGGCAATGGATATGGTAGTTACGACTATGTAGTAAAACCATTGTTTATTTTTGCTGTGCATAAAAATTTTATAAATTAAATTGAGTGGGTGTTTTTATATCCAATTGTCCTGTGATGTAAGCCAATTGTACTAAGTTTAATTTTACATCCGTTTTGGCTTGAATGTGTTTGAGTCGAGCGTTTGCCAAAGTCTTTTGTGCGGCGAGGAGGTCCAGTAGGCTATTAATACCCGTATTGTAGCCTGTACGAATGGCATTGAGCGCTTCTTGGGCAGCCTCTTCAAGGGCTTTGGAAGCTTCAGAAAGCTGAACGGAAGACTGAAATGCATGAAAGGCTGTCCATGTTTGGCGAAGCGCTTCTAACTTTTGTTGACGTAGTGTATACTTCTGTTCTTTCCACTGCGTATAACTTGCTAATTCGCTGTATTGGCTGTCAAACCCAGAAAATATATTCCATTGTATCCCCACCGATAATCCATAATTTCTTTGCCAATGAGAATTATGCTTATGCTTTAATGCACTCGTTTGGGTATGCAATGAAAGTGAAGGTAAAAAACCTCGATGCGTGGCCTTTTGAGACCATTTTTTAGCTTCTAACGTTGCTTCATTTGCCAATAAGTCTGCACGTTTATCAAGTACCTCCCGCATCAGATTTTCGATATTACGAAAGGGTTTTTGCGTCTCCGTACTTAAATAATCCGTTTCGATGGAAAAATCTGCAGCAATGGGTACACCTACCGTCGTTGCCAAGGTAGCACGACAGCTTTCCAAATCTGCTTTTGCGGCTTGTAGTTCGTACTCCGCTTGTAATTTGTCCGCTTTGGCGAGTAATACATCCTGTACGCGCGCCAAGCCATTTTCTTTTCTTTGGGAGACGGCTTCAAAAGATAGCGTTGCATCCTGTAGGCAGCTTTCATGAGCTTCTATCTTCGCATAAGCGGAAAAGAAATTGTAAAATGCCCGTTGTATTTCAAAAACAGTTGTTTGAAGTTGTCGATTAAATGCGTAATTGGCCGCATGCAACAGATGGGCTGCACTTTGGGCAGCCGCGGCATCGGTTCCAAATTGAAATACCTTGTAAGTCAACGTTACTGCGGGCCCCCAATTATCGGTTCGCTGCGTAGGTTGAGATGCATTTTTTCCGACTTGTTCCCTATTAATATTTGCAGACACATCCGCGTGAGGAAAAAGACTAGCCTCTGCTCGCCCTTGATTTGCAAAAGCTTCTTTGGCGTGCCACCACGCATGTTTTGTCTGTGGATTAAACTTAAGGCCAATTTCAATAAGTTCCAATAAAGAATACTTCCCAACAAGTGTTTTCTGCGGTGATAAAAAGTCATGATGAGGGATCGTATTGCAGGTAGGCATCCATGGGGTACGTGCATCAGTACTGGTCTCTTTTTGAATCGAATGGCAACCATTAAGGCCCAATAAACTACTTACAATGGGAATTATTATTTTGCGACACATTGCCTTAACAGATTAAACAAATACACGGTTTTGTAAAGCGTTTTTAAATATAGTGTCTTCGTAACTATTTAGGCGTACAATGCGCTTTTTCTAGTTCCAGTAGGTATCGCTTGGCATATAATCCACCCCTATAACCCGTTAACCGTCCATCGGAGCCAAGGACGCGATGACAAGGGATAAAAATAGGAAGCGGATTTTTATTGCATGCACATCCTACGGCGCGAACTGCACGCGGATGATGCACTGCGATGGCAAGTGTTTTGTACGAAATTGTAGTCCCGTAGGGAATGGTTTGTAAATAATTGAGCGTTGCCGTAAAAAATGAAGACTGCTCAAATGATAAAGGAATTGTAAATGATGTCCTGGCCCCCTTGAAGTAGTCCAGCAATTGTTGTTTGGCCAAGTTGAGCAGAGAGGTCTCACGAACGACCGTATTATCTACACAGAACGTATTAGGCAGTAAAACCTGCGTTAAGTGGCTTTGCGTAGATTTTAGACCCATGACACCGATGGGTGTTTCAACGTGTGTACAATAAGTTGTTGGATCCACCTGAAGTTAAAAATTAGCCTTACTGCAGCGGAGCGGGGGTTGGAGGAACGTGTTGAAAAATTCCAAAAATTTTATCGGCCCAAGTGGTCGGAATGGGTGCATGGGTATAAATACTCTCGATGCGCCCATTGGCTTGCATTGCAATGTCGGTAGAAGGAGCGATGAGTTGAGCTTCGTTGTAAAATTGGATAGCTCCGGCGCCGTAATGGCGCTTGTATAAGAAAAAATCTCCCAAGACTAGGCGACTTTGGGCAAATAATTCTTGTGCGTGCCGTAAGCTATCTCGAGCACGTTGTATAAGTTTAGGCAAAAGGTGAGATTTTTCGAAGAGGATTAAAAAGTTTTCGTAACACTGTATGGCCTTTTGCGTAGCCCCCTGATCATTTTGCGGACTATAAACTAAAGATAAATAGATATCTCCCTTGAGTAAATAAGCTTCAGGTATCAATCGATGACCCGGATAATCTTCAATTAAGCGATCCAGAGCTTCAATGGCCTTCACTTTGTGATTATCTTCGAATTCTAACTGTGCTGTGCAAAATAAGGCACGAGGAGCATAATCGGTGGAAGGAGCCATGGATGTAACACCTTGAAAAAATGCGATTGCGGTGGAAATATCTTTACCCCAAGGTAAAAATTTAAAACGGTGCTTTTCACGCCCCTGCATGAACATTTCCGCCACCTCAAATTGTTCTTTAACCACATCATCGTAACGTTCATATTGAGTATAATTGTGGGCAATAAATTGAAAATGCTCGATGCCTTTGGCATATTGTCCCGCTTGAATATACAAGCGTCCCATGATATGATGCGCTTGGGGAGCAATGTCCGTTTCGGCATACTTTTTGCAGATAATTTGGTATTCTTTTACGGCTTCAGCAATGTAACCCTGCGTTTGTGCTTGCTCCGCTTGTCTGAAAATTTCTTCTGCAATTTGTTCTCGTTGGGGAGACTTCAATGCCAATTGCTGCGGAGAAATTGGATCGTGTACACGATTCATACAACCACTTATTAACATTAAAAGACTTAGTAGACCAATCGATTTATTCATCGGAAGGATTAGGGTTTGGGTAACATGTTACGGCCATTTGATGAGTGTCGCTCCCCAAGTGAGTCCGCCGCCAAATGCAACGAGCACGATGTAATCACCTGAATGAAAATAATGAGCATTTTTAGCTTGCGTGAAGGCAACGGGAATAGACGCGGAAGATGTATTGCCCGTGACCTCCAAGTTACAGAAGACGCGATCCATGGGTAAATCTATGGATTGAGCCAAAGATTGAATGATGCGCAAATTGGCTTGATGCGGTATAAGACAAGCAACGTCGGCTTTGGTAAGATGATTCCGTTCCAATAATTCTTCAACGGCTTTTCCCATCAAACGCACGGACGCTTTAAATAATTCCTTACCGTTCATTTTGATAAAATGTTGCCTTTGAGCCACCGTCTCCGCAGTTGCCGGGTGCAAAGAGCCCCCTGCAGGGATGTACAGCGTTTCAGAGGAACTACCGTCAGCCCCTAAAATAGCATCGCGAATGCCAACGAGTTCTGCAGACGTATGTTCCAAAACGAATGCACCCGCTGCATCCCCAAACAATACACAGGTAGACCGATCCTCCCAATCGGTGAGAGAGGATAGCTTTTCAGCCCCAATAACCAGTGCACGTTTGTAAAAATTTCCATTTTGCAGTAGATAAGTGGCAACTTCAAGGGTGTATAAAAACCCAGAACAAGCAGCATTGATGTCAAAACTCATCACATTGCGCAGACCTAATTTGGCTTGTAAAATTGCAGCCGAAGACGGGCATATCATATCGGGTGTTATGGTTGCAACGACGAGTAAGTCAATGTCCTGTGCCTTTAATTGGGCGTCTTCAAGGGCATTTTTTGCAGCTGCATAGGCCAAATCAGAGCAAGTTTCGTGCGCGTCCGCAATATGTCTTTGGGAAATACCCGTTCGCGTTCGAATCCATTCGTCAGAAGTGTCAACCATTGAAGCGAGATCGTGATTGGTAAGCACCTTGCGTGGTAGATAAGAACCAACACCTCGAATGATGATGGACCCTTGTTTCACCTATTCTTCTCCTTTTAGTTTTTCTATCGTCAGGTTTGTTGCCGCAATGTCATTTTGTACATTTTTTAGATCGTATGCCTCCAAGCATCTTAAGCATGTACGAAGGGCTCCGGCAATGGATTTTTCCCTGCTAGAACCGTGCGATTTAAAAACCCATCCATTCAATCCCAAAAGTGGGGCTCCGCTAAAATGCTCCGGAGAAAATTGCTTTTTCATGTTGAGAAAAACACCTTGCGACAAAAAGGCTCCCATTTTTCTCATGTAGTTCTTTTGCAATTCTTCTTTTAAATATTCTTTCAAATGATAGAAGAGAGATTCGCAAGTTTTGAGCAAAATATTACCCACAAAGCCGTCGCATACAACAACATCAACGGTGTTATTGAATAAGTGAAAACCTTCGATGAGGCCCTGATAATTAAAATTTGGAAGCGGCAAATTTTTCAAAATTGAGTGGGCCGCGTGTACGATTTCATTCCCTTTGCCTTCTTCCGTACCAATCGTAAGCAGACCTACCCGCGGATTGGTTTTTTCCAAAATAGCTTGTGCGTAATGTGAACCTAAAATTGCATTGTGGGCCAAATGTTTTGCCGTCGAAGATGGGTTAGCTCCCACGTCTATTAATATAAATCGCTGTTGCCTCGTCGGAATAACACTCGCCAATGCAGGACGCTCAACCCCTGCAATAGGCCCTAACTTTAGCGTACCTCCAGCCATGAGACTTCCCGTATTGCCGCAACTTAAAATGGCATCCACTGTCCCATTTTTTACCAGGTCGATGGCGCGAAACATGGAAGCATCCTTTTTGTGCTTTAGGGTATAAATGGGTTTTTCCTGCATTTCAATAACCTGCGGAGCGTGGACAAATTCAACCATCGAAGAATCGTTGAACCCGTAACGATCCAAGAGAGGCGTCAAGATGGCTGTATCGCCAACGAGATATATTTTTTCAAAGCGATGCCCGTCGGTTTTCAATGCAGAACAAATTCCGGAAAGCATCTCTTCGGGCCCAAAATCTAAGCCCATTACATCCACGGCTACCCTTGGCAAATGCCGCTGTAATTTACTAGAATTTTCCTGCATTGAAAAATAAGTTACAGGTCAACTTCAACGACTTGTTTATCTCGGTAGGTCCCCGTGTGTACGCTGACACGATGACGCATTACCCAGTTACCTTCGGTAGGGTCTTTGACCAATTGGGGCATTTTAAAGTTGTTAGCACCGCGTCTTAATCGGCTGCGCATTTTAGATTGTTTTCTTTTTGGTTGTCCCATGTATAAAAATCTCCATTAACGCATTAAATGGTACAGTAATTAAACATTCTATTCTTACGCGTCAAGTTTTATTCCTTCTGAATTATAAAATTTACCCGGATAGAAAAACATTATGGAAGCTTACTTCTTAGGTCGTTTGTCTCAAAATTTGTGCAGAGGTATCTAAAGTCGTAAAATTTCTTGCACGTACATTTTATGAGAAAGTTTCGTCGTTTTTCACATTGAAAAAAAAATGGGATGATGCAATATGACATAACCTATGTTGATGGATCCACTTTTAAATACGCGCGTGCAAAGCTTGCTAGAGAAAGCGGGTCATCTGTGGAGGTTTCTTTAAAGTAACCGAAAAAGAAGATCGATTGAAATTTTTAGAGAGTAAAATGGCCGAGGTTGGCTTCTGGTCATTGGGCGAAGAAGCTCAAAAGATTCTTATGGAAACCAAAGGACTTAAAAAGCTGCTCATCGAATGGGATGGGCTTGCCAAAGCAGTGGATGAACTAAGAAGTTTATGGGAAATTTGTAAGGATGCGTCCACAGAAGAGGGAGAGGCGTGGATGTCAGAATTGTTGCAAATGTTTTCCAGCGTTGAACAATCCATCGATCAAATGGAATTGCAATCGTTTTTATCAGGCCCTATGGATGCTAATAACGCCATTGTGACCATTCATTCGGGTGCCGGAGGTACAGAAGCGTGCGATTGGGCAAATATGGTACTGCGAATGTACGTTCGCTGGGCTGAAAAGAGTAATTTTATCACGGATATACAAAATTTGCAGGAGGGCGAGGAAGCCGGTATCAGCCGGGTGACATTTCGCCTGGAAGGTCCGAATGCGTACGGTTACGCAAAGGCCGAAAGAGGTGTGCATCGTTTGGTTCGAATAAGTCCTTTTGACGCCAATAAAAAAAGGCATACATCTTTTTGTTCCGTGGACGTTATTGCTGAACTAGAAGATGAAATGGATGTGCCTTTGGATGAAAAAGACCTGCGCATAGACACTTACCGTGCAAGCGGCAAAGGTGGACAGCATGTCAACAAAACGGAATCCGCCATCCGCATCACGCATTTACCCACAGGTCTTGTGGTTACCTGCCAAAATGAACGGTCGCAAATCAAAAATCGCGCTACGGCAATGAAAATTTTGAAGTCTCGTTTATACGAAAAAATGCAAGATGAAAAACGTTCGGAAATGGAACGTTTTTATGGAGAAAAAGGTGAAATTGGCTGGGGATATCAGATCCGTAGTTACGTATTTCAACCCTACCAGATGGTTAAAGATTTGCGTACGGGTGTGGAAACGAGCAATGTACAAGCCGTTATGGATGGTGATCTGGATATGTTCATTCAAGCTTGGCTGAGAGCCGGAGGACCGCGTTCAAGAAAGTGAAAGCGTCATGTGTAAAATAAAGGCATTATGCGTATACTCGGGCTAGGAAACGATATTATTGAAATAGACCGCGTACGTCGATTTGTTGAAAAATTTACAGATCGATGCATCGGTCGGATTTACACGTTGGCCGAATGGAATTATTGTTGGAGTCAAGGCAATCCTTTCGCTTCACTGGCGGTTCGTTTCGCCGCCAAAGAAGCCGTTTTAAAAGCTTTGGGTGTGGGCATCGGCGCAAGCTTGTCCTTAACATCCGTGGAAGTTTACAACGATGCTTTGGGTGCTCCGGGTGTACATTTAGATTTAAAAGCAAATGAATTGTTGTCTCAAAAAGGTGGAAAACGAATCAACATCGCCTTGTCGCATTGCCGGACATTGGCTTCAGCCGTAGCAATCATTGTGTAACCTTTGCATCTCCATTAATTGCACGTTGCATCCATTGGATGTAAGCTTCACGGCGTCGTTCCTCCTCTGCCGTGCCATTAAAAGGACGAGCTGAAAAATCATTCAGCTCCTTCTGCAAACGTTGGCCTCGACTCGTACGACTAAATCCTGTTTTTGCGCGTATAAGATTTGCGCGTATAAGATCCTCCCTTGTTTTGTGTGTTATTGGACAAGCATCCGTATGATATTGATTACACTGGTCACACCACCATTCGCTTTGCATTTTCCTGCGTTCTTGCATTAATGGCTTAAATTCTTCCATACACTTATTGATATCCACGTCTAATCTACGTTCATCACGATACTCCATTTCGCCCGTTTTTTGACAAATTAAGTTGTGATAAGCATGGCAATGGACGCACCAATACTCTTTTTTTAAGTACTCGTACTTCTTCATAAATTGCGCAAGCTTTGCATCATATTTCTCACACATCTCTATACATTCATTTTCCGTTTTGTTCGTTATGGGACAAGGGCCTGAATGATGCCACTTATTACAAGCTGGACAATACCAGTCAGCATTTAAGGCAACTCCACCCATCAAACTTATCATCACAAGGCTTGTTTTTATTATCTTTTTCATAACATTTCCTATTCTATTTATTTTGATGAAACTTATGGTTTTATTTAGGATAACACACAATGCATTGTACGTCAAGTATATCGGGAGTGTTTTTTAAACAAAAACTTTAATCGAGTTTCCATGGCAAGGAAGCTTGCGGATTTTGGAGAAAGCTCAGAGATGAAGCATACCCCTGAACCCGCCTTAGATCCAGATCAAATGGAAAAATAACCTAACTATGAAGATTCATGCAGACAACATTCTCAAGAAAAGTTATTGAGCATCTTCAAAAAGACACTCTACTTTCTGAGAAAGTGAGTGGAGTAACAAGAGAGACATAAGAGGGAAAAGTATGTATAACGAATACTAACACTTCGAGCTCTCGGATTACCTCTTTGACTTCTATGCACTTTTCTAACTAAACTTAAGGGCACCACTTATACTTTTGAGGTATCTCCTCAAGGCTCCTGTAAACTTCACTCGTTTCTATGTCAATCCATTTCTCGCCATCAAAAAAAGCCACTTTCTTACCATAATCCATTGCGCAGGCACAGATGGCATTCTTGGTCATATATACCAGATGACGATGAATTACTCCAACATTAAAAACACCAAGAAAGTTCGTGCGACGCTCAAGATCCTGAGGGTCTTGAGGGCTACAGTACCTAAAATACACACAATGATCTCTTAATTGCTTTGACGGCACGTAGACAGGCCTACCATTAGCAAGTGTACCTACCCGCTCAAGCCGTATGGGACTACCCACACGATTATAAAATTCACCTTCATCTCCTATAAACAGACTATCATCACACGTGGCCACATACAACCACTTATGTCGGATCCTTTTGACCGTTAGCCCTAGTTTTGTGCAATATCCCCCTATAATTGGTATCTTACCATAAACCGGAGTACCGTTGGGCGTATGTCCTATCTCCGGATATGTAGAAAAATCATGAGTACGCGCGGCGACAAGATATTTTTCCCATACAGGACAAGCTCCTTGATGATCTGTTTTACACAAATCGCACCACTGGGCGTTTAAGGTGACTGCGCCCATCACGCGCGCCATGATAAGGCCAGATTTTATCATTCTATTCATTGTTTTTTTCATATTCATATTGATTCCTTTTATTTTGGGGGTTATGCGTCGTAGGTTTGTAAGTAATTTATGCCTTATCAAATGTATTTTAATTTTTTCTAAAATATTTATTTTTCTGGCTTTCAAATTTGTCCATCAACTGCTGCGCAATCCCTTCCACTATCTATTCAGGCTTGGTCCATGACTTGATCATCAGCTGCATTACCCAATATGGCATTGTTTCAAGGGGCTCGACCATTTGATCATCTCTCGTTTTGTATGTTATAGGACAAACTTTATCCATATGATACTGATTGCAATGGCTACACCACCATTCCTCTTTCTTCTGCCTGTATTTTTCCATTCATTGCGCATGTTCTCTCTCATATTCCTCCATCTCTCGACTGTATCCAGATTCAGAGGGTGTTTTGCCCGTTTTTTGACAAACTTCAGCCGCATGACGCCAACTACAATGGTGGCAATACCAATTTAGGGAACCTGTTATGGGACAACATGCACTCCTGCGTAACAACATCCGACAAAAGTTGCAAAACCAACAAAACTCATTCGGCCCAAAATATTGCTTATATTTTTCCCTCAATTGATCACATGCGCCCTTGTGCTCAAAAAATTCCTGCATATATTCATTTTTTGTTTTGCCTGATATACGGCTTTACCTTCTTCATGACCTCCTTTGCAATGTGGACAACGCCAGGCATTTAAGGTACCTACACCCATCAAGCCGGCCGTTACACCAGCTTTTACGATTGTACTCATTATTTTTTTTCATGTCATCTTTTACTCCATTTAGGTTTGAAGCATTTTTTCAGACCGAAACTATAATCAAATTTTCAAATGAACCCTGAAATCTTTACGTCCTCTTCCCCCACTAGGAGATCTTCCGAGCATCTTCCCCAAAAGCTGAATTCAGTATTTTCCAAACACCCAGTACACCGAGAATTACAATTTTACGGTTGAAAACATTAGAACACTTTGAGGCACCCGTCATAAGTTTCTGGAGCTTATAAATCCTGCAATAGCCACCGAGTTGGAGACATATCTTCCGCCTGCAGTAATATCCGATGAAGATTTTTCGAATGAGATAAAAATTGCTGCCTTGTAATTTCGGGTTTATCCAAAAATTGCTGCATACGTTGCGCCACCTTAAAGGCTTGCAATGCGGAACTCTGTAAAAATTCCGGATACGCTTGCTCCTTCAGCAAAATATTTGCCATGCTTAAAAAAGGTACTTTCACAATGCATTTTCCCAGCGCATAAGTTAGGGGGTGCGCACGATAAACAACCACCCCGGGAATCCCCGCCAAAGCTATCTTTAATGAAGCGGTCCCAGAACTCATCAGTGATCCACAAATTTTTAATGGATGTAATAAATTACCGTGATCGCACAAACGAATGGCATCTTGTAAATGGCCCTTTGCTATTTCACCTTCTAGAATTGTTTTGATGGATGCATCCGGATATACGACCACACCTCCTAACTTTTCATATTTTAATTTTAAAAATTGAAAAGCGTTTAGTAAAATAGGGAAAATACGTTTCACGGCCGCCGAACGACTTCCGGGCAACAATAACAATTCTCCATCTAAATCGTATTCAAAAGGCAATCTTTCTCTAACCAGAGGATGTCCAACGTAACAAACATCCAAATTGGTATCGCTAAAATACGCTTTTTCAAAGGGGAAAATGACCGCCAGTCGATCCAAAAATTTGGCCATTGAAAACCGACGATTTCGCCTCCATGCCCAAATCTGCGGTGCTATATAGGCGTAAGTTTTTACATTTCCACTGCCTCTGCAGCTCAATTTTTTTTCAAACAACTTTTGGGCCAAACGCAAATTAAACCCGGGAAAATCAACCAAACAAACAACACGTGGGCGATAAACTTCTATCCATCGCACAATCCAATCCATGAGTGCTTTGAATTGACGATAGTATTTCAAAACTTCTACAAGTCCTACGACAGACCACTTTGTTATATCCAATAATAGGTGGGCGCCCGCCTGCCGTAGCGATTGTCCACCGATGGCACAGATATTTAAATCGGGATGCAAGACTTTTAAATCTCTAATACAGGCAGCGGCATGTGCATCCCCCGAGTGCTCTCCAGCAACGACCAACAGATCTATTTGTTCGTCAGTAATACCGTTACCTTTTTTAGCAAAAATATTCTCTTCACCTAACTTTTCCACATGCATAACACTTTGGGGTCGCCTACCACGTTTCGTAGAAAAATTAAGCCTATTAGATTGGGTATTGCCATCAGTCCATTAGCGATGTCTGCAATGGTAAAAATGGCGTCTAATTTCAAAAATGGTCCGATCGCAACGAGTGCAAGAAAAATCATTTTGTACACAATCATCCAACGACCTCCCGCAAGGTATTGGAAACATTTTTCTCCGTAATAATTCCACCCAATAATAGTTGTAAAAGCAAAAAATACGATCCCCATATTAACGATGTAGGATCCCAGCGATAAACATCCTAACCCTTTACCAAACGCAAAGGCTGTCAAGGGGGCCCCTTCCAACGTAGGGTGAGGGATGAAAAGATCGGTTGCACTGTGTGCTAAGATTAATACCAATCCGGTCATGCTGCACGTCAACATTGAAAAAAATGTTCCGGTCATGGATATTAATCCTTGCTTTTCCGGAATATTCGTTCTGGCAATTGCGGCCGCAATGGGGGTACTTCCTAGCCCTGATTCGTCGCAGAAAATACCACGACTTATGCCTATTTGAATCACATGCATCATCGTCACTCCGACACCGCCCCCTAAAATGGCTTCGGGGCTAAAGGCGCCTACACATATGAATTTCAATGCATTGGGCAGCAAATTTACATTGCGTACAATAACCCCAATCGCACACAATAGGTATGCCAAAGTCATAAAAGGAACTATCTTTTCGGATACTTTGGCTATACATCTTACACCACCTACGGTAATTATGGCCACCAATGCGGTTACCCATAGGGAGGTTGAAGCCCCTGTTATGCCAAAAAAACTTGCCGCCACGGCAATTGAATTCACCTGACAAAAGGTTCCAATCCCTAGAAAAGTAACCCCTACCCCAAATAAAGCAAAAGCTTTTGCCAACCATTTATTGCGCAATCCATCCTGAATGTAATACATAGGCCCTCCATCAATTGTACCATTTTTATTGATTCTCCTATATTTTATTGCCAATACGCTTTCTGCATATTTCGTGGCCATTCCAAAAAACGCAACGACCCACATCCAAAACATGGCTCCAGGACCTCCGGTTAGAATAGCCGTAGCAACACCGACAATGTTACCTGTTCCTATGGTAGCGGCAAGTGCAGTACACAATGAAGCAAAACAAGAAACATCGCCCGTAGATTTTCCCTCGTCTTCTTTTTTGTAAAACAAATAACTCAGGGCCAATTTTAACTTAAAAATCTGTATGAACCGCAGTCGCAATGTATAGTAAATTCCAGTACCCAACAGCATAATCATCAGAGGGAATCCCCACAAAAATGAATTAACCTCTTTCAAAAAATTCATTCTACGCGCAACCCTCAATCCTATTCTCGTATACCTTGCCTAATTAGATCCGTAATCTGCAAGGCGACCGCTAAAGTAGAACGGGCAACCCATCCATTAATTTTAGGTTGATGGGTTTTCAAAATGCAGTCTATAAAATCACCCAATTCAACTTTCAAAGGTTCTTCTTTGTGCAAAGGAACCTCTTCTTTCTTAAGTTCAAGACCCTCCTTGTAAAGCAAATGCCCTCTTTGATCCATAAAATCCAAAGATAAATATTTATTGGGTTGAAAAACCCGAATTTCGCGTACTTTTTTTAAACTAACTCGGCTTGCGTTAAAATTGGCAATACAGCCGTTTTTAAAACGGATACGCGCATTGGCAATATCTTCCCCCATGGACAGGACACTTACCCCAACAGCTTCTATCGATTCTATGGCGGCATTGACCAATTGTAAAACAATGCCAAGATCGTGTATCATTAAATCCAAAACAACGCCCACGTCTGTTCCTCGTGGACTGAACGGAGCCAATCGATCTGCCGTAATATAACGAGGTTCATTGACGTGAGTTTCCAAGAAACTGGTCACCGGATTGTAATGTTCTATGTGTCCAACCTGCACGTAACGTCCGCAGCTATCCGCCATTTTAGCCACTTTTTCCGCTTCAGATAAGGTAACGCACAAAGGCTTTTCGATCAATAGATGACAACCCAACCCCAATAATTGCAAAGCCACTTCCGCATGTGTCGTCGTGGGTGTGACAACGCTGATGGCATGACATTGCTTTGCCAATGCTTCAACATTTTCAAACGCTTCACAATGGAATCTATGGGCAACCTCCCGAGCACGTTCAAAATTCAGATCAAAAACGCCCACCAAATGTGCCTTGTCTAATTCAGAATAAATGCGCGCATGATGCGACCCCAAATACCCAACGCCAACCACACCACAATTTATTTGCATCGTTTCAATTCTCCTTGCTCTAAACGATAATATTTATTTGTTTGCATAGCAAAATTTTCATTGTGCGTCACTAAAATGAAACTCGTTTTAAATTTTTGACAAATAGAAAAAAACATTTGTGCAATGCGCAGGCTCGTTTGTTCATCTAAACTGCCCGTAGGCTCATCGGCTAAAATCAAACGTGGATTCATCATAAAAGCACGACCAATGGCCACACGTTGCCTTTCTCCTCCCGATAAGGTTTTGGGTAATTGGTACGAAAACTTTTCCAATCCCAATTCTAAAAGTAGACAATGCGCCCAATTCTTTACACATGCATCCACCTTTTTTCCCATAACACGCACGGGGATCAATAGATTTTCCAATACACTTAACTCTTCTATTAAATAATAATGCTGAAAGATGTAACTTATGCCCGATATATGCGGATTTGAATGACGATAAATCATTTGATTACAAAAGCAAATAGTTCCGGAATCGACGTCCTCCAAGCCTCCTAAGGCAAACAACAATGTGGATTTCCCTGAACCTGATTCTCCACAAATGGCCATGGATTCACCTTCGGAAATTTCAATATCAATGTCATGCCACAAACAAAAGCGTTCTGTTTTCGAACTTGCGAAAAATTTAGTTAATTTATCCGCAGTAAGAAGCACTTCATTCACTTCGCAAACTCCTTGTAACCCATGAAAAACTCGCCTTGAGTGCCGGAATAGTGGCAGCCAACAAAGCGATTATGAAAGTTAAACTCCCCACGAGGGCAAAATCTTGCCATGCGTAGGCCACAGGCAAGTTCGAAAAAGAATAAAAATTCCACAAAAAATCTTTGGGGAAAATGAGGCCCGTTAAACAACGAATCACACAATTTCGATAATGCAACACGCCAACTCCTCCCATAAAGCCTAGTAGAATACCTATACTGCTTAAAAAAGCAGCCTGCCAACAAAATAACGCAGCAATTTGCCAACGTCGTGCCCCCCAAATGCGCAACAAAGCAATTTCACGCGTTTTTCTTACAACGGAAGACATCAAGCCACTACTTATGGAAAAACAAGCCACCAAAATAACAAACAGCAGAACAAAAAAACTCATTGCTTTTTCTAATTTAAGGATATACAAAAAATCTGCATCCAATTCCATCCATGTGTATGCTCTCAAAGATTTGGGCAAATGAGCATTTAATTTCAAACACAATTGTTGAATAGAAGTCCCTGTTTTCGCACTCAAGCTGAATCCGTGGACACCCTTGTCTAAACCGTACAAGTCTTGTAAAGTTTCCAACGAGCACAGCAGTGTATTTTTGTCAACTTCTGCCCATTCGGTTTCAAAAATACCGACAATGGGTAATTCTTGGGGCAGCAAAACTTCATCCCGTTTGATAGCTTCTAGGGATAAAGGCGAATAGATGTCCAAAGTATCCCCAACATTGACATTCAAAGTTTGGGCCAATCCTTTCGTCAAAAAAATCCCTCGGCTTAAATCGGCAATGTCACCGGAACATACGAATGAATTCAGCGGCAAAACGGTTTGAACCGTTTTTTCATCCACACCCAGGCATCTTGGGAATTGTACGTGATCTCCGTGTTGCACCAAAGCAATGCCTTGTACAAAAGGTGTTACATGCGACACACCTTCAAAGTTCTCTAATGTATGCATCCATTGGGTACAATCTTCGACGATGGAAGAGGATAAAATTTTTATCTGCCCATTGATTTGAATCAACTTGTTGTGAATTGTTTTATCAAAACCATTCATGATGCTGAGAACAATCGTCAAGACCATGACCCCGAGAGCAATACCCACAATCGATATCCAGGTAAAAAACGTTCCAACGCGGCCTTTAGGAAATAAATAATGCAATGCTAATTTTAAGGTCCACATGGATGCCAATGATATAAAAAAAGGGATTCCTTCGAATCCCGACGCACTTTTTCAAGACAGACGCAATGGCATGACAACGCACAAAAACTTTTCAAACGTCTTAATAACCCCGGGACTCAATTCGTCTTTGAATTCAAAAAATATCTCATCTTCTTGCAAAGATCGCAGCGGATCACTCAAGAAGCGAGGATTAAAGGCAATGGTTACCAGGTCCTCATTGTAATCGATGGCCATAGCTTCTTGAGCTTCACCCAATTCTGCACTTGAAGCCGACAGTTCTAAAACATTATCTCCAAATTTCAATTTAACCGTGTTATTGTCTTGACTGGAAACCAAGGATACACGTTGGATGCATTCCAACAATAGACTCCGTTCCAATTTTACACGGTGTACCGTCGTTTGCGGAATAACTTGTTGGTAATTTGGAAAACGACCTTCTACTTTCTTGGATACCAAATAGATGGAATTCTGGAGTCCACTTTCAAGTGCAGCATTTTCTAAAGCTAATTCGAATGCGACCTGCTTATCGTTGAAATAAATCTTAATGGGGGCCATTTGTTGCAATAACCTTTCCAATTCAATGACTGTCTTTGCGGGTAAAATAAACTCGGACCCTTCCAGGGCAACGGGTGCTTCTATATCCTTTTGTATCAAACTTAGACGTCGGCCATCCGTAGCAACCAAATGCAATTGCATCTTATCATTTTCTTTGCGAAAAGCAAAAAAAACCCCGTGCAACAAATAACGATTTTCGTCTTCCGATTGAGCGAAGGAAACGTGTCGTAACATGTTACCTAAGGTTTGTTGCTCCAGCGAAAAACCTTTATCTTGCGAAAACGTGGGGAGTGCAGGAAATTCCGTGTCGTTCATCCCCATAAGCCTGAATTTTGAACGGCCTGAAATTATTTTAGCCTGATTTTGAGAACAGTCCAACTCAACATCCGCTTCCGGCAAAGCTTTAATGATGGAGGCAAGTTTTCTTGCGGGTAACGCAATCCGGCCTTCCATCTGAACGTCTGCTTTTACGGAACAACGAATTCCCATGTCCAAGTTAGTCGTTGTAAGTTCAAGAACATTGTCCTTTGCATTTAGGAGGACATTTCCCAAAATGGGCAAAGAGCTACGAATACCCACAACATTCAATACTTGTTGCAGCCCATTCACAAAAGCGGCTTTTGCAATGCGTATTTTCATCTGTAGCGATATTGAAAGGATTTAGACATTTTTGCAATATTTTTGTAAAAATAAACTGAAAATTTTTGCGCAATACCGAAAAAATAATGAACGTTACGGTCGGTATTTATCAAAAATTCCCATACGTTTACCCTTAAAAAAAGACTCATAAGAAATCTATGAGTCTATCGTTTTCAATGCGCTAGGGTTTGTGTTTTATTTGGCGGTAATTTCAATAATTTTTACAATGACATGGCATAAAGGTACAATGTACTCGGTGCTTACCTTGAAGCAGGTTTTTAAGCACCCACCACAGCACCCAACGTCGGTTTGTTCGGATATGTTTTGCATCAACGCACTCGCTAAATAATGGGCAAATTTTTCGCATACATTATTGCCTTCTGCCTGTATTAATCCATCAAAATGTGTGCGAATGTTTTCATATTTATCAGATAAGTTTGTAATCGTTTCTTCGGGAATAGAGGTTAAATCACACGCTCCTATCAAACTCTCCCATACAACGTTAAAACCCTCTTCCAATTGCTCTGGTTGCCAACTACCTACAAACGTTCTTACCGTCTCACGGATGGCTGCATTGAATAATCCATCATCCTCACTCGTGAGTGACTGTAAACAATTATTTTTGGTGTGGAGTCTTTGGAAATTCAACTGTACCACATCTGCGTTAATGGTACTGAAGATATCGTCTAAATCCGCTTGTCTATGGCCTTCACATAATAATAACCCATAAATTGCATTACCCAGAGGCACACCTCGGGTAGCTTGAGACAGCAATTGACGCAATAAATCATCTTTTAATTGGCTGGCAAAATAAAAACATTTTGTTACCAAGGTTCGAACAAAAGCATGTTGCAAGTCGATTTGCTGACTTGGACTGAGCAGAGAAGTTTCGTGAAACGCAAACCACCCTGCATGGGACTTAGGGAGTGCACCAAATATCGTGGCACAGAATAGTATTTTAGTTAAGAATTTATGGAATGAATTTTTCATAATATTGCATGTAAAGCAATATTAAAGCCATTTATTGAAAGGCTTATGCCATAAACAAATCTATTTGTTTTAAATGAGCAATGCTATTTTCGTCATCGAATGCCGGCGGTTTTTTTACCCTAGACTGCAGTAAAGTTTCACGGGATCGTACGATTCTTTCGGCAATTTTTTCAACGTGCATGGTCAGCCAACGGTAAGTTAAGCTCCCGGGACGATAATCTGCGGGTCCATAACAGTCCACTCTTCCACTTTCCAACAACGCATCATTTTGTACAAATTCTTGCCTATTATCCGGATGGTGTACGGCAAATGTTTTGCCGCCTCTTCCTTTCAGAATAGAAAACATAGGTACGTCCGTAGGCCCATCCGCAATATAAATCATATTTTCAATAGGAATTCTTCGATCTTCGGGCCGCATGAAAGCATTCACATCCAGATTGGCATGCTTGTTAACGCCCTTGTTAATTTCGAATAAAAAACGCGTCTTCATCGTATTATCGACCACGCGGGCGATCTGACTGATTTCTCCGTACGTTGAGTCAATAGGTAAAATTTCCTGATGTAAAAACCCAGGCAACATGGGTTCTTCGATGAATTCGCATCCAAAAATACCATCGACATGAGGAGCTATTTTACTGCCGCGTATTATTTCGGCCAACCCACCACTGATGATGTAGTGTTCTAATTTTATTGCGTGTGTGCTAAAATGTTCACTTTTTTCTACCCAATCCTTTATGGTTTGAAAAAATGTTGGCAGTCCGTCAAAAAATGTTAATTCGGCCCCCAATTGCCGCAATTTTTGGTTGTTCAAGCCACGAAAAGGGCCCGTTTTCACGTACGTAAGTAGGTGATTTAAATAGAGCAAATCTTCCGTCACGGCAATCTTTTGTTGTCGATATACATTCGACAGCGCGCCAACCTCTTCCCAAAAATTTTGTTCATCGACTGCATAGGCGTCAAAAAGAGGCTTCTGCATGTATCCAGGAATAAGCGTTTTGTCAAAATCCCAAATGCACGCCATTAAGTTTGAATTTCCAACGTTCATCTATAATAAATCCCTCAGTTTCTGACTCAAAAGCATCTGCAAAAAACATTTCTCATCCATGATAGGTTTATATATTTTCTGGAATATCTCTTCTGCCTTTTCCAATGAAATCACCATTTTTTCTCTCGCAGGACATGGATCTGTGAAATTGCGCCACCCTTCATGCCATTGGGCACCTTTTAATGTCACATCCGGATCAGTTAAAGCTTGTAGTTTAACTGCCATATTTTTTAATTGATCTTCCGTTATGGGTGGTTGTGGGCCACCAAATACACCTGTAGCTGGACTCGCTACTTCATACGCCAGTTTTAGTACAATCAACGCATAAAGTTTAATTTTTATTTTCTGCAATGCAAGCAATACGTTTTCTTTAGTCCATTCACCTTTCAAATGATTGCGTATCAATTGACCCAATTCTCCCAAAGGCATCCTACAAAAATGCATCAATTGACAAGTTTTCAGCATTGCTACCCCTAATTCTTGTGCAGTCTCACTGGGAGGTTCCCAGATACCAGCACCATACTCAATATATGCTGTAAATGCTCGTATTTTCTGGTCACAAACGTTTATGCCATCTACCAATTGCGAATACACACCAACCTGGGTCATAAACAACTCCAATGAGTATCGCATAACTTGTTGCTGCTGTTCATTCAAAAACTCAGGAGAAGATAATATTCTCCATAGAAACACTTCTATATCCTTATCTGGAAAATTATATGTACGCATCTTTTCAGTAAATAATTCATGAAACAATTTACGCTGGTTGGTCACTGTAGTCAACCCTTCATGAATCATCCCATTGAATACTACTAGATCATTAAAATTGACTACCTCATGCCTCAAATTTGCTATACTAACACCTATCCCCCGCTCGTATATTTCTATACACTTGTCGATAGTAGGGCCTATTAATGCTTGAATGTTTTGCAGGGGTTGTTGAATATCTAATGTTGGTACCCGTGGTACCTTGTAACGCAGCAAATCTAAATAGTGACGATTACTAAGCACAGCTCTTACAATTTCTAAAAGTTTTGAACGACCCAGTTTACCAACTATAGAAAGTTGCGTTTTTTCCAATTGCAAATCTTGATTTTGACCTTGTAGACGACGTACTTGATTTTGAAAGTTGGTTAATTCTTGCTGCGATTGTTGCAGGGCCTCTGTACGTTGGCCTAGATCACGTTCCTTTTGAGCCATCTCAGCTTGTAAGGTACCGTTCTCTTCTTTAAATTGCACAATCGATGCATCTCTTTTGTCTAACAGTTCCTGTCTTATCTTCACTTCTTTTTGCAACTCTTGATTCTCAGTCCGCATATTGACTAAATCCTCTCGAGATTGCCTCAATTGATCATTAACTTCCCGCCATCGAGCTTCAATAGCATCCTTTTCGGTAGTTAATTTGTGAATGGCAGTATCTCTTTGGCTCAATTGACCTCCAAGTGTATCTATTAATTTATCTTTATTGTTTACGCTCTGTTGAAGGTCCTGTATCCGATGATTCTGTTGAGTAACCTGATCACGAAAACTAGCTGACTCCCGCTGCGATTGTTGCAGGTCCGTCGCAAGTTGACGATTGGCAGCATCTCTGGCTCCCAGTTCACGGTCCTTTTGGGCTACATTCTCTTGTAAGGTTCGATTTTGAGCCTGCTGTTCCCCTAAATTTTTCTGAGATTGCTGCAATTGATTGGTAGTTGCTTGCAGTTGGTTTTCCCACTCGCTTTTTTCGGTGGTATGGGTACGTTTCAATCGGGCAATGTCGGCATCCCTTTTATTTAATTCAGCCCCAAGCGTATTACTCGTATTACTCTTTGTAGTTACATCCTGCTGAAGATCCTGTATTCGACGATTCTGTTGAGTAACCTGATCCTGCAGATTTTTATTTTGATTCTGGGTATCCGTTAAATCCTTTTGTAATCCTTGTAACCGATTTTCAGATACTTGTAACCGAGCATCCCACTCGCTTTTTTCGGTGGTATGGGTATGTTTCAATCGGACAATGTCGGCATCCCTTTTGTTTAATTCAGCCCCAAGCGTATTACTCGTGGTACTCTTCGTAGTTACATCCTGCTGAAGATCCTGTACTCGACGATTCTGTTGGGTAACCTGATCCTGCAGGTTTTTGTTTTGATTCCGGGTATCCGTTAAATTTTGCCGTGCTTGCTGCAGGTCCGTCGCAAGTTGACGATTGGCAGCATCTCTAGTTTCCAGATCGCGATCCTTTTGAGCCATCTCAGCTTGTAAGGTACGATTATGGGTTTTTAAAGTACGGTTCTCCTTGTTTAATTCCCCACTCAACTTATCTCTGCGTTCAATCATTTGCCCTCTTTGAGTAATTTCATTTTGCAAGTCTTGATTCCGAGTTTGTTGATCATTTAAATCCTTCTGAGAGTTCACTTTTTCGGTAGCTCGTTCCCGTTTCAATTGGGCAATGTCGGCATCCCTTTTATTTAATTCAGCCCCAAGCGTATTACTCGTATTACTCTTCGTAGTTACATCCTGCTGAAGATCCTGTATCCGACGATTCTGTTGAGTAACCTGATCCTGCAGATTTTTGTTTTGATTCTGGGTATCCGTTAAATTTTGCCGTGCTTGCTGCAGATCCTCCGTAAGCTGACGATTGTCAACATCTTTAATGCCCAGATCATGGTCCTTTCGAGCCACATTGTCTTGTAAGGTTCGATTTTGAGCCTGCTGTTCCCCTAAATTTTTCCGAGATTGCTGCAATTGATTGGTAGTTGCCTGCAGTTGAGATTCTAAAGCACTCTTTTCGGCAGATCGTTCCCGGGTCAATTGTACCATGGAAGAATCTTTACCCGCAATCGCATCTTTCAACGCCTGTACTTGGGTTTTCAACTCACTTTCTTTTGGATTTCCACGTGCATCAATAAGATGGGGACGAAACTCTTTCGGTTGTTTCTCTAAGTCGGATATCTTATCTTGTAATTCCTTAATAAACGTATCTCTTAAATTCAGCTTCGACAACAGTTGATTTACTTGTTCACTCGCCATAGGCCTAGCAGGTTGAATCTGCTCCTTGGGCTGTTCTTGCTTGGGCTCTTCCTTTTTTTCTTCAACGGACTTGGCTTTGTCCGGCTTTGAATCCTGCTCATTTTGAACCCGTGGAGAATTCTCTGGCACAACAGGTACCTTGGGCAATGGATCTGGAACTACCTCTGGCAGCTTTTGTCCCGCATGAACCAACTCCGTATCGATCAATTTTACACGGGGAGTAGGTTTGTACATTTTTGGTATATCCAACGTAATTGGCTTTTCGCCAGCAATAAAATCATCCGCCGCCTTTACAACGTTGGGATACTTCGTCAACGCACTATGATTTTTTATTAACTGCTTTAAATGAAGTTTTTTAGCCACTTCGGGAGGTACACTGAAAACTCTCGCCATCGCTTCCACTTTTTTAGCATCATCCCGTACCCTTTCTTTTTCCGTAAAGCTATCCAAAGCTTTCATAACGGTCACAAAACTGATGGCTTTCCGATATTCGTCAGGAATTATGAGTAGATTTTCATTCAACCGAGCAAGCAACTCATTTGCCGTTAAACGATTATCCCGTGTTACAACTTTCACAACGGTATCCCATACACCCCCAACTCTTGTCTTGGCAATATCTTCAACACTTTGCCTATACATGGCCTGTCTTTGCTCTTGGGGTGCTTCACTAAAAATTTTAGCCCAAGTGATCGGGTCTTCCGTCATAGAAACGTAAGCTACCGCAGTCCAACAGATCGTATTCAAATGTAGAACCACAAACAAATATTTCCAAAGACGACTCATCATAGGAGTATGCCAATTGCCTCTACAACTTGGTTAAACGCAAAAATTTTTCAAGAAAATAAGATTAATAATGTAGAACTTAAAGTGCAATTCATATATGGTTATAATTTTCTATTGACGCCCCAGATCAAACCATTTATAATTGATTATATGGGTGATTTTGTTAATTTTATTGCCGCCTACGGAAAAGAAGTTGGGCTTCCCGATTTACGACTAAATGAAGACAATCTTTGTTCTCTGAATTTTGATTCTAAGATTAATGTGGACATTGTTTTTAGACAAGAACAGGATCAATGCATTTTTGCTTCAAAAATAGGTACGATCCCTCTAGAAAATAAAGACATGGTCTTTGAAGAATTACTTAAAGCAAATGCTTTTGGAATCGCAACTGCAGGGGCTATTTTAGGCATTGATCCAGACAATGATTCCATTGTTCTCAGTTATGTTTTTATCACCCAATCGTTCGTCTACGAATTATTCAAAACCGTTCTCAGCAACTTTGTCAACTTGGTAGAAGAGTGGATGCAAAAACTTGAAGACTTGGAAAAAGTTAACAATTTAACTACGGATAACGACATTTCTTTTGCCACTCCTGCCAATTTTATCCACGCCTAGCTTAATTTGTGAACAAAAATTTTCAAATAAAATAAGTTAAAAAAGGCACGGCATGTTTTTTATGCATCTTTTTCCTTAGGTTGTGCCTCTTTAATGGATTGCGCTAACCGTTCAGCCGCAATTTTCTCGTTTTGCATGCTCTCTTGCCTTATGAGTTCTTCGCGCGCCGGCATTCTATTTCCCAAAATTCCACCTTCACGCAAACGTTTCAATTGTGGATTGGATTCTTGTTTTAAAAGAGCTTCACTGGCCTTTATTTCTATCTCTAATTCCTTATATCGATTGGATTCCATAAATACCTTTGTAGATAAAGAAAGTACCTGTTGTTCCTTTCTTTTTGTGGCATAATTCAGTTGTTGATAACTGGAATCTAAGCCATTTAACATATCTACGAAAGCCCTCGCATCATTGGCCGTTAAAACATTAAGTCCATTCAAAGAATCTGCCAAATTTTTATACGATGATTCCAATTTCAATCCATTTTTTGAAGCATCATAATTGCTTGTCAATTCACCCATGTAGGTTGACCTTTGAGCAAGACCAATCGCACCTTCGGAGTTCCCATGAATAATATCTGACAATTGCTTCAACTTATCCTGAACATGATCGCCCTTGGCACCAATGACCTCTTGCACTCCTTGCCTTAATGCCTGGATTAAAGAAGGATCGATGTTGTGTTGAGTACTTGAAAAATTTTCAAGATCTATGGATAGCGATAATGCTTGCCTCAGATTATTCGCTTGCGTACTCGTAATGGTTTGATCCGAATTTAAAATGGCTACAATTGCATTGTAATTACCCGTAACTTCTGAACTACGACCACTGTAAGCGGCAAAATCTCTACCTAATTGACTCAAAAAAGATGCCCGATCGGCAATGCTCATTATGCCCGCTTGGGCATTACCTCTTATCAAAGCAATTAATTTACTCAATAATTCTTCAATGAAAGCTTCCTCGGCGGAAGAATCTATTAAATTTTTCAAGTTTTCCAATGCGCTCTTTAAATTTTGAGTCAATTCATTGCTCACATAGCGCGCACTACTACTTTCTGTAAAACTATTCAATAAAGTGGAAAGTTCATCGTATTGATCCTTTGCATTTGTTAAATACTGAGCATTGCTTGTTTGACTGGTTTGATCTGTATTAGTAACATTGTTTACCGACATGCCATTTGAGAAAGCTAAAATTGTGCCAAATAGAATGTCCATCAACAAACATTTTTGTTGCCTTTTAACTTGCAAGGGCTCAATAGTCATCGTTATACTATACTGGTGATTGTGCATGTGTTATGTGAAACATGAAACTAAGCCGCTACATTGAAAATAGTTCTACGATTGATATAAAGAGTACCACCTTTAAAGGTGCCCTTGAAGAATTAATGCAGTGTTGCCCGCTTAAAAAAAATCAAAACCTGGCCACTTTCATCGACGAGTTACTGATTCAAGAAAGTACGGTGTCCAGCTATTTGGGACAAGGGATTGCTTTGCCTCATTTAAAAGTACCCATGCGACAAGCCTATTTGTTCGCCTTTGGACGTGTACGTACACCCCTACAAGATGCAACGATCAATGGGAGCGAAAACATCCGCCTTATTGTTTTATTTTTAGCCTCTTCCAAGACTGGAAACTACCTCACAACATTGGCTTCATTAGCCAGGATATTACAGTCAGCCGAACTAACGCATCATCTAAATGACCTTTCTTTGGAAGAGCTTCATTCCAGAATTTTAGACGCATTTAAAACGGTGCAACTCAAATCTGCCAAAACAAACGATCGTTTTAACCGATTGATGCTGCGAGAATCTTTAAAAATTGCCAAAGCGGGGAACTGCTCCGCTTTATTTTTATTTGCAGATACCTTCTTTAATACCACTCGTTTTATCAAAGAATTAAACCCTGATTTGAAAGTAATAACCGTTACCCATAAAGCATCGGAAATTGCACAAAAAGAGTCCACCTATACTCTGCCCGTCCAACTTTTTTCCAATGGTCGATTGACGCAATTACGCAGTGCCATCCTATTGGGTATTATGCATAAGTGCATACGACATAACGAAAAGATCTGCTGCCTAGGTGGGATCCCCAATAGTAATCGGTTGGATACCGTGCTTATCATTGATGTCAACAGAGAAATCCAGTCGCTTTTTTCCAATCAGGCGGATATTCTCCCCAAAAATGTGCAACCCGAAGTCTTTGAAAAATTACTTTCCATTGCAACCGAATTAGCCGTTGAAGGAAGGGAAGGGAAACCCGTCGGTTGCCTTTTTATACTTGGAGATGTCCAAGAATTGGCACCCTACGTGTATCCGCTCATTTTGAATCCATTTCACGGGTACAAAGAAGAAGACCGCAATCTACTCAATCCATTTATTGAGGAAACCATTAAAGAGTATTCTCTGCTGGATGGTGCTTTTGTAATTGGTGGCAATGGTATTTTGGAAAGTGCGGGTAGCCTTATTCATACCAAAGACCAAATCTCTTTGCCCAGCGGCTTCGGTACGCGACACTCTGCAGCCTTGGCTATTTCCAATACGGTTGACTGCATCGCATTAACCGTTTCTGCAAGCAATGGGCAGGTGACACTCTTTCGAAAAGGAAAAATGTTACCGCTCATTGAAAAAGGTATCGGCCATACACACCCTTCCGCTTACCTTTTGGAATAAAAATTTTGCCAAATTACAAACCTGCGTTAGTTTCAACTACCATTCTACATGACACTTGCGTTAAAAGTTTTGGGGAGTAGCAGCTCCGGTAATTGTGGATTGCTTATAAATCAAGGCAAATATTATCTCATTGACGCCGGATTTTCAGGTAGGCGTATTTCGCAACTGCTAAAAGCTTATCACATTACCTTAAGCAACCTATCTGGAGTTTTTATTACGCATGAACATCAGGATCACATCGTTGGCTTAAAAATACTAACCAAGCAACCGCATCTAAACTTCTACGCAAATTTTGCAACATCCAATGCAATTGAAAGAAAACATAATATAAAAGGTCCATGGAAAATTTTTCAAACGGGACAAATTTTCAATGTTGATGCTTCACTGTCCGTAAAAACTTTCCCTATTCCCCATGATGCCGTGGATCCCATCGGTTTTTTGTTCAAAACCTGCAACCATGGGTGTGCCTGGGTAACAGATTTGGGACACATCACACAAGATATTTGTCAGGCGCTGATGGAAGCGCAAGATATTGTCTTTGAATCCAATCACGACGAAACGCTCGTTCGCAACCATCCCACACGCCCTACCTACGTTAAAGAACGTATACTCGGTCCGCTGGGCCATTTGTCCAACAAAGCCGCTTTCGACTTTATCAAAAATAATCGCGGTCCTTGGAAAAACATTTGCCTAGCTCATTTAAGCAGAGATTGTAATTCATGCGAAATTGTAAAGCAATTGTTTCAACCTCTGGCCAACATGTATGGATTTAAACTGGTCATTACCGATCCAAGAACCTAAAAATTGATTTGCATGCACGGTAAATGCAAAAGTTTTTCATGCACACGGAATGCTCAGGTGGATTTATATTTAAATGGTCTAGGTAAACGCTTGCTTTGAAAAAGCATCGTTTGGCTGAATATATTTTATAAAAACATATAAATTTTATTGACATTGGAATATATAATGCTACACCTTGCAAAAACTATGAAAATAAAGTTATTATTTGCATGCACATTAGTAGTAGGTTCATGCAATGCCCTGGGCAATTTCATTGGATTCAGCAAAATAGATGAACGTTATGCTTTTGAGGATATGCGCGTACAAACATATACGTATCCATTTCCACTAATTTTTCACTACAGGCAAGGGGGTGATGATTCTAAAAAATCTGAGTTTAGAATTAAAGATACCGCTTTAACCTTTGATAATCTTCCTGTCAATATTCAAGAACTTCTGGAAGGTAGAAACATTCCCGTAACAGACATTCAGGTATTCGAGGCATATGCAAAACTTGAAGAGGTAAACTGTAATTATTTTACCCATGCGTGGGCAATGGATATTATGATCGAAAATCGGCTAGCTGTGGTAGAGAGTGGTATTTTTGAAGCATTTAACTTGCAAGCCGTCAATGGGGAAATAGGCATGGGGGGTCTTGTACCCCAAACAATGTCTTTTCACGACAAAACCTATCTAAGTGGCAATTCGGCGAGGTTTCACGTTGACGACATTAATGCATTAGCAGGGGGTTGGTTTGTGTCCGTATATGCAACGAACCAATCCAACGGTAATATGGATGGCCAACGATTGAGAGCCATCGTTGTAAAATGGACAATTATTCCCTCCTCTTGGTTTACGGCATCTCAAAATTGTACCGATCCAGCATTACTTCCTTCTCCAATACTTACGTGGAAGAGTGAATATATGGATGAAAAATTATAATCCATCCAGAAAACATTTTCATTGACTTGATCAAACATTGGCAATGCCCATTTCGGAACCGAATTGCATGACTTATGCTCCAGTCTCATAAAAGATTTTGAATAAACGTTTTTTAAGGGACATTGACGCGTACTCAAAACTTGCCAATGCTTTCCTAGATCAACCGTTCTTGACCAAACAATCACATTCTATATTCACTTTAAAAAGCCGTGTGTGGAAGACTTTTCGCCTAATGCTTAGATTTTTTATCCACATCGGTAAAGTTTCCTTTTGAAACACTTGTATAAAATTTTCAAGTTCAGGGAAAAAACTGTAAAATTTTAGATGACATCGATAAACCATTTCGTGATCAGCCTGTGACCATAGGAAATCTGGCAATGGACTGACTTGACAAGAGTATTTAAAATACTCTTGTCCTTTTAAATAGGCTTCAAAATAGGTTGCAAGAGATGATTGGATTTCACAAGCTCCAACTTCAATGGGGAGGACTCTGATTGCTTGAATTTTTTGGCGAAGTTGCTTATATTCGTTGGAAATCCGTTGACAATCATTCAACTTTGTAAGTAATACTTTATGATCCTTTTTCAGTTTTCTTGCCCACAACAGGCATATTCCATTTAAAATTAATATAAAAAAACAAAAAAGAATAAATTTTTTACTCATACAAATGTACACGGCATCTTTACAATAGCCACCTACATACAAAACTATTTTCCGTATAAGTCAAAGGCATCGTTGAGATTTGAACGCTTTTCTCCGGAGTGGAAAAAGTAGTGGAGCAACACGCCTTTAGGGTGCGTGAAAATTCTGCAGCGTCAACTAAATTCTTATAACGCCCTTTCATCTCAAATTCCAATTTTTCCGAAGATGAAATCTGTATTGAGTCAATGCATAAATCTGATTTCAAAGACATAAATTGCTGCTTTATCTTTTGCAACAACTGCGTGTGCACAATTTGTTTTCCTTTCAGTAACTCCCAAGATGCCAATTGCTGTTTTAAGTTTTGAACATCACTTTCCCTAAGCGCATAAGCCATCTGCTGATGTATAAGATCGTTACACGCACTTGCTTTTTTCTTACATGTTTTCAATAAGAAAAAAAAGTACCCTATTAATAGCAATAGGATAACCCATCGCAACGCAACGTGATGTACTATCTTGCAAATGTAAAACAAGCTTATGACCCCCAAAGAAGATGGAGAATCCATCTCCATAAAGTCAAAATCATCAAAATGTCTATTGCCACTTAAAATATGCAAAATACCAACCAGCAAAGCCTGTTCGCTCAGTCCTACCTTCTTATCACTTGCACACCATAGGTGAATTTCTTTTATAACGCGTACCTTCTCACCAAACGCTAACAACGGTGATTCCAATTCCGATACGTTTCCTTGGCCAAAAATAAATATGTTTTTTACACCCGCCTGCAAATTTAAGCTGCGAGAAAAGTAATGAGACGTTACATTTAACTCTTTTACCACGTCTTGTTCTACCGAATTGGCGGATGATATTTTTCGCAAATCTAAAAAGTTAAATGTGGGTTGATCCACAACGGAACTTTCGGGAATGCTTGTAAAAAAGCGAGTCAAATTGTCTTCTAAAAAAATACCTACGGCGGGTGACTGAAAAAACTTTTCATGCCTCATTTCTTCAAGATAAGCGGCCTGACCTACAATGGGTGGAAAACAATGGATGCCATAGGGAAAGTATTTTTTACGCAGGTATAAAATATGTTTCAGGAGGATCCAAAATTTTTTTGGAATGAGGGTTACCCAATAAGTCTTAAAATCTTCATTATACGGCATCTGCTGAAACCTAAAAACAATTTTATCGCCCCGTAATCCAAAATCTTTATTTAACGCACCCGTTAACTGTTGGATAACCGAAAAACGATTCTTTTGGTAAGGCAAACGGACAACCATATTAATGACTAAATGTTCCGGTAAAATGAAACCTACGGGACCTAAAATTTTATGGGACCGTAATAACTTTTCCAGCGTAGCTTCCAAAACCTTTAACCAACGCTTTGTGGAGGATTGCGGTCCAAAAACGCTTTCATCCGCATTTAAGGTATATCCCAAAGGCGACTTTTCTAAGTCTAAAAATCGTAAATCTAATTGTCGTGTATTTAACAAATAATAGTGATTCATGCAACGTTTACCCCACCAACGACGACAATTGGAATATAGGTAAAAACATGGCTATAACAATTACACCAATGACAACACCTAAGAAACAAATAATAAATGGTTCCAGCAATGACGTCATGGCGGAAACAATATTATTTACATCATTTTCGTAAAGTACCGCGACGTTGCGAATCATACCTTCAACGTTACCTGCTTGCTCCCCCGCTTTCGTCATATTGCACACAATGCGCGGAAAATAAGAAATACTCTCCATCAATGTCGACAATTGTTGTCCTTCCTGTATCCCCTTTTTTATGGAAGTACAAGCCATGGACAAATAAAAACTATCGGCCACGTTGGTACAAATATCAATGGCTTTTAAGATTGGAACGCCACTGGACAATAAAACGGAGTAGGTACGACAAAAACGCGCAATGTTCGTTTTTTTAATTAAAGTTCCAAACAATGGAACATGACACAGCGTCGCATCTAAAAACTTGGCTCCGGCGGGCGACTTAAAGAGCTTTTTTAAACCCACAACAACGGAGACTGTCCCCCCTACAATGATGACGACATGGCTTTTCATAAACTCACTTACGTCGATCAACGCTTGCGTCAACCAGGGCAATCGAGCTCCAAAACCACTAAACATTTCTCCAAATACGGGCACAACCCAAATCATCAGTCCACTAACGAGTAAAAAGGACATGGAAACAATGGCGATGGGATAAGTTAAGGCACTCTTAAATTTTTTGGTTAATTTCAAGGATGCCTCAAAGTAGTTTGAAACGGTTACCATTGCGTCTGGCAAAGCTCCCGATACTTCTCCCGCCTCGACCATATTGTAAAATAACGATGGAAACGCATTGGGATATTTTCTCAGCGCATCCGAAAATGAAGAACCCGAAAATATATTTTCTTTAACACGCGTAAGTATCAATTTAAACACTTTGTCGTCCATCTCGGCAGTAATCGTTTCAAGGGCGTGAGATAAGGGCAATCCAGCCTGTAACATGGAAGACAATTGCTGTGCAAAAATTGTTAAACGATCTAATTTAACAGCATCTCGTTGCGCACGCTTTTCAAGCCTAGAATCCGCTCCGCTGTCTGAACTTTTATTCCCAGAAAAAAATTCTTTTTTGCGAGTTGGTGTATCTTCACTTCCCGAAGAACTTGTCGCTTCATCATCAAACAGTACCATACATAAAATTTAACGCAGTTTTGTGGATCAATCAATCATGAATTGCACAAAAAATAAGTTTTACACTGCATCGACCCGCCATACAAAATCCAAAGTTGCCGAGGTAAATTCTTCAAAATCATTCGTATGCACGCGAAACAACGTGTATGGTTCAACCTATTATCCTCATAAAGATGCATCCGTAAGCAGAGATTGGAGAAAATTTTCCTAAACACGCTTAGAACCCACACTCTTAATGCACCCATCCATTAAAAACAAACTAGACAAAAGGTAAAAATATGTTCTAGTAAAATGATGCCCAATACGTTGCAACGCTACCTATTCAAACAATTTTTTGGGGCATCCACATATACCACTTTTCTGTTTGTTTTTGTTCTTATTATAGGGAATGCCCTCAAGGAAGTGCTTCCCTTATTGGCAAGTGGTAAGATTACGTGGACATTCTTCTTCGATCTGCTCTTTCACCTGATCCCATCGATGATCGCCTACGCATTACCATTGGGATTATTGACCGCAACGCTTTTGGTCTTGGGACGACTCTCGGCGCAAAACGAATTGATGGCCATGAAGGCCTCCGGATTAAGTCTGTATGCCATCGTGACACCTATACTTTTAATAGCGGGCCTGGGTACTTTATTTGCCCTAATCGTCAATTTCTACTTTGGTCCAAACTCCATTACCTATTACCGAGCGTCCATCAGTAACGTAATTCGACAGCGTCCTCTACAATTTATTCAGGCGGGTACTTGCATTAAAGATTTTCCCGGTTACATTTTCTACGTTGAAAAAAAACACAAAGACTGGGTTGAGAACTGTTGGTTATGGGAGCTTGATGGCAAAAGTGTCACCGGAATAAATCTTCTTTTACATGCCGAAAAAGGTTACATTCGTTACAATCAAAACGCAGATAGTCTTATCCTTACATTGATCCATGGTATGGGGGAAAAGCATACTTCCCAGACAACTTCTATCGAAACTCAACCTATTACCTTTGAAAATACTTCGATTTCTCTACCCCTCAATCCTTTACTTGGGAGTAAAACGTTTACCAAGCGATTGGGGCATATGCACCTAGGGGAACTGTTATGCGCAAAAAACACCGCCAAAAATTTGTCTCACTATACGCCCCAAATAGCCGCTTCCCTGGAAATCCAAAAAAATGCCGTCATGTCATTTGCGGTCTTATCCCTGATTTTCATAGCAATTCCTCTAGGTATCAAAGTAAAACGCGCAGAAACATCGGCAAACCTAGTTTTAGCGGTTGGTTTAGCGCTCAGTTACTATTTTATCGTGATGGCCATCTCTTGGCTGGAAACAAAACCTCATCTACGCCCCGATTTGCTCGTCTGGATTCCAAACTTTATTTTCCAATGCCTTGGCGTTACCCTTTTTATAAAAATCTCTAGACACTAATAAGCTATCTTTAATATCTTCTAGATTTTTTACACGCTCGTCATATACTGCTAATATTTTCGGCACCAAAGCTTTAGCCAAGTCGTTACTTACCTCAGTTGCCGCAATCTTTTTTGGATCTTGCTCCTTCAGCATGTTTTGTACATGTTTTGCCACGTTGTCCACATTTTTACTTATCCCGAAGCCAGAATCAGAGGGTCTTTTTATTTCATTGGCAGTAAGGGCTCCCATGCGTTCAACAATTATCTTATGTTCGTTGGGTTTGTTAAGAAAAACCCTCAGACTGGTAAAGTTGTGATTACGGCAATAATCTCGCTTAGGATGATATTTTGACGAACTTTAAACTTGACATTATATAATAAAAATCATCCTCTTCGATATGTTAGATGTTAGGTAAGTTTTATACTTTCTTAGTTGTTTTATCTTTGGCGTCGTTTACTTGTGCGGATATTGATCTTCACGCATTAGCCGAGGAAATAAGAGTATTTTCTATCCAAATTGAAGATTCAAAAGTTGCAACTACGTTAAAAGCAGATGCTGATAGACTGGAGATGCCGTCTAGCAATCCAAGAGAACAAATACGTACTATTGAAAATATCCTACAGAAATTAGATAATTACAAAAAGAAAGAAGGCGCTTTAACTTTAAGAAGAGGTTGCATTAGAGCCGAAACATATTTTCAAGAAATACCATATGAACTTTTACGACAGAAAGTCCGTGAATATTTATTAGAACAATATCCGGATGCTGAAATCGAGTTTTCTTATAAAGAAGAGGGGAAGCGGCTTGGAGATTGTGCCCATGTTTCGCTATCTGGCCGACCAGAAGTTACTTACCATGCCAAAACCCATGGTCGTGGATTGTATTCCAGTGTAGAGCCAGAATCATCGTATTACGAAGCGGAACCTGTAGATCTTAGAGAGCTTTTTGTTTACAAATTTCTTCAATATTCAGATTTAGGTCCCGAGGTCCACTTCGCTTGGTATAACGAAAGAGATTTTTACATTATAACGAAAGATGTTGGCTGCACAGAAAGTGGCGAGGTGCAAAAATATGACTACAGAACCATTAAATCTAGGCGAGACTTATTGGGCATAAGCCTGGGCGCAAGATATACAGAATTTGAACCATCACAAGAAATCTTTGTAAATCCAGCGGTTGTGCGAAGTCTTGTTCTTATTGATGCAATTTCGCGTATTTTCGAATTAGAAGATATAATTATGAATTACGGAAATTTCTTCTTTGTCACAGACATATCCGGTAGTATTTCTAGTTTTAAAGTTGTTGATTTTGAAGTATCGAACCGTAGAACTACATTCGCAGAAACATTGTTTAGGGGATTCTTAATCGGAACCGGCCCGTATCGTTGTATAGGGTTTTCAGACCAAATATCACGCTATTTTATAGTCGATAGAGATGTGAAGACTAGAATAAAAACCGCACAAGAGGTTTTCCTCCCCTTAGTAGAAACTTTTACGCGAGCAATTGAACGATCATTTCAGAATATACTGGCCTTACAAAAAGAAATACCAACCCTTGATGTAGAACCCTTGAAAGAATATCATCAGGAGATCCAAGATAACATGGATGCCTTGGTTAAGAATCTACAAACTCCGTAAGCATATTTAGCCTGGGTGTTTTTTCTATTGACATCTGACAATCAAAATGAATGCTTTAAATATGGTTTTGCAGAAAATTTACGTCTTAATTGCATTATTTTTTTTAATACCGTTTGTTCATGCGTTTCCCCCTGATTTTGGAGCTTTAGGCGCTAGAACAAGAGCGGTTATAGAGTGGCTTGAAGGGGATCCATCCAAAGCACGAGCAGTACAAACACTAAAGGCAAATGTCGATAACCTAATATCCTCTGATCAAGCCAAACAAAAACACGCCGTCAGTGCCATTCAAACAATATTAAGTAAATTTCCTAAAAGTAAAAGCGCGGGCGACAATCCTGTTGAAACGTTAATAGACGATCTTCGTGATACCATTATGTTTTTTAAAAATCTACCTTCAGAAACTCTTCAGATGAGAGCACGTGAGTATTTTTCTGGTATATTTCCAGAGTCTAAAATTGAATTTTTAGACAAACCTCGAGAAGCTGGAGCTCAATTTGGAAAGACAGCCCAGATTCTCCCCGAGGGTGAAGAAAACCCTATTGTATACTATATAAAAACACATCAACATGGATCAACATCACAGGGAAGTGGAAGTAGAGGTAGTGCATCAAACCCTGTAAGCCCTATAGAGCTTTTTGTTTATAAATTTCTCCAACATTCAGGCCTAGGCCCAGAAGTCCATTTCTTTTGGGATGACGAGACAAATTTTTACATTGCAACAAAAGATGTAAGCTATACAGAAACTGGTAAGGCAAAAATATACAGCTACGACACTGTCAAATCAACACCAGAGCTCTTAGGCATAAATTGTTCGAATTTTGCCCCGTTGATAGATAATCACATAAACCCAAAAGTTATGGAAGGATTTGTCCTTATCGATATTATATCTCGAATTTTTGACCTTACAGATATACTTACGAATTACGGAAATTTCTTCTTTATCGCAGATGTTTCTGGTAGTATTTCCGATTTAAAGATTATTGATTTTATTGTACTCGATACAATGATTCTAAAAGATTTGTTTAAAGAATTTTCAGATGGAACCGAGGTAGATAGTCGTCGTCCCAATACACCTATAAAAAAGTATATTTTGGCAAAAAGAGCTTCTGATACCAGAATAGAAGAGGCAAAAAGAGTTTTCATCCCAATGGTAGATAATATTTTTCAGGCCATACAACGTGCATTTGATGACGTTATTTGTTTGAACGAGCGAATACGCGTTGATATGGGTCCCTTGGGACAATATAAGGAATTTGTCGAAACCAATTTGCATGCTTTTGCTAAAGGGCTGGGTTAAAATTGCACCCGCAATGGATCTATTCTTGCAAACCATCTCTCACGCATCTTTTGAATATTTCAAGCAACCTAAATAAAGCTTAAAAATCAAAAATCAATCCAACGAAACCTTACATTGGATGCTTTGTACGCGTATTTCATACTTTGCGGTACAAATTACCCAAATAAGTATTTGCAAAATTGCTCATCCATTCTTTTAATGACATTGATGATAGCAAAAATTAAACGATCTTTCATAACGGGCTTATTTGTTTTACTCCCTTTAGGGGTTACTTTTTTTGTCATACAAATCTTACTCAATAAGGTAGGACAACCCGCAAGTACATTATTTTTTGGGAATTGGACAAAAAATCTAGATAAACAATGGGTTGAATGTATTTTAGATTTTATATCTATAGGTGTAGTCATTGTAGTCATTGCTTGTTTCGGATGGTTTTCCCAGTACTTTTTAGGTAAATGTTTTTTGAGATTTACCGAAAGACTTATCTCCAATGTGCCCCTCATCAACTCTATTTACAAAACGGTAAAACAACTTGTGGATACGCTTGCCCAAGATAAAAAGTCACTCTTTCAGAAGGCGGTTCTGGTAGAGTTTCCAAGAAAAGGTTTATACTCCGTTGGGTTTTTGACAAGTGATTCGAAAGGTGAAATTCAGGACAAGACCGCAGAAGAAGTGTATTGCGTGTTTGTTCCGACAACGCCCAATCCAACCACCGGTTTTCTTATTATGGTACCTAAAGAACACATCGTTAATTTGGATATGTCGATTGGAGATGCGATGAAAATTATTATCTCTGGAGGTGCCATTGTTCCACCTTACGTCGCAAAACAAACAAAAAATAATTCTTAGCTTGACAGTTTGCTAGCTTTATCGATATCCTATAACTTTAATGAAACAAAGAATATTTGAGTTGGGTTTATTCATATTAACCCTAGGTTATAATTTATTCGGCTAGATGAAATGCAGGTATAGCGCTTCATTCTAAAGGCCATTTTCTAAAGAAAGTATTCAATAAGCGGCCGAGGGGTATTTTTTCTATTTTGAAGGAGGTTGTAAAGGTGTGATGCCGCTTCTGTTGTCATTGTATTTTAACCAACGGTAGCGGTATTTTCTAATTGAAGTCGGTAAGGTTTATTTTTTGCTGGATAAAGCATCGACGTTTGAAGATCTGGGTAAGTCTATTACAACATTATTTTTCAAAAATTTACCCAAGAGGAGATTATTTAAGATTATAACACTAAAAACAAAAGAGAATAAGTAAAATGAAAAGAATAATTAATACAACAATTATAAAAGGTAGTCTTATAACGGCCGGTTTGGTGGGTCAATTACCCTGAACGCCTGGTATTGCAAATATTGTCAAAAAGATCATCAAGCCCTTAGCGAGTGTCTTGAACTTTCAAAATATGATGCCGCCTATACTACTAGAAATTTTTCTACATATCCGATAGCAGGACATATGTCCCAAGGTACTCCAGTTTATGGTCCGATACCAATAGATGAAGGGAGATATAGAACAAAAGAAGGAGTATCCGTTAAAAATGTCCGAGGTAAGTGGTTGCATAGGCTTGCTATCGTCTACTTGTAGGAGATGATGGTGAAATTTATGATTCTGAAGGTAATCCCATAAAAGAGTATCCACAGACAGGTACCCTCGCTAATGGTAGGCTCGTCTACCGGATGTCAGAGCAATTTAAAAAACGTCTTCGTCCTAACGATTAGGATGATGACTATAAGGATTATAAGGACTTTAGCTTTCCAGAGCACCACGATGTTTTTGATATTTTTGAGGTTGTGTCACTTCATAATCATCTGGTATATACGACGGTAAACGTCTTCTTCAAGGACCGCGCAGAGGATTATGGCAAGAGGGGGGCTTTTTTTGATGGCGAGAAATGGATTGATATAGAAACGGGTGAAGTTTACAATACCATAGAGGAGGCATACCAAAAGCATAAGGTTATACTTTAAGTCTAGTCAGAAAAGTGCATAGAAATTGAAGAAGTAATCCAAGAGCTCTAGACACTAAGTATTGTTAATACCCCTAGTCTCTTCGGCAGAGTCCCTAGTTTCGAAAAAGTAGAGGTTTGCTTTAGATTCTCGAGAGCTTCTCTCGAAATATCGTTTACATGAGCCTTCCTATTTAGGTAGGGCTGTATTTGATGCAACTCCAGGAAGAAATTGAGGTTATTTTATCCCTAAGCTTTTCTATTAGGTGTGAAATAAAGAGGATTACAACTACTGGCCCATGGATATTTTATTGTAATCGCATCCATTGTATAACACCCTCTTACACTTGCGCAAAAATATTGCGCTTAAGAAAGACACCCTATTGTATTAAAGGTTCATGCAATTACGGAGGTTTAGCTTTAGTGCGTTAAAGGATTTTTTAGAACAGGAAAAAGAGCCCGTCTTTCGCTATAAACAGTTACAACAAGCCCTGTTCAGAGAACCCCATCTGACCTTTCATGAATTAACGACGCTTCCGTTACCCCTACGAGAAAAACTTATTTCAGTCTTTGGGGACAACCTTTTACCTCTGCGACTATTGCGTGTGCAAAAAGGTACGCAAGCCAGCAAATATCTATTCGAATTGCAGGATGGAGAAAGAATTGAAAGCGTATACATGCGGTTTCAAGAAGGACTTAAGTCTTTGTGTATCTCAACGCAGGTTGGATGCGCATGCCAATGTGCTTTTTGCGCAACGGGGAAAATAGGTATTCAACGAAACTTGACGACCGAAGAAATTTTAGCTCAAGCGTTATACCTATCAAAAACGGTCGCACACATAGATCGTATCACCCTTATGGGCATGGGAGAAGCGTTACTCAATCCGCATATTTTTGAAGCCATTCACCATTTCACGGCCACCGACGAATTTCAACTAAGCCCCTACAAATTAAGCATTTCAACCGTCGGAGTGGTTCCAAGCATTAGAAAATTAACGCAACTTTACCCCCAAGTGACGCTAACATTTTCTCTGCATTTTCCCCATCAAACCTTGCGAGAACAATGGATGCCAATGGCAAAACATTACCGTTTAGAAGATATTTTTGAGGCTTTGGACGAGAGGGTAAAATTAACCAACCGTAAAATTTATTTGGCTTATATGGTTATGGACGGCATTAATAATAGGCTACAAGATCTGGAAGCATTGGAGTCCATTGTTGAAGCGCGTGGCCCATTAAGGCATCTGTATCACGTAAATTTAATCCCCTTTCATCCGATTTCTCATTTAAAGGTCCAAGAAACTCATAAATCCGTTGTACTGCGATTCCAAAAACAGTTAGAACAACGCCGTATCGCGGCAACCGTACGCCAGTCGTTTGGAAAGTCCATACAAGCCGCCTGCGGACAACTTTCGGCCGAATATCCAACGCATCTGTAAGTTCTTCCTAAGTGCACGTAATTACCCAACACAAATGCCTAAAAATCCAATCGAGTTGACAGGAGAAGCGCAAGTTATTCTAATTTCCTTTCGGATATTTAATTCGTGTTTCGTTTAATTAATTGTGCGTGATGTGCAAAAAATAGATGTTTATTCATTAAATTTATGCATTTTTTAAAAAAGCAATACATTCTTGACGTGCTCAATCGATTGTATCCAAATCCGCAGGCCAGTTTATTTTTTGCGGATCACCCTTTTAAGCTATTAATTGCTACCCTACTCTCGGCTCGCTGCAAGGATACTCAAGTCAACAAAGTGACACCCATTTTATTCCAAAAGGCTCCAACGCCTCAAGCCATGCTCCGACTTTCAATTACAACGATTCAAAGCATAATAAGGCCTTGCGGTCTTTCCCACACAAAGTCCAATAACATTTGGCAGTTATCCCATATATTATGCGAACAATTCCATAGTCAGGTCCCCAACAATTTCAAAGATTTAGAAAGTCTACCGGGTATTGGGCATAAAACGGCCTCCGTCGTTCTTGGATACGCATTTCACCAACCTACATTTCCAGTCGACACGCACATTCATCGTCTTGCCCTTCGTTGGGGCTTATCCAATAAACATTCCGTAAAACAAATTGAACAAGACTTAAAAACTTTTTTCCCGCAAAACACGTGGTTTAGACTTCATCTACAAATGATTTATTACGGTCGGGAATACTGCAATCGCCATCAATGTACGCATATATACCCGTGTCCCATTTGCCAAAAATTAATGGAAAACCAAAAGTGTTAAATCGTCCGACAACCGATCTGAGCCCGAAAAATCTTCTACACTTTTTATAATTCTTTGGATCAATTCCTTAGGCTGTTTATCTCTGTGTTCATCCACAATTCTGAGCAAATTTTGCTGTGAAAATTCTTGGTTTTGAGCATTCAAGGCTTCCGTTACCCCATCCGTGTACAAAACGCACGTATCTCCAGGCTTAAAATCGTAAGTCGCTTCCTCAAGCAAGTTGTCAAAGATTTCACTCGGCACCATTCCAAGTCCAACCCCTTGAGGCATTAATTTTTGGATAGGTAAGTCGGATTTAACCAACAAAGGACATTCATGTCCAGCTCTCGCAATTTTCAAAGTTTGACGATTTGTATCCAAAACACAATACACCATCGTAACAAACATTTCTTGACTTGTCTCGGTGTATAAATATTTATTCATTGTTTTCAACACGGCAGCGGGAGAATCGTACAAAAAAGTACAATGTTTTAAATGTGCAACACAGGTTGTCATCAGCAGAGAAGCGGCAATTCCTTTGCCGGCAACATCGGCTACGATAAATGCAGTACGATCCTCATCCAATTTGAAAAGGGTATAAAAATCACCCCCAATTTGTTGTGCTGGTTTACAATAGGCAGAGAAATCACAGTGAGACAGTTTTACAAGATCCGAACACGGTAATAGAAAAGATTGTACGTGGCTTGCCAGTTTTAAATCAAAATCCAACTTACTTTTTTCAATTTGACAATTGAGATATTTGACGTTGTGCAGCATAATACCTGCCTGCCGAGTCATTAATTCCAATAAACAACAAGTGTTTTCCAAAAAAGCTACGTCGCACATCGAATTTGCGACTGCCAAAACACCCAACAACCCATTTTTAAAATAAACGGGTGAAATTAACAAATTTTTTATCTTTAAGGCATCATCCCAATGGTGAATAACGTGACGATCGATATCATCTGCTGCTAAAACAATCGGATGCAGCGTTTGCGCAACTTTACCCACGATGCCTTCATCGTAATGAAAAACCTCTCCTTGATGTATCAACGATAAAATTTCTGCACGCGATAAATGATCGGAAATCTTTGTCTTTAAAGGAGGGAATAAGCCTTCACCGGCAACCTTTTTGAGTTGCTTCGAATCCGGAAAATACTCATAAAAACAAGCACTCATGCCTTCGGTACCAACTAAACTATGGTGCACTATTAAATGATAGAGTTGTTTTTGCGAAACCCCTTGGCTTATTGCATGCATGAATGCATGTAACAAGTCTAAAACAATTGTTTTTTCTTTTTCAACGCACGTCCGTATGTCTTCTTGCTTTGAGTCCGCCGATCCGGCTTTCAAACAAAGCGTCATCAAGACGCATCCTACAAAAATTCCCAATACAACATATACGACTTCTGAAATCATTTTTGTGAAGACAAATATTGTACAACATCTTGAAATCGAACTCTATTTTGTGCATTAATTTCCATCAAAAATTTGTGAGCATTCAGTAAAAATTCAGATTGTACGCCCCGTTGTTGCTCATTTTTTAAGCAGAACCCAACTTGTTCTACGCGTGCAATATCATCGACCAACTGAACCCACAAGTCTAATCCAAGTAGTTTAACCGTTTCTAAAAGTTTAGCGTTCAGGCCACTAAATATACACAGTCCTCCTGGGTTTCTTAATTTTAGAGCTAATCCAGCTAAAATTCCAAGACATGTACTATCGATACCGCTACACTCTTCAAATAAAAAACAATACTTAACACAATTTTCTCTAAGTTTTTTTTGCAAAAACTCGTTGAGGGATGAACAATTTAAGTAGGTAGCCCTCCCTTTGATTCTGACCAATACGGAATCTTCATTCTCATTAATCCAATAAACGGATTCCTCTTTGTTATCCATAAGGTACGTATGGCATAAGAGGCCTTCGTATGTCAATGCCAACACGTTGATAATTATAGAGAATTCACCATCAAAAACAAGTATTTTCTCCATCCAATCTTTAAATCGGCAATGGGACTAAATTATTTACATTTTTGCATTGCTTCATCCAATCATATGCCACATGGTAACATGCATATATCAATGTGTAACCCTTAACCCTTTTATGAGGGAAATCCTCGTAGGAGATAAGTATAGATTATGACAACTATTATGGATAGTTTGCTGGATGCAAACTCACTTAAATGTTTAAAACAAAATTCAATTATTACAGGTACGATTTCTGAAATTCGACCGAATGAAGTTGCCGTCAATATTGGAGCTAAAACGGAAGGAATTATTCCCGCCAATGAATTTCCAAACTTTGATGAGCTGTCCATAGGAGAACAAGTAGAAGTCTTTGTGGAGCGCGTTGAAAATATAGAAGGCCGTCCCGTTTTATCGTACGATAAAGCCCAACAACAAAAAAATTGGGAAAATATTTTGGAAAAATGCGAAGAAGGCGAAGAAGTTTCCGGGCGTGTAAAAGGGAAAATCAAAGGCGGCTTAATCGTTAGCATCGGTGTAGATGCGTTTTTGCCGGCTTCTCAAATCGATGTTCAGGCTCCCAAAAATTTGGATCAGTACCTAGGTCAAACTTTCGATTTAAAAATTGTAAAAATTAACAAAGACCGCCGTAATATTGTTGTTTCTCGCCGCGAATTAATTGAATCTCAACGCCAAAAGAAACGTCAGCAAATATTGAAGGAAATTGAAGTGGGTTCCATACGTAAAGGTATCGTTAAAAATATCACCGATTATGGAACTTTCATCGATCTGGATGGATTGGATGGATTACTGCACATCACCGATATGACCTGGGGACGCATTTCTCATCCCAATGAAATGCTTAAAGTTGGGGAAGAAATTGAAGTGATGATTACCGATATCGATCGCGATAAAGAACGTGTTTCTTTGGGCATCAAACAGATGCATTCTAATCCATGGGACCAAATCGAAAGACGTTATCCGGTAGGGTCCAAAGTGCGTGGCAAAGTGGTTAACTTAGTTCCGTACGGCGCTTTTATTGAGTTGGAAGAGGGCGTTGAAGGACTTATTCACATTACAGAATTCTCCTGGACAAAGCGCATCGGTAAACCCAGTGAAATGCTGCGGGTTGGCGACGAAGTTGAAGCGGTCATATTGGATGTGCAAAAAAATGAGCAAAAGGTTTCTTTAGGCATTCGTCAATTATCGGAAAATCCATGGGATATGGTCCTACACAACTACCCCATTGGCGCCCATGTACGCGGTAAAGTGCGTAATTTAACGACCTATGGTGCATTCGTCGAATTGGAAGAAGGCATTGATGGCATGGTCCACATTTCGGATATGACTTGGACTCGGAAAATCAATCATCCGGGAGAAATGTTAAAAAAGGGAGATGAAATCGACGCTATTGTATTGGAAGCAGATCCTTCTCAGCAACGCATTTCTTTGGGTATTAAGCAATTAAGCGAAGACCCGTGGTCCAGTATCGAGACGTTGTATAAGATCGGTGACATCGTTACGGGTAAAGTGGCTAAAGTTACTTCTTATGGTGCATTTGTCGAACTCCAAAATGACATTGATGGACTTGTACACATTAGCCAAATGAGTGAAGAGCATGTCGAAAAGCTCAAGGATATTATCAAAGTGGGTGACACCGTGGAAGCGCGCGTTATCAAAATTGATAAGGATGAGCGTCGCTTAGGTTTATCCATTAAAGCGGCCACCTACGACGAATCACGTTTGGCAGAAGAAATTAAGTTATACGACACGATCGAAGCCAATCAAGATTTAACCAACTTGGGCGATTTGCTGGATAAAGCAACGCAGGCTAAGCGTTCCGAATAGGTACCGAGGTTCCCGTTTGAGCGCTTTTACATAAGCTCGTGGCATATATGTTAAAGTTATTTACTTATAGCTTAAAACTAGGTGTTTATAGTTTTTGTCTGGCTTCGAGCATAGCAGTTGCCTATGTGCTCAAATATGAATTTACAATTCCACTACCCGTACAAAACGTTATGTGGTATAACATTTGTATGTTGGTTCCCGTAAAGATAATCGCACTCGTATTGGTGGGCGAATTCAAAGGCATTTTTTCTTATTTTCGCTTGCCAGATTTGGTCAAAATTGCGAGCTGCTTTTCCGTCATATCCTTTGTCTTCCTGCTATCAAAATTTTGTGTTCAAAGTCCACTGTTCCCCTCTCGAGAAATTATTTTGGCAGATTTACTGTTTTCGATTTTGTTTATACTATTCTTTAGAACAAGTCTGCGTATTATTAATAACTATGGAATTTTCAATAAAACTTGCAATATAGACCGTCCAGAAACCCTTAACGTTGTCATCGTTGGGACCCATGAAGCGGGGTCTAATATTATCACAGAACTCAAGAGTAAACGATTTTATGGGATAACACCCGTGGGAGTGGTGGATGATGATTCAAAATACTATGGAAGAACTTTACATGAAATTCCCGTGTTGGGCCCACCCGAATGCCTGCGAGATTGTAAAGAGCATTACAAAATTGAAGGGATGGTACTCATATCCCAGAGTCTTTCTATCAAACGACTCAACGAACTCGCGCAACTAGCTCGGGAGCTCAATTTGAAACTTCTAACAATTCCGTCTTTTGGAGAATTCCTTGAAGGGCACGCTTTTGCAACGCGCTTACGTACGTTAGATGTAGAAGACTTTTTGGAAAGAAAACCCGTACACCTAAACTTAGAACGAAGTACGGCACTTATTGCCAACCGAGTTGTTGCCATTACGGGCGCCGGAGGTTCCATCGGTCGAGAACTCTCCAAACAGATTGCCATTAAGTATCCGAGCCAACTTATTTTAATGGACCATTCGGAATACAATTTATTTAAAATTGAACAAGACCTACTGCACGAAGGCTTGCCTTGCACGCCCGTTTTAATAGATATAAGTAATGCCCCAGATGTGGAAAGCTGTTTACAAAAATACCATCCGCATTTAATTTATCATGCAGCCGCCTACAAACATGTTCCGTTATTAGAAAATCAATCGCTTGTGGCTTTAAAAAATAATGCTTTGGGCACGGGCATACTGGCAAAGTTGGCCAGTAAAATGAAAGTGGAAAAATTCATATTAATTTCCACCGATAAGGCCATCAATCCCATTAATAACATGGGTGCCTCCAAACGAATTGCCGAAATGCTTTGTATGGCTTTGCAGCATCAAACCGAAAATCGAACTCAATTTATGGCGGTCAGATTTGGCAATGTTCTAGGATCGGCGGGTAGCGTACTACCGATCTTTAAAGAACAAATTGCACGTGGGGGTCCCATTACGGTAACGCACCCTCAAATGACACGTTTCTTCATGACCATTCCAGAAGCTGTTGGACTGATTTTGGAAGCTTCATCCTTTGAATCGGTTGCGGGGAAGACTTTTGTTTTAGATATGGGAAGTCCAGTAAAAATCTTAGATGTGGCCAAAAAAATGATCGAACTGAATAACCTCCGTGTGGGTACCGACATCGAAATTATATTTACGGGTATTCGGCCAGGAGAAAAATTGCATGAAGATTTAGTCTACAATCCGGATTATTTTGACAAAACCATCAACCAACACATATGGCTCACGAAAGATCCTATGGAATACTTGTCATGCGTACCTACGGTAGATGGGTATTTGAAGGAAATGGAAAAATTAAGTAGCGAAGAAGAAAGTATTCGATTCATACGCACATTAATTCCCAATTTTAAGATGTAAAACGGCGAGATACACTATCCGCATAAAATTTATATCACGTCTAATATTTATCAAAAAATAATACTCCAAGAAGGTTGACTATTCCAACAAGCATTTTTATATTCGTGAGGTGAAGAAAAGCCAGAAAATTTCTGAAGGGGTTAAGGTAAAAGGGGATGTACCTGCAGAATTTAAAATTTGGGTATGGTTAGAACATTATTGGAAAATTTTAGCTTCCGTAGCGGCTGTAGTTGTGTGTACGTGGGCTTCATTCTTATTGGTAAAATGGTGCCAAAGGAAACAAGTTCAGTATTACCTTGCCCAATACGAACGGCAAAAAACATTGTCTGAACGGCTGCAATGGGCAGAAAAAACGCTACCTCAAGGATTGAAATCGCTGCAAGGGTTTACTTTTCTTGAAAAAGCAAATGATGATTTCAGTCATAAAAACTATTTATCAGCCGCTCATTATTATCAAAAAGCAATGCAACATTTAACCATTTCTCCCCTCTTGGAGCAAGCACAATTAGGTTACGCATTTTCAAATATTTATGCACTTAACGTAGAAGAAGCTGAAAAAACTTTTCTCAACCTCATTCGTTGTTCTTCCAACTACCTCCGAGCACAGGCTTTCTATGCACTCAGTTACATAGCGCACCAAAAGAATGATTCCAAAGCCTTCGACCATTATTGTGAAGAATTAGCACGCTTTTCGGAAGGCGATGCCTTTTTAAGCCAACTCAATATCTTAAAAATAGTAGACACTTCCAATGATCAAAAAAAGAACTTGCTTTAACATTTCTGGCCGCCCCGTTGGACCCCAGTATGAACCCTATTTTGTTGCAGAGTTATCAAGCAATCATCAACAATGTATTGAACACGCCAGAGGACTCATCAAGCATGCCAAAGATGGTGGGGCTGATGCCGTAAAGATACAAACGTATACGGCAGATACGCTTACTTTACCTATTAGGAATGATCAATTCAAAATTGAAGGGCCTGGGCCAATCCAATATTTATATGATCTGTATCAGTTCAACTGCATTCCATGGGCATGGCACGAAGATTTAGCAGATTATGCAAAAAAGTTAAATATTGCACTCTTTAGTACCCCTTTTGATGAAACATCCGTTGATTTTTTGGAAAAAACAATTCATCCACCCGTATACAAAATTTCATCCACTGAAATAACCCATCTACCATTACTCAAAAAAGTAGCCTCCACCGGAAAACCGGTTATTTTGAGCATGGGATTGGCAAAACTCGAAGAAATAGAAGAGGCTATTGAAACGTTACGTAATCACGGATGCAAGCAATGGATGCTGTTAAAATGTGTTTTTCCATACGCTACAGGTCAACTGAGTTCAAACCTACGACCCATCTCGCAACTACAAAAAAGGTATGCCTGTCCCATAGGTATTTCGGATCATTTTCTGTCGCATAATAGGGTTCTTGGAAGCATTGCTTTGGGCGCCTGTCTCATAGAAAAGCACCTCATACTCATGCGTCAAGATGATGCAATTTACAGTAAAATTTCTCTGGAGCCAGAAGAATTTTATTCTATGGTATGCGCTGCAAAAGAATTGTACAAAGAACTTGGAGAAGCGGTTATTAGCCCTATCAGCCTAGAAAATGATCCCTATCACCTTAAATATAGACGTTCTATCTACGTATGCAAACGCATAGAAAAGGGAGAAATTTTTTCAACGGAAAATTTAAAAATTGTCCGTCCTGCTTTTGGCTTAGCCCCCAAACATTGGGAACAAGTTTTGGGCAAACAATCAAAACGTAACCTAGAAAAAGGCACCCCTTTGTCTGCCGACGATGTTGCCACCTAAGTGTTATTTATAATTTATAAGTATTGAACCGGTTGGTCACAGTAATTCTTTTAAGACTTAGAATAGAAAGCTTCATTTTTCTTTAAAAAGTAGAGGCCTATCCTCGTCTTAGGACAGGGGGTGTTGGAGTAACGTTATTTGAATAAACTCTGCAGCCAAAAAATTGATGTCAATTTCTTTGCCAGCCAAAATATCCTGTAAAGATACAGCGCTCTCCTGAACCTCTTTTGACCAAAGTTTATGGTGTGCATGATATATGTTCATTCCCAAACCCATGACCCAAGCCGTCGTCAAATTATTTTCAACTTTTGATTCCAATAACACACCGCTGAGCTTTTTACCTTCCCACAAAATATCATTTGGATCTTTTAAATAAAAAGGCTTATAAAATAACCGTATTAATTTCTCACAAAAGTACCGATTGAGTAAAACACGAATTCCATTTAATTTTTCTGGCAATATGCACTCTTTAAAGCCAATGCTTAAACTAAGTTGTCCATGATTGTCTTCCCAGACTCGACCGTGAGTACCTCGCCCCTGGGTTTGAACTTTACTCAAAACAATGACACATCGATCCTGCACCGCATCCAATAGTCGAAATGCTTCTAAATTTGTACTATCGATAACATCGTAAACAAATAAAGGATAATGGATATTCCTATCGATGAGTAGTTTTTGCAATTGTTGGACGTCTAGTTTATGTTCCATATCAACTATTGTACATTTATTTTATTCCTCAATTCATCTTTTACCCCAAAAAGCACCCCGTAAATTATAGTTCATTTTTTTGCAAGATAATGATAATACGCCAACCGACTGTGGACGATAGCTTGTGCTTTTTCCTTCAAACTGTTTGCACGTTCTGGATTTGATTTTTCCAGAACCTTAAATCGATTTTCCCGCTGCAAGTACTCAACTAATGGGATTTTAGCCTCGACGGCATCCAATTGCATTGGATTTTCATTTTGTAAAGTACGACGAGGGTCAAAACGATACAGTGGCCAATAGCCAGATTCCACCGCCAATCGCTGCTGCTCCACGCCATATTTTAAATCGTAACCGTGTTCAATGCAATGGCTATAGGCGATGATCAAAGAAGGCCCCGAGTAGCTATTGGCCTCCATAATGGCGTTTATGGCTTGCCCTGGATTAGCGCCTATGGCAACTTGAGCTACATAAACGTGCCCGTAAGACATAACCAATAGTCCCAGATCTTTTTTTGCCCTTTCTTTGCCTGCAGCGGCAAATTTGGCAACCGCACCCAAGGGTGTTGCTTTCGATTGTTGTCCGCCCGTATTGGAGTAAACTTCTGTGTCCAGCACCAAAATGTTTAGGTTGCGTCCACTGGCTAATACGTGGTCCAGTCCCCCAAAACCAATATCGTATGCCCAGCCGTCACCCCCTACAATCCAAACAGACTTCTCCACCAAGGAATCGATTAGTGATAATAAAAGTTTGGCACTTGGTGTATCTAACGTTTGCAAACGTTCATCTAATATTTTTATGCACTTGCGTTGTTCAAGTACCTGCATGGCATCATTGGAGTCTACTTTGAGAATTTGTTCCACCAAATTTTCTTCTACTTCTGAATGCAATGAACGAAGCAAATTTTTTGCAATTTGCATCTTTTTATCCGAAGATAAACGAAGGCCCAATCCAAATTCTGCGTTATCCTCGAATAGAGAATTAGCCCAAGCGGGTCCACGCCCGTTTGCATCTTTCGCGTACGGCGTAGTGGGTAAATTACCTCCGTAGATGGAAGAACATCCCGTAGCATTTGCAACCAGCAAACGATCTCCGAATAATTGTGAAATAAGCTTAATGTACGGAGTTTCTCCGCAGCCGGCACAGGCTCCAGAGAATTCAAAAAGGGGTTGTTTGAATTGTGTTGTTTTTAGATCTAGTTTGCACCGCGTTGTATCAGGCCAAGGCAAAGTATCAAAAAATTGACTATTTGCTTTCTCTTGCTCAAAAATTTCATTTTTAGCGATTAGGTTTAAAGCTTTGCGATGGGGATCTGTCTTACTTCTGGCAGGACACACCTCGACGCACAAACCGCAGGCGGTACAGTCTTCCGGATAAATTTGTACAGTCATGGCCTCATTGGGGCACTCTTTCGAACGAAAATCGACCGATTTAAACCTAGAAGGTGCGTCTGCTAAAAATGCTTTACCGTAATACTTTGAGCGAATAGCCGCGTGTGGGCATATCAACGAACAACGATTGCATTGAATACAAACATGGGGATTCCATGCGGGAAGTTCTTGCGCAATATTTCGTTTTTCCCATTGAGTGGTCCCCGTCGGCCAAGTTCCGTCGGCGGGGAAAAAGCTCACCGGCAAACTGTCCCCTTTTTGCTCCAACAGTTGCCGCGTGACCTTTTGAACAAACTCGGAAGCACCGCTTAGATTTAAAGGAATACGTTTGCGTGCTTTTTCTTGAACTCCTTGATGGGCAATAGAATGTAAATTAGACAAGGTTGCATCCACCGCAGCGTAATTGCTCTGCACAGCGCTTTCGCCTTTTTTCCCATAGGTTTTTCGAATGGCATTTTTGATGCATTGAATAGCCTCTTCTTGGGGTAAAATACCTGAAATTGCGAAAAAGCACGTTTGCATAATGGTATTGATCCGACCTCCCATGCCTGCTTCTCTCGCCACTTTGAAGGCATCGATGGCGTACATTTGAATATTTTTATCCACTAGGGTTTGTTGGACTTCTTGAGGGAGTTTTGACCAAACTTGATCCGCCGTAAATGGAGCATTGATGAGCAATGTGCCCTTCTGCTGTAAACTTGCCAGGATATCGTAGTGCTCAATAAATTGAAATTGGTGACAGGCAACGAATTGTGCAGTTTGAATTAAATAGGGGGCTTGTATGGGCTTTGCACCAAATCGTAGATGTGAAATTGTCATCGCACCGGATTTTTTCGAATCGTAAACAAAATAGGCCTGCACGTACCGTTCGGTTTCCGCACCGATAATTTTAACGGTATTTTTGTTGGCTCCCACCGTTCCATCGGACCCCAATCCGTAAAAGATAGCCCTAAACGTGTCGTCATTTTCCAATTCAATACGTTCTTTGACAGGTACCGACAAACGCGTTACGTCATCCTCAATCCCTATGGTAAAAGAGGGTTGCAGGGTTCCT
>JAIRKR010000055.1 GCA_031260015.1 Puniceicoccales bacterium
GCTCCCGCATCATTTTCATGGATGTCAAAAATGGGTATCTGTGGCTCGTCTTCGCTTCCCTAGACAACAGAACCTTCTATTATTTCTGCATCCCTGCCCAGGACGTTATCAATTGTGCTTCCTAGAGGAGTTGCGGTGAGAATCAAAGATGTAGCAAGGTTCTTTTTAAAGTATGAATTTGGAAATGGTAAAGTTGAGAGTTTATAGTATATAAAGAGATTCTAACTAATTCTTTTTCAATAAAACAAAAATCAAAACGATACAAAATGAACAAAGGACCTTGCGACATTACAACGAAGTTTACATCCATAATAGTAGGCACGCAAAGTGATTATTGAAGTAGGGTGACCCAATGCTTGGATAGCCTACAGAAAGCTTTGTTATAAGATTTGTGTAACTTTCTTAAGGGTTACACAATCGCATGTCAGTATATTCGAAATTACCTGCAGGTGATGTTTCCGTATTTGGGTGGAGATATTACCAGCAGGTCCTGAAGAATGTTTGCGTATTTTGCACGGTCGCTTCACAGAATATTTGAAAATCAACTTGCTTTAAAGTGGCAATGTGCCTTGCGGTGTAGGGCAATAATGCAGGTGTGTTGGTTTTACCCCGGTAAGGTACGGGTGCTAAATACGGACAATCGGTTTCGACCAAAATGCGATCCAAGGGTGTTGCGAGAATCGTATTTTGAACGGATTGCGCATTTTTAAAGGTGACAACGCCTGCGTAGGATAAAAAAGCACCTGCAGCCAGTAAATACTCGGCTTCTTGCGGTGTCCCCGTGAAGCAGTGAAAAAGCACATTGTGGAGATCAAATCGGGTATATTTTAAAACTTCACAAACAACCTCAAAGGCATCTCGACAATGGATTACAACCGGCATATTGTATTTTTGTGCGAGACGCAGTTGTTTTTCAAAGACGACAATTTGTTGCTTTGTGTAGGTAACCTGTTCGTTTTTATTGCCAGGCAGCTGATGAAAATCTAAGCCAACTTCTCCAATGGCAACGGCATCGGAAAGGAAGGTAGGGAGTTGTTCCAACCGTACTTCGAAATCATTTTCAATGTTAAGCGGATGCAAGCCGACGCAGAACTGAATGCACTCATGGTGAGAGGCAAGCGAGGCATAAATTTGCCAGTCTTCCAATCGTGTCCCAACGGCCACAAATTTGTGTACATCCTGCCGATAAGCTTCCGCTAAAATCTTTTCTATTTGACCTGTTTTTACCCAATCTTCCAAATGACAGTGCGAATCAATGAGCATCTTCGTTTTCTAGTCATGAAAGTCTTGAAACTGCGTAGAGGGAACATTTTTGCAAGACAAACGCATATCTTGTTTCATCCGTAAGGCGAGTAACATTTTTTCATTTTCTCGATCGAGCATAAAAATTTTCATGAGCTTCTGTTGGAGTCGCTGCGCCTGCTTTTTATCTTCAATACCCGCTTTCTCTACCTGTTTGCATTGTTCCGTGAGGAATTCTAATTTAGATAATAGGGTCTGTTTTGTATGCAGCAGATGCCGATGCGGGACCTGTTCTTGTTTCAACAGATTATTTTCCTGTGACAATAGGAGATAAATCTCCTCGCATAATTGTTGATACCGATTTAGCAGATCCATGCACTTACTCTTAATGAGATTTTACGTGAAATCGAGCATATTTTTCATGAATTGAAAGATCAACGCCGAAGTGTTAAATTTCATTTTTTAAAGCTCGTGGCATTGAAGTGAGCTTATCGTAATTTGAGCGTCATCAGTCCCAGTAAAGCGCAAAGGAGAGAAACAATCCAAAAACGAACAATAATTTTTGATTCGGGAATATGCATAAGTTCAAAGTGGTGATGCAGAGGACTCATTTTAAAAATTCTTTTTCGGTATAACTTAAAGCTGAGTACTTGCAGTATAACCGACAGTGCTTCCAGCACAAAAACGAATCCTACGATGATAAGGGTGATGGACTGTTGCGTCATGAGTGCCACACAACCAATCCAGGCGCCTAGAGGTAAAGATCCCGTATCTCCCATAAAAATTGTTGCAGGATGGGCATTAAACCATAGAAAACCAATGCAAGCACCTGCAATGGCGGCACATAAAACGCACAATTCTTCAACCCCCGGAAGGTAAGGCAAATGCAAATAAGCACTGAGTTGCGAATGGCCCGTAATGTAGGCAAAAATTGCGTAAGTTAAAGTGATGGTGATGCTGCATCCGATAGCCAAGCCATCGATACCATCCGTTAAATTGAGAGCGTTGCTGGTTCCCGATAAAACTATAAACCAGTAGAGAAATAAAAAGATTGCGGGTAGAGAATGGATGAGAGGGGTTTTTAAGCAAGGAACGTACAGCCCGTCAATTTTTGTTCCCACACCGGGCGTTTTTAGTAAAAAATAGAGTACAAACCATGTGGCAAGACCTTGAATGAGCCATTTCCAATGACTCTTGATGCCCCGGCTGTGCCTATGCTTGATTTTCGTCCAATCGTCCATAATCCCCGTAATGGCGAGTAACAAACCTACGCACAAAGTCCCTATGCCGTAGCAGTTGAAGCGTAACCATAGTAAGCAGGCAACCAATACCCCTGAAAGAACGGCAAGGCCGCCCATGGTTGGAATTGAGGCTTTACCGGAATGCATCTGGGCAATATTGTGAATTTCTTTGGAAGAACGCACCACATCCTTGCAATTTTTTTTGCCTAACCAGGCAAAGATCCTGGGGCCTACAATAAATAACCACAATAGAGCGGTTATAAGCGCCATGGTACTTCGAAATGTGATGTATCGAAATAGACGCAAAGGGCCCCATATATCTTCCAGACGACACAAATAATAAAGCATATAGGTTTATTATAGGGATATTGGGGGAATTCGAAAGCTTTTTGTAAAAGTTATAGTAAGCCCTAATGCGTAGGGAGATTGAAAAACTTATAAGTAATACAATAAATGACATTGATTAATAGGTATCGTGCAACTAAGAGTCAACGTTGATTCGGAAAGCAAAAGCGTCCACATATGTATTGCTGTTAATGAAAGTTTTATTTTTATAAAAATTTGCCTTAGGAGGTAAAATAGGTTTTGTGTAGCTAAAATGTATTATGATGACATGCAAGCATAAAGCGTGTATGCGTCATTTATCGGATCGTCTGCGAAAGACATAAAATTGTTGTATTTGAATTTCAGTTACAAGAGTTTTGACAAGCACCGTCTCGCGCTATAGCATAGTAAGCATGAGTTTGGTAATAGGGGGCATTCCATCTATTCTTTCAACATCACATACAATGGCGGAAGGTAGTGGCATGATTGAGCTCATTTGTGCGAATTTAATGGTGACCCAAACTTACTTACAGAGTTTAAAGGATATTTAACAAACTTAAATGATTTGCCGAGCGGACGGAAAATAATTGAACATCTAAATAATTTGATAACAAATCAACCGACCGTTCATTTAAAAATAGAGCGTGCAGAGGGAGAGTTTGCAGAAAATTTATCGGTGTCTGATATTGGTTCCGATGGACGTGTTGTCATAGGTTTACCTGCGCCACCATCAACAGGCGTTATAAATGTACCTATTTTAGTACGCACAAAAGACGAATCTTATACCACAAAAGATGTTAGCGTTCCTTGTTTTATTGGAATGGGTCATGAGTTAATACATTGTATACACAAAGTAGAAGCGTTTCAAAACCAAACCTCTGTACAGGATATTAATAATTGGACTGAGCACAGAAGCCACTTACGTATGATTGCTACATGTTATGGTTTTAAGCCCTCTGAGGGTGATAGTGATTCAGATGACTCCGTAGGTTTAATGGACTTTGAAGGAAATGAGAATCCGTACAGTACAAATTTTCTAGACCCATGGGGAAGTACGAAAGCGTACGAAGAATTCCGAACAATTGTTGGTAAAGAAACCAGTATTTTAACAAAAAACGAGCAGCAATCTTTTTCTACTTATGATACAGAGATATCGGAAAGGCATTTGTTGAGTGATTATTTTTCACTTAAGTATTTGAGAGACGACCTCACTGATGATTCATCATTTATTACTCGATGGACCCACGCACTTAAGGCTGAAGATGTTTCTCCCGCAACCTACCAAATAGTAAAATCTGTCTTAATTCAGGACGACATAGATAAATTGCCAAGAATAAAACAACAATCCTCTTGACATTTTTCTTCCTCGCAAAATGATTTGGCCCCATGAAGCAGTTGTTTTGTTTATTGCCGTTTTTATTCTCTGCCTGCGCTTTAGGAGAACCAGTGGTTCAGTTTACTCAACATGTAAAAAATATCTTAACTCACAATGATGCTAAAGATGGTTTACATTACGACATTACTATTAAAGAAGATAGGATCGCAATTAGAAAGTTATTTAGAAAAGATAGTTTGGAGAAAGCACCCATATATGCGAAAATTTTACTTGACCATGAGTCTCATATGTTAGAGCTGTGTTGCCAAAAACTATTAATTATGGAATTGTTAAAAAGATTTCAAGTTCTGTACTTAATTTACCATGAAAAATTTGGTGTAACTTATGAAGAAGCACGCAAGGCTGAGCAATCATTTCGAGAAACAATGAAATTGGTGGATCCGTTATATCATTAATTATCTTGTTCCCATACTATCGTTACTTGGTACAGGCCGAATGAAGAAGTTATATTGGAAAGCAGACAAGTGGTACCACATTTGTATTTACCTACAATAAAAGGCAGGGTTGTTGTTGAACATGATGAGATGGCGGATGCGCGTTGCTATTTTCTAAGGTACCAACGGGTTGAAATGTTACACCTTTGAAAGCTGTGTCAACTTCTTGAAAGTTAAACGTACCCCAGCGCAGTGATATTGTAAGTCTTTTTCCAATACCCCTAAAAGTCTTTCCATGCATTGTTTGCATGCCTTATTCATTGGTACCGCACTTTCTTTTAGGTAGACTAACCAGAAAGCCATACGGTAACAATCTGACAGATCTCGATCGTTATGACATAAAAACCGACCCATGCAATCTAAAGCATACCCCAAAATAGATCTGATAGCACTTGAACCATACCAACGCTTAACTTGGTTTATGGACCCTAGATCGCTTGAGTGACATTCGCACCCTAAATGCCTGGACTTCAATAAATTAAAGAAGCTGACGTTTTCTTTATTTAGGTAAAGTTTGTAAAAAGTTTCTCCCGGACATGAGAGAACATTAATTCCTAAAAAAAGATCAAAAGAAGTTTGTATGGTTTCATAAAGTTGAAGCGGTATACCTTCAAAAAATTTATGTCAAGATCAATTTCTTGGTTTTTAAAAAGTAAAAGACTGAGAAAATTCGCTAAAGGTTTATGAATATAATTTAAAAGTGGTTTTTGTAATCATGGCATGATAGTTGTTTTGATGGGAGTAAAAAAGTATGGCTATCCCTCGTTCACCGTCGTTTTCGTCCATACATTCTCCTGCTTTGGGTGTGTCGGCGTTACCAAGCAGACTTCGAGCTAATGAGAGTCCTGATTCTAGGATATCGCACACCCTAGGTCAATTGTTTTACAGATTGGGATTACAGGTTGGTACATTGGCGAATCGATTTTATCAGATGGGTGTGACTCCAGATCAAGCTCAACAAATAGCACAAATGTTAACTCTCCCAGAGGACATTCAGCCTCCGACATATAACGTACAGGGTGTAAGAACACCCTATGAACCGGTACCACCGCATCGATTGTTAGAAGTTATATCGC
>JAIRKR010000056.1 GCA_031260015.1 Puniceicoccales bacterium
CGTTGAGTGGTGGAGAACGTCGTCGCTTAGAAATTACAAGAGCGCTCATCACAAATCCACAATTCCTGCTTATGGATGAGCCTTTTAGTGGAGTTGATCCGATTAGCGTTCAAGAAGTGCAGCAAATCATCCGAAATTTAAAATCGAAAAAAATGGGAATTCTTATTACGGATCACAATGTTCGCGAAACGCTACGTGTCGTCGATCGCGCTTATCTACTGTACGATGGAAAAATTTTATGCAGTGGAACTCGGGAGAATCTAGTGAACGATCCTCAGAGTCGAAAATTTTATCTGGGAGAGCAATTTGAATCTTAAAAGAAGGCATGTTAATTTCCAAAGAAGCCAATTTATCCGATTTTGAATCTTTGTCGGGGTACAAATTTAAAAATTTGGTATTACTGCAGTCAGCTCTTACGCATCCTTCTTGTTTTCGCGAGGCACCTTGTCCATTTCCTTTTCAATTTCACTTTCAGCGACTGGAGTTTTTGGGCGATTCCGTTTTCAATGTTATTTTATCGCAACAACTGTTTCATTTATTTCCCAAGAGCCGGGAAGGATTTTTGTCAAAAGCGCACAGTATTTTGGCTCGCGGAACATTTTTGGTGCGTATGGCTAAAAAACTAAATGTTGTCCAATACCTTCGAATGGAACCCGTAAAAAAGGTGTCCGACGCAGTCTTAGAAGATACAATGGAAGCGCTTATGGGTAGCATTTTTTTGGATGGAGGATTTGATCAAGTTAACGCATGCGTGCTCGCTTGGTTAGGCAATGTAAAACAATACGTTTATCGCCGGTTAAAATCCCATAATCCCAAAGGTCAACTGCAGGAAAAATTAGGCAACCAATCGAAGCAATTAACTTATGAACTCTTGCAGACACAAGGTCCTCCGCATCAAGGTTTATTTAAAATTGGGTTATATCTGGGAGAAAAATTGATTGCTGAGGCGGAAGGAAAAAGTAAAAAGGCGGCGGAAGAGCAGGCTGCCCTGCTGGGATTAAAACAACTAGAGTCCATGGGAAATCCAATTAATATCAACAAACCTTCTTAGGTCTTGCTTTCATGCATGGAGGTCTTTCGTTGTTAACGATCGGATATTTAATTGATTTTCACCTTGAATACAGCCTTTTTAACCCGCTGTGGGTGAGCACCGACATTCAAAGCGGGCATATGCGCATCCTGAGGATAAAAAATAAGAAACAGGGTTGCGTCAACCGTCAAAGCATCCGCGTTGCCTTCTAAAAATACAATATCTTTTTCGTCATCGTACATCGACTTAGGTTTTGTATAACCTATGTGTGCATATCCCATTTTTTCGGAACCTTGAATGAGCATTTGAACATCAATATAACGACGATGCGCCTCCAATTTTTGTGTGCTTTGGGTTGTGTATGCATCGATGTTTACAAATAGATTGTCCTCATCGAGGATGTGTCGGCCACAGGCAAGTTTGTTCAGGTCACCACTTTTTAAAAAATCAAACACACGAATAAAATTTTTGTGCAAACCAAGATACGTTCCAAAGTTTTCAATTTTATCAATAATCATGGAAAATATCTTGATTCAAAAAAACGATTACCGAAAGTTCTTTTTGATAAAAATTTTTACCTGGGATGTAATTTACTTCTATATAATTCTTTTATGGGGCTTAAATGCAAAAAAGTGGCAAGAAATATGCTACTGAATGTAAAATAAACTGTTTATGAAAATTGCTTGCCTAGACCCAAAGTTAAGCCAATTTATACATCCCGTTTCAATTTCAATAGCACGATGCGTCGCCAAAGAAGCTAAGAAAACTTCGGAAAACGTATTGGGCACGACAAATTCTCAATTTAAACGATACACGGAATTTACCACCGAGTGTAATGCAGACCCACAAGAAGAAAGTGCGAAACTGTATGTTGACCAGGTTAGCAAGAGCCAAACCATTGTACAAAACGCGCCCTTAGATGTGCCAATCACGCAAGAAATTGGAATAGCGTTCATGTTACTACACGAAATGCGCCATAAATTAACGGATGGATTTAAAGAATTGATGCGACTCTCCATGTAAATGTTCACTAGGTATTTTCCGGTAACATTCGTAGGACTTTCATTCATACTTACAGAGTTAGAACAATAAAATAAATATTGAAAGTTGATCTTTCTGCTCCATTTATTGTAAAATAACGTTGCCCACCAAACTATTTTTATATTATATTCATAAGCTTATTTTGTGAAAACGATTTTGAATCAGACGTCTTTGGAGCTTGCAAGAGGCGTTGCAAAATTAACCCACAGGACGGTTCCCGCAAACGATCGCCTTTGCGGTGATCTCCAGAATTCTCAATGTTTTGTTAATCCTTTCTTCGGTGGGCATTGATAGAAGAACAAAATGCAAGCAGGGATCACGCATGGCTTGAATATTGTACACGTATGTTAGCACACGCACAACCCGTTTCATCGCTTCCCGAGTTAACGAATTTTTCCACCCCATCGATATCTTTTATGCTGCAAATAGGTATGTTTATGGCCTTTGTGGTTGTTGGAACTTACGCTTTTGCCAAGTTTAAACAAACCCGCTTCTCGCTAAAGACAAAAAATAAGCCTTCTCAGCTATCCATACTAGAAACGCATGCTTTAGGTAATCGGCAATACCTACTTGTCGTTGCCTACAACCAGCAAAAATTTCTCTTGAATGTTCATCCCAATGGAACTCAATATCTATGTACTTTAAACAATACGTACGATAAAAAGCAGCACACTCACGAGTCAATGGATAAATGTCCGTAGCTTCGAAGGGCCGTATGTCGGTGATGAATCTTACTTGGACTGCACGCTCACTCGGTCATTGTCTCCCAAGTCTCAAAAATTAACTAACATTACCTCCATCCTACTTAAATTCGTGCATGGTTGTTTTTCAATCATTTAGTATAGCATTATACTTGACAATGTCCCCCAATTCTAATGGGGATGTTATGCCTAAATTCAGGATTAAATTTATGGAGCACAAAGCATTTTTTACGCAGCAAGATAATTTCGTAAACATCATAAAACGACATCTGCCTAACCTAGATACCAATAGCATAAAGCATATCAAAACGGGTTGGACGAATATTGTGATTGAAGCAAGGGATGATAAGGATACTTATTTTTTTCGATTCCCGAGAAACCAGTTTTTTGCCCGTATGATGTTGAAGGATTTTGCTTTTTGCTCTTTTATGCGCGACAAAGTAACTTTTCAGTTTCCCGATCTCAAAGTTTTTAAAGATAACGAACGACCTTTCAGCATGCATAAAAAGATTAAGGGTTGGTCATTAACGGAACGATTTAAGCATTTATCCAGGCAAGCGGCAACCAATTTGGCGTACGACGTTGCAAAATTTATACAAGAACTCAATACAATCAATCCCCAGTCACTTCCTAAAGCGTGCAGTGTGTACCTATCCACCTTCTTGGATGAGTTATCCAAAGTCGATGATAATACGTACGACCTACATCAACACGATGCGTTACGGTCTTATGAAAAGGAAGCTCACGTGGTTCATGGAGATCTTAATCCCGGTAATATACTACTGGATGAGAACGATAAAATGATAGGTATTATCGATTTTGCTTTTGCGGGTATATCCAACAATCATGTCGATATTGCTCGTATTATAGGTCGCACCAACGATTCTTTTACAGAGATTATCGTCAAAGCTTACCAAGATACCACCGGTAACCCAGTCAATAAAAAGCGCATCCAAAAGCTTATTCAAACGTGGAACTATGTGGAGCAACAGTATATCCTGTACATAAAAAATCAACATCCAGACATTATTCTCCCCTCTTGAATATTCAATAACGAGTATTTTTCTTACGGGACGCCGAATAAAGTTAAAGCTTAGGAAAAATTTTCCGCACGTGGAAAGTTTTTCCTAAGCTTTTTGATCTACATGCCGTTTTATAAGGCATGCAAATTAAATATGTCAAACTCGGGTTATTGGGATTGATTGCTTCGCAAGTGGCTGTCTTGGCCACACCTGCGGATTTCAATGGCCCTCTGGTACAAATGGCTGGAAGTACTAAACAAGTACATCCACTATTTACAGAAGAATTCTTAAGAGAATTGCACGCTTTGATCGGGCGTGGTTACCGAATTACTCTTCGAGAGGAACATGCTTACGATTATAAAACCCCTCACAAACTTTATTTCCATAGAATAGACAAGTTTGTGCACGGTTCAGGTTTAATTTCTGATTGGTTTTGTCATCGTCCATTTATGGGTACACACGGTGCAATTCACTTAGGAGGGATGATGAGGTTTTTACCACATGCTCGCGGTATGGAAGCAGATTATCCAGGATTTATTGCCCTTCGACAAGCCACCGAAACCACGCCACCTGTAATAGTGATCGTTTTTCGCGGGTCTCAGTCAAACCGTTTTCAAAATTTCGGTGGAATATTTGGCCCTAGTTGGTTAACCAATTTATCCGCGGCCAAGATGAATTGCCCAGAAAATTGGGGATTCAGAGCAAGTTTTCACAAAGGATTTTTAGAAAAGTACTTATCTGCCAGGCCAAGTATTTTTGGAGATCTCCACGACTGTGTTCGTATGATTCCCAGGGCTCAACGGCCGCATATCCGTTTTATCATTACAGGGCACAGCCAGGGAGCAGGCATCTGTTTACCCGCAGCTCTCGATATAGTTCACACGTTTGGTCCACGAATCTTTGGTGAGGACTTTAGTAACATCACAACCCCTCGATTCTTTGTTTACGCACTCTCCGGACCAAATTCTGTTGGAACTGGTAGTACAAAGAGATTGTTCAACGACATTGTAGGTCGCGATAACGTAATTCGACATTCCAGCATTCTCGATATTGTAACTCACCTTTGTCTCGGTAAACATTATGATCGCTGGCTTTTTAACCGCATTTTAGGAGCAACTGTGGGTATGCAAGCTGGATATACACCTGTTGGGCACTTAGCCATTGATGATCTCGTAGATCTCTTGCGGAAAGGATTTACCCTGAACGGCCAACACGACAACCTACGTAACCTTCCTTCCATAGCACAATTCTGTCTTGGCGGATACCATAGGGCTATGTTAACTTACCAGAGTAGGCCATTGGCAAGATTCAGTTATAAAGGGCTTGCAGCTTACTTCTTCTTGCGCGGAGGCCGTGCTATGGGAGGTATGCAGAACTTCATTGCAATCAATCACTATGGAAGTTTCTCTGCATCTAATACCAATCCCATTGAAATGCGTACTGGTCTCGGTGAAATTGGAGTAGCAGATACCCTTGATGCCAATAGAGACTCTTGCTTTTTTGACTCGCGTTTACCCGAATGTAATTTGAATGCATGCTTGGGAAGAGGTGAAAAGCATAGGTCCTTGAGCTTGGGTATACGACCTTATACTGATCCCAGTCAAGTATTTACATTCATGACTTCCGGCTTTGAACAAGTTGGTTTAGAGGATTCTCTTGATGTCGAAGATTTATTTCCAGATATACCCTCTTACGCAAGTGATGCTGAATATGATGAAGATGATGATACTACTGATGAACAATAATTAAACCCTTCAATGAGGCGAACTACACTTCTGTAGTTCGCCTTATTTCATTTGTACCTCTAACGGACATTTTAGTAAAATGTCCAGGAAATATTCCATAGTTTGCCGTGTTGCTCAATGTTTTTGCCCAGTCATAAAAACGCAGATAAACATTGCAAAAAATAAGCCTAAAACCTTTATTTTAACCCATGCAGACGTGGCAATTTGTACAAGACTACTTCAATTCAACCTTACATGGATGGAAAATGCAACAAGGTCTAATTGCATGGGCATTCATTTTTCTTGTAGGCTTTTGCCTAATTTATTTTATTTTTAGGCGCCTGGAGAAAATTAATTTTTTTCAAATCATTCCCTCCAATGACCGTTTAGAACGCATACGTTTTATAAAATCCAGGTGTTTTTTACTGTGGGTATTCTTTTCTTTATTGCAATGGAGTGAACACGTAGGCCTGGATTGCTTTTCAAAATTACTGCGTGGGGGCTCAAGTTTTTGTTTCTTTTTATTTTTGGGAGAATGTGGTGGATTAGGCATACTGTTGCTTTTAAAGCAGTTTTCTTCAAAAAATTTCTCAATTTGGGGAAATTTTTTCGCAACGGCTCAAAAATTATTGTGGACGTGTTGCGTGGCAGTTGGGCTTATCGTAGCGGCCAACAACTTAGGCTACGCCCTGGGTGGACTTTTAACCACTCTAGGTGTAGGTGGAGCCGCCATTGCCCTCGCTTCGCGAGATACGTTTGCCAACCTTTGGGGAACCATTTCCATTTTATTCGATCAACCTTTTAAAGTGGGTGACTGGATTGTCGTCGGCGCTAAAGCTTCAGGACGAGTTCAAAGTATTGGACTACGTTCCACACGCCTGATAACAAAAGCCAATACTTGCCTTTCTATCCCCAACAATGTACTCGTTAACGAATGGATTGATAATTGGTCCGATTTCTCAAATTTGCACGTTCAGCAAACTTTTCGACTCAACCTATCCATGTCGGTCAACCAATCCAATGACTTTTTAATTAAGGCGCGTCAATTTTTGTCCGAGTACAAAAAAGTTGAAAATGCGCACATTTACATCACAGACAATGCAGATGGTACCAACAATGCAACCCTTGCATACATTTTAAAAAATACAAATACCCAAGAGATTCAAAACGTGCAGGAGCACATTCAATCCGTTTTAAGATCCTTATACTCACATGCGTAGGTAGGCTCTGTGTAACGTTACGATAGCCAATAAAATACCCTTACGCTTTGGATATATTTTTGTCTTTTAACCTATACACATTTTTTAAATAAAGTGCAACTACTCGACAATGACACCTTCAATATTTGCCGGTAGAGGCCATTTACCGGTTCTAGAAAATACTTCCCATTTGTCCCTAACCACTTTTTCTGACCAAGTATCTGCACGAGGTAAAATTTCAAACCCAGTGTAATGAATACCCATAAAATCTATGCCCAGCTCCTTGCCTAGTTGTCCTACCGACAATACATTTTCTTCCAGATCGTCCACAAAAAAGATTCTCTTGGGTACAAAATTCAAACGCTTAAGCAGGGCACCTAGGCATCGACCTTTGCTAAAATTATGCGTCAGTAGAACGCCATTTTTATAAACAGGTGCATACATCCATTTCTCTTTAGACACTTCCAATCCGTCTTCTTGCAAAATTTCTTCAAGATGGACTTCCGCGTAATCTCCAAAAGCCGAACTAAAATCAATCCCTAACTGCTTTAACTGATCTATGCGCCATTGAACGAAATCCTCACCTTCCAGGCTACGTACAATCAAGAAAGTTAAAGCCATATTGCAAATATTGCGAGATTGTAAATCTCGAATCGTCTCGGGTACGCTAGGATCCATCAAAGCAAACGGTAACGAACGCCATACCTGATACCAGCGATTTTGCACCCATTGTCTATCTTTAACGCCACCTTTTCTTGTGGATTCCACGCATTCCATACAAAAATCCTGCGCATCCAAAATCAAATATTGCGGATAAAAGACAATATCATTTGGATATATTAAGGTTCCGTCCACGTCCCAAACAAATAAAGTTTGTGCATCAAAATTTTCACTTAATTTTCGAATCGTAGACCAATAAGCTGTCCGAATAATTGTATGTTTCATTTAAAATCCTATTAATTTTATTCCTAAAGACTTTGCCCGTTCCAGTACTTGCGCTTGATTCAAAATAAGCGTTTTTCCACCTTCTAAAGCTGCCCAAACAATGCCTGCCTGCCTCATTTTTTCTAAAGTTTTTAATCCAAAGACAGGTACGTCAAAGCGAAAATCTTGTCTGTTTTTTGCCAATTTAACAAATCCCATAGGTTTTTTACAAAGCGTGCCCGCACGTTCCAACATGGCGTTCGTCCCTTCAAAAGCTTCTACCGCAACAATGGTTCCTTGGCATATGACCAAACCCTGGCCGACATCTAGTGAAGATAAGGTTTTGGCCACAAAAATCCCCTGTCGTAAGTCGTGCTCGGAAGTTTCAACGGCCTTATCACCCAGTACAACGCCTTTGTCAATCAATTGGTCATCCAAAAAACTTCTTGCGTCCAATACGGTGATGCCTAATTTTTCAATTTCGTATACAATGCTACCAAAAATAGTGGAAGCATTTTTTTCTTTCAGTCTGGCCAACAACCAAACGGCCATTAAATCCAGTTTCAATCCATGAAATAGCTTACTTGGATTAATTTGTCCCGCCAGGAAAACGTAACGCGCCCCTACTTGTTTAAGTGTTTTCAACAATTTACCAATTTGGCCTACGTTGAGAGATGTCCTTTGAGATTCTGGAATTTCATTTACCCAGCTCTCTGCATCTCCTTCGAACGCGATCATGCAAGCATTCAAATGATAATCAAGGAAACGATGCCAAACAAGTTTTGGATAATCTCCTTTTCCAACCAATAAAACCACTTTATTTGTGAGGTCAAAATCTTCAGGTAAAAATTTCGATAAACGCATTCAATGCACAACCAGGTTGATTAATTTATGGGGCACATAAATTTCTCGGACGCAAGTTCCCCGCTTCAAATAAGGAAGAACTTTCGGCGCCACTTTTGCCATTTGGACTATTTGATCTTGGGTAGCGTGCGTATGAACCAAAATTTCATCGCGTACTTTGCCATTTACCTGCACAACAATCTTTATTTGCGATTGCACCCATTTATTTTCCGATAAAGATGGCCATTGAGCTTCCGAAATACTTTTACTTTCCCCAAAACGTGCCCAAAGTTCCTCGGCTATATGCGGCGCGAAAGGTGCCAGCAATTGCAAAAATTTTTTGGCCGTTTGCCGAGAAATAAATGCTGCCTTCTGTACGCCATTGATAAAGATCATGAGCTGTGAAATAGCCGTGTTAAATCGTAAATGCTCGATATCTTCGCTCGTTTTTTCAATGGTTTCATCCAATAAGCACTGTATTTTTTGACAGTCTTCCTTGTCACAAATTTTCTTGGAAATCTGCCCTTCCGCATCCACGTATAGGCGCCAAATTTTTTTTAGGAATCGGTGCACTCCTTCAATGTTTTGTACGCTCCACGGCTTCGAAGCTTCCAAAGGCCCCAAGAACATTTCGTATAAACGTAAGGTATCCGCACCGTATTGGGCGATAATGGTATCTGGATTTACGACGTTTCCTCTACTTTTAGACATCTTACTGCCGTCCGTTCCAAGAATAACACCCGGATGAAACAATTTTGGAAAAGGTTCTTCTGTATTCAATATCCCTATATCAAATAAAAATCGATGCCAAAAACGTGCGTACAGTAAATGCAGCACCGCATGTTCGGCTCCACCTATGTAAAAATCAGGTACCCCCCAATAAGCTTCGGCTTGCTTGTTGACAAAGGAATTTTCCTCGTGCGGTGATAAATAGCGTAAATAGTACCAACAGGATCCCGCCCATTGGGGCATTGTGTTGGTTTCTCTTGTACCTTCAATCCATGCCTCGTCCAATTGACCGTCGGCAGCGGCGACTTCTCCCGTTTGAACATTCATCTTCACATTTAACCAAGATTTATGTGCATTTTGCAAAGGTATTGGAGATTCTTTGGTGGGTTTAAAAGAAGATATGTCGGGTAATTGCACCGGCAAATGGGCAGTTGTTAGAGGCAGCGCACACCACATTTCGCCTTTCTCCCGGTAACTAACCGGTTCTTGGGGTAAAAATTCTTTAAACGGACTATTTTTACAACTGATGATACGATGGTAATCCACCTGCTTGACCCATACAATGGGGAAAGGTTCACCCCAATAACGCTGCCTGGAGAACAACCAATCATGCAGCTTATATTGAACTGTCTTTTTGCCTCGGCCGATTTTTTCCAAGTATTCCAAAATTTTGTTCTGGGCTTTCTGGGAAGTCAAACCACTAAAATCACCCGAATGAATCAGTACGCCTTCAGCACAAAAAGGCAGTGTATCCGTCCCTTGCGCCGACTGTAATACGGGTTTGATTTCCAAAGAATACGTCTGTGCAAATTCAAAATCTCTTTTGTCGTGAGCCGGTACACCCATGATGGATCCTGTACCGTGATAAGGCAGTACGTAGTCCGCAATCCAAACGGGAATGCGAGTACCCGTTAACGGATTCAAAACGTATCTGCCCGTAAAGGTTCCCGATTTACCTTCTGACAAATCGGTGCGCTCCAAATCGCTTTTGGAAGTTACCGATGTACGGTAGGCTTGAATTTCAGCTCGACAATTGTCTGTGGTTAAAAAGTCCACATCCGGGTGTTCCGGTGCCAAAGCAATAAACGAAACCCCGCAAATTGTATCAGGCCGCGTTGTAAATACTGCCACACTGCGGTCACCGCCCTCTACAGGAAATTCGATGAGGCCGCCCGAAGAACGTCCAATCCATAAGTTTTGCTGTCGTTTAGTAGCTTCTGGCCAATCCAAATCCTTGAGTCCATCCAAAAGTTTATCGCTATAACGTGTAATACGCAGTACCCATTGGCGTAATTGTCGACGCTCTACGGGGAAGCTGCCGCGTTCCGACTTGCCACCTATCACCTCCTCGTTGGCCAATACGGTTTCCAGCATAGGACACCACCAAACAGGTTTTTCATCCACATAGGCTAAACCGTGCTTAAACAATTGTAAAAAAATCCACTGCGTCCAACGGTAATAACTAGGCCACGTGGTGCTAATTTCACGATCCCAGTCGATGGCAAATCCAAACCTTTGTATTTGATTTCTAAAATTTTCGGTATTTTTCTCCGTATTCACGGCAGGATGCATACCCGTCGTAATTGCGTGCTGCTCCGCAGGCAATCCAAAAGCGTCCCAACCCATCGGGTGAAGTACATTAAATCCCTTTGCTTTTTTATATCTTCCAAGAATATCTGAAGCCGTATAGCCTTCCGGATGTCCAATGTGCAAACCTGCCCCCGAAGGATAAGGGAACATATCCAAAACGTAATACTTGGGCGCCTCTCTCTCTTGTGCCTTGAAAGTCTTTTGTTTTAACCAGAAATCTTGCCAATAACGTTCTATGACTTGAAAATCATACTGCGAGCATCGAACGATCATTGAGTCAACTAACCAAATACATTCTTTTAAATCAATCTTTAAACATCATAAAAATGCAGATATATTTTCATCATCGATTGAACCATCGACATTTTATGCACAATTCTGGGGATGTAAAACGTACATGATCATTGAAAATCTGGAGGCCTGCAGTTCAGTTCACTGCGTTGAGAAGCACTGAAATACCCTACGCACGTCCACATAATTTTGGCAATACATTTTGGTATGTGGGGCGAGAAATGTTGCAAAATTACCCCCAATAAAACATTGCCTGTTGCCGCATGAGGCATAAAATTTCCCTCATGAATGAGTCAGCCATTATCATTACGGGAGTGCATTTGACGCTCACAGACGCAATGAAAAATATTGTTACCGAAAAGGTTTCAAAATTATTTAAACATGAGCCTTCCATCGTTCGTGTACGCGTTGAATTGGTTCAGGATACAAGCAAAAAAGATCAGGGAGAATTCATGGCCAAAGGACATATTCAAATCCAAGGCCCCGATCTTGTGGTGGCCGTTTATTCAGAAAATTTATACAAGGCAATCGATGCCTTAGTTGAAAAACTACAACGAAAGATTAGACGTCGTTCACGTTTATTAAAAGTCAGGCGAAAGCAAAATCTAATAACCCCATAGGGTCAGCGGACTTTCCATATGCCCATAAGTTCACAGGTATTTTCGTACTTAGAGGGGACGATTTATTTTTAGAATCTTTACACACAATCGAAGTCGAGGCGAATAATGCCAAAGGTCTATGCTTCAAAAGGGAAGCCATGATATGTCTTTGGCACGCTTTAATGGCAGTGTTCAAAATTAGATAGCACAATTGATAACGTCCTGGGCAGGGATGCAGAAATAATAGAAGGTTCTGTTGTCTAGGGAAGCGAAGACGAGCCACAGATACCCATTTTTGACATCCATGAAAATGATGCGGGAGC
>JAIRKR010000032.1 GCA_031260015.1 Puniceicoccales bacterium
TAAGAAAAGATGTTTGGAAGTTACAAGATTTTAAATGCATCGAAGTCTTAGGCCAAAAGACCTTACAAAATAGTTGATTTTTTGCGTTGAAAATAAGCTGATTTTTCATTTTTCTGTTCACTACGTTGCTTGGGTGGCGGAATGGTAGACGCTGAGGACTTAAAATCCTCTGACCGTAAGGTCGTACGGGTTCAAGTCCCGTCCCGAGCACCATACATTTGTTTTGAATGGTTTGGTATTTTCCATGTTTGTTCCTCTATAAAATGTGAAGGTGATGGGTGGGGGAGTTATCATTTTTTGGATAGAATATAAGGTTATGCGTACACGTACGTACCATGATTGTGCAAATCGGTGACTTCAAAGTTGACGTGATATTGCTGTGCAAATTGAATTGCCTGTGCTTGAACGACGTCTGAGCCACTTTGAGAAATTGTGAGCAGATCGTTCAAGCTAAGTTGGGTAAAAAAAGTCCTCTTCTGGGTGGAACATAGGGAATCCATCGTAGCAATACCGGGTACATCTTTTATCAACTGACAACGGTCTGCCTTTAGGATGTGCGATAAAATGAGAGCGGTTAAATCGGACCCTCCGCGTTCTAAAGTAATTAAGTGATTATGTTCATCCAAGGCCTGAAAACCACTGACGATGACAACATTTTTTTTTAGAGCCTTCAAATAATTTGAAACATCTACGTGCCATTGGTGTTTTCTTGTCCTGTGCAGACCTACAAGGGCTCCACTTTTTACGGTTATCGGTATATCACAAGCGTTGAGTGCGAGACCTAAGAGCGCGCATGATTGTTGTTCGCCGAGAGATAAGAGTAGATCTAAGCTTTGCCCTTCTGGCATATAAGGGTTCATGCGTTTGGCTTTACGTAATAGACGATCGGTCATTCCTTTGATTGCAGACACAACAACCACAAGCTGATGTCCTTGTCGATGTAAACATGCAAGGGAATGTGCTATTTTTGTAAATTTCCGTTCGCTGTTTAATACACTACCGCCAAATTTTTGCACAATGAGGGCCATGATAGTCGCTAAAAACGGTGTTCTTTACCCAACCAAAGACGTTTCAAATTAGTTCTATGCAGCCACACAACAATGCCTGCAAACGTCATAAGGGGTAAGGCATGTTTTTGTTGTACAGAGGTCTCATTGCATAGAAGATTAAAGCACGGTAAAGTAATCGCAAAAATGATGGAGGCAAGCGATACATAGTGGGTTAACTTAAAGATGCCCCACCATACAATTAAGCCTAGCATCAATGGAATAGGTATTAAAAATGCTAAACCTCCAATGAGTGTTGCAACCCCTTTGCCGCCTTTAAAATGGGTAAAAAAAGAAAAGCTATGTCCTAATAAAGCACCCAAGAGTGTTAAATAAGGTTCGTTGAGGAGCTTTCCAAGGTAAACGGCCACGCATCCTTTGAAAGCATCCAGCAGAAATACGCTATAGCCTATTTTTTTACCCAAAATTCTCAATACGTTGGTTGCCCCCGGATTACCACTACCTACCTGAAAAATACGAATGCCATGAGCTTTGGAAATTAAAAATCCAAAAGGGATAGCTCCCAAGAAATAACCCACCGCTAAGCTGATGATAACCATACCCATTGTTTAGTTCCCCATACAATCATCCATCTTTTTAAAAGCCAATCGAAAAACGTGTAAAACTTAACGGGTACTATTCTGCCTGATTTTGCAATAATACAACATCCTTATTACGAAAAATAGGCTTAATAGTGGTATACTACTTATCATTGATGCAATAAAAAATATCTAAAATAAGATTTGTAAGCAATGATGACAAATATTGAAACGCGGACATGCAAATTTCACATACGGTACATTTATTATCCCATTACGTGATTTCATATTCGACGGTGCCTCCACGCGCTTTCAACGCTTTTAAAGTAGCTGCATTTTCCTTGCGTTCCGTCTTTGAGATTCGATCCACAAACAAAATTCCATTTAGATGGTCTACTTCATGTTGGATACAACGTGCCAACAAGCGTTCGCAGGTAAGTTCATGAGGTGTTCCCTCAATATCTTGGTATTTTACAAAAATCTTTAGGTAGCGATTAACGTGACCGCGAACATCGGGAATAGAAAGGCAGCCCTCCTCACCTAAAATTAAAATATCATCTACTGGATTGAATGAGGGGTTGACTAACACCCATGGCTGAACCAATTGTAGGGGAATAAGTTTTCCGTCCAAAGTAACCATTTCGTTCTTGGGTTCCATTTGCAAGTCAATAACGACGACTTGTTGCGTTTCTCCCATTTGAGGGGCAGCAAGCCCAATACCTTTGGCGATGTACATAGCTTGCAGCATACGATCCACTTGTTCTTGGAGCTGTTTATCGAATTGTTTTACGTACACTGCCTTTTTTCGAAGTACCGGTGCGCCATATGTACATATCTGAACGGAGGACACAATGGTTAAACAGCTCCTTCGGGGTTCAATGCAGGGACAATGGATATGTCGGGTACAGATTCTACTTTAACCACTTGGTGAGCCACAACTTCCGAAACAAGGACGCCATGTTCCAATATTTCGTATACATATTTACCCTCCAGTGTTTCATATTTAAGCAAAGCTTGCGCTAACGACTCCAGGCAACCTTGTTTTTCCGTTAGAATTTCAACGGCTCGATCGTATTGGGAGCGTACGATTTTTGCGACGGTTGCATCGATGGTTTGAGCGGTTTGCTCGCTATAATTTTGCTCACGTGCAATTTCGCGTCCTAAAAAGATGTGATCCTGATTGTCACCAAATGCCAAGGGTCCCATGTCACTCATACCCCAGTCGCAAACCATTTTGCGAGCTAATTTGGTAGCGGAACGAATGTCGGCAGAAGCACCACTCGTTTGTTCTTTAAAAATAAGTTCTTCCGCAATGCGTCCTCCCATGGAACAACAAATTTGATTGAGTGCCTGCTGTTTGGAGTAATTTAGGATATCTTTTGAAGGTAACATCATGGTACTCCCTAAACTCTGTCCTCGGGGAACAATCGTTACTTTATGTATGGGAAGCAAACCATCGTCAATGATACCTTGTACAATGGCATGACCGGCCTCGTGGTAAGCTGCGATGCGCTTATCTTTATCATCCATCAATTTTTTACGCTCTCGACCAAAGGAGATTTTGTCGCGCGCTTCGTCCAAATCAATTGGCTCTACCACTTTTTTAGACTGACGAGCTGCCAAAAGGGCACCTTCATTTAAAAGATTTTCGAGGTCGGCACCCGAATATCCAGATGTGTTGCGGGCTACCACTTTCAGGTCAACGTCCGGACTCAGCTTTATTTTTTTAGCGTGTACCTGAAGAATTTGCTCACGACCGTGAATGTCCGGTAGGTCCAAAACAATTTGCCGGTCGAATCTTCCGGGACGCAAAAGTGCACTATCTAAAACGTCCGGTCGGTTGGTGGCAGCCATTAAAATGATCCCTTCGCGCGATTCGAATCCATCCATTTCCACCAGCAGCGCATTCAGCGTTTGCTCTCGTTCATCATTGCCACCGCCGAGTCCAGCGCCGCGTTGACGTCCAACGGCATCAATTTCGTCGATAAAAATGAGGCAAGGCGCACTCTTTTTCCCCTGTTCGAACATATCTCGTACGCGTGATGCGCCAACTCCCACAAACATTTCCACAAAATCGGATCCGCTAATGCTAAAGAAGGGGACGTCGGCTTCTCCGGCAATGGCTTTTGCCAAAAGCGTCTTACCCGTACCCGGAGCTCCAACCATTAAACATCCTTTGGGTACACGCCCCCCAATTTCTTGGAACTTTTTTGGATTTTTGAGGAAGTCGACAATTTCTTTCACCTCTTCTTTAGCTTCATCGCACCCAGCCACCTCTTTAAACGTAACTTTCTTTTTATCTTCCTGCAATAATCGTGCCCGACTACGTCCAAATCCCATGGCTCCTTTCCCAGCCATGCGAACTTGCCGCATGAATAAGAGGTATAAAACACCTAAAATAATCAAAAAGGGTAGGACATTAATAAGTATGGAAGATAACAACGTACTTGCGGGACGTTCCTTAAATTGAAACCCCAAATTTCCGTCCAAAAGTTCGTTAAATCGAGCGTCGGTGAGCCGTCCCGTAGCTTCAAAATGAAGGGGTAGCGAAACTGCGTTACGCGTTCCTTGGCCTCGCATTTGCTTTGCCCAAATGTTGGTGGCGTCGTCCTGTAAAATGCTATAAATTTTTTCAACATCGTTTTTCAAACGCCCTTTCATTTTATACCATTGGTGTCCTCCGGTAGCATCCGACTGAATTTCACCATTTTCGATGAGATGCTGTCGTGCCATCGTTAATACTTGCGATACGGTGAGGTTCAGTCTACCTTCTGGTGTCAATGCCAGAGAATTTAAGAGCAACAAAAATAACAAAATGATTCCCCATACAAGAAAACTTTTAGGCTTGAACGATTTCTGCTGGAGATTGTTTTTATCAGAGCTATTTACCTTTTTTTTCATTTTGACATAGTTTTATACTATTTCACCAAATTTTATAAGTTAAAAAAACAGATAATTTTGTTTGCGGTTCCACCTTAAAATAGTGCGCCGGCGGTAATCCTGGAATCCAAATAATTTGGTTGTCATCATCGCAAATAATAGGCACTTGGTGTCTAGTGGAATGATTTATTTTACGTTCTACAAATAAATTTTTAACTTTTTTTTCATGGTCGAAATAAATGGGACGATAGCGATCTCCCGGTTGCCAAGATCGTACGTACAATTTTTGTGTTAATTTTACAGCATCCAAAAACGTGCAATCTGTATCCGCATAGTATCCCGAAAAGATTTTTTCTTTATCGGCTGCAGACAAGTTTTTAAAGGATCCGCCCAAACAAGCTTTATGAGGAAAATAAATGTGACTTGCAATTGGAAAGTGCATGTGCAGCTTGTTGCCATGGAGGGATAAGTACGATTGACATTGTATTTGGCCGTCTTGAATACAAATGCGGTATTTGGAATTGAGGGGTAGGTAATAATGTTCAGTCCCGTGTTTTAGAGCATGCAGTATTTTCTCAACCATTGAAAATGTAATCGTTTTGATGCCGAAAGACATGAACCATTCCGTGATAAATTTACGCTGCAGGTAAAGTGGCATGGATGTAATCCATTCGCTTGCAATGGACACTTGTGTTAATTTTTCCCCGAACCCATAAAGATTGCAAATGGTATCCAAATCTTGTTGTTGTTCTAAAATGAGCTCACATGTTTTTTGGAACCCTGGACGCCATCGATTTACCCCAAAAATGCGATCCATGCAAGGCAATAAGTGGTGTCGAACACGGTTACGCAAGTGAATCGCATTCGCATTTGTTTCATCGGTCCTATAGGGTATGTTGAGCGTATTGCATGCTTCCGTAATTTGGGCCTTAGAAAGTGTGAGTAAAGGGCGCAATCGAATCTGATAATTCGAAAAATATTGAATAGGTTTTGGGGCCATTAACCCTTCTATACTACTCCCCCTCACAAGTCGCATTAGAAATGTTTCAAACAAATCGTCTTGATGGTGTCCCAAGATTAAGCATCGACCTCGATGTTGGGTGAGTACATGTGCAAAGTAGTTGTAACGTAAATTTCTTAACTGCTGTTCATCTCTTGCCGACTGATTTAAATCTCGTTCACCAATTTCTATGGGCAAATCCAATTGTTGGGCCAATAAACGCATGTGACTTGCTTCCTCATCGGAGGCTTGTCGCACTTTATGATTGTAATGAAGTAAGATGCAAGCATTTTGTGGCCAATGCAATCTTATGAGATATAAGAGGCATGAGGAATCGGGCCCACCGGAATAAGCCACAAATAAAGTTTCACGTGCATGCGTGTCTAAAAAATTGACAACCGTATCATCCAGATCTTTTTTCTGAAATATTTGAGCTAAACGGCCGTATCGTTCCAAAAAAGAAAGATGCTTCATATTTACGGCTTTTCAGTATTTTGAACGTGTTGAAGCGCTGGTTTTTGTTGTACTTCTGAGCCCGTCCCTGCGGTTGTTTGGACGCATTTCTTTTTATTGTTGACCACCAAAACACGGACATAGAAATTTTTATCTCCCATAATATTTTGTGCGTGTTTTAAAGCTAGGGCTGTTGATAAATTGGATTGGCTGCGTTTATCGGTAAAAATATTCTCTAATCCTATCAACTCGGTTAGCTTGGAGCGCCGAAGTGTTTTGAGCGTGTATTTGCTAACTTCACTCAAAATCAAGACACGATGATTGAGGTACATGTAATGCAGCAATTCTTCAAAAGCAAGGATGCAAGTTGCGTCGATATGCATCACATTGCGCATTTTAAGAATGACAATTTTTAAAGAAGGCCTTTCGCTAATCATCCTCATTTGATCCCGAAAGATTTCCGAAGAAGCAAAAAATAAGTTTCCTTCCATGTGTATGATTGTAATTTCTGATTGTTTGAGGAGAGGAGTATCTGGATCAACTTCGCTAACTTCATTATTTTCGTTATAGGTGCATTCAAAAAATGCAGGGACGGCCGCTTTTTTTAAAAACAAAGCGATGGACAAGAATGCCCCCATGTAAATGGCCGTACTAAGAGGAAATAAAAAGGCAACAACGAGGGTTACAAAAAACACGCATGCGTCGGACCGAGTCGATGTAATTATCACCTTCAGGATATGCTTATCCAAAAGACCACAGGCTAAAATAATAATGAGCGTTGCAAGGCCAGCCTTAGGGATATAATAAAAAAATGGTCCTAAACAAGCGATGCACAAGAGACAAAAACATCCACAAAATAGGCTTGCAAATGCAGTTCTGGCACCACTGGTATAATTTGTAGACGACCGTATCAAAGATGCAGAAACGGGCATGCCTGAAAAAAGACCGCAGAAAACATTAGCAAGCCCTAATCCAAAAACCATTTGATTAACATTTGCTTTTTGGCCGATGCGCGATGATAAAGTTTTCAATACGATGGTGCTATCTACAAGACAAATAAAACTTAGTATTAAAGCCGAGTCGGCCATAAGATTTAAGTTGTCTAAACTCAAACCAACCCACGATGTATGCCACGCACTCATGTCAATGGGGGTCAAAACTTGAATATGAATGTCCATTATCTTTTGTAAAATATACGTGAGACATGCTAAGGTAATAATGGTGAATGCAACGGGAGATTTGGGGAATTTTGTTTTTATAAATCGATGGATGTATAGGGTTATTAAACTGATAAATACGGAAGATTTT
>JAIRKR010000003.1 GCA_031260015.1 Puniceicoccales bacterium
GCTTACCTCAAAATGGAAAATGATAAGTGATATTTTGTTTAACTGAAAATAATTAACAAAGGGTTATTTTGGAAAAACGTTCCGAAGGCATCGATAACACATGACCTTTTGCCAATCATTTTACATGCAGTGTGTTTTGCGTTCTCATCTAGAGAATATTGCTTTCATGGGAGCAATTTCTTTGATTGAAGCATCGTTTAAGCGTGTGCTTGAATAGCTAGAGTAAACGGCAAAAGCCTTTGGGAGACATATAACCAACGATATTTAAAGATCCATGAATTTATTCTTATTACAACTTGTTTAAAGCATATCCCCAATACCCTTACCCAAGAGTAGATTATCTATAATTTTATATTATATAACTTTAATTAATAACTTTAATTAAAATAGAGTAGATAAAACAAAATGAAGCAAATAATGAGTAAGTTTCTAAAAACAAGCCTTGTGGCGGCAGGTTTGATGGGTGTAGTTACCCTGAATGCCGGGTGGTGCAATCATTGTAACAGAGACCATAGAGGTAGAGTTTGCCCTGCAACGGGTCATACACAAGATACGCAGTATTTTGGATGTGGTGATCCGTACGGTTGTTGGAGGATGGATGTAGATTCGGATGACGAGGATGCATACTTGGAGGACCAGATGAGAGATCGTGCAGCACGCCATAGAAAACAACACGATGATGTTGTGGGGTATGCGCGGCGTGCAAACCCAAGAGAGCTGGACGCGCTTGTGGGGGACATGGGAGACGTGTTGGAAGCGAGAGGATTTCATATCGCAAGAGATGATGGAGGCCGTTATGGGGTTGTACCTGCAGGTAGACAATTAGCGCAGGGATTTCATCCTATAGTACATGGACAGGGTGTTCCGCCACCACATTTTGATCGTCCTTTCCTCTTTGGTTGCGAAGATGAATTCGATGGATTTGGTTGCCATGCGGACTTTGCACCTCCTCCGTATGGTTGTTATCATCGTTTTAGAGGCTATGGTTGTAGATATTAAATCTTATATCCCTACTTTCTACTTACAAGAATGCTACCGATAGGTAGCATTCTTGCTTTTTTCCTTTTATACCAAAAGAAGAAACGGTGATGTTAACATAACCATCTACGGTGGTCGTTCAATGCAGATCCTATGCCGTGCAACCTGTAATTTCTCTCGAAGGACTTTCCGAAGCTTATAGACCATCGCACCCAAATGTACAAAGGACCTGGTCACGCTTAAAGTACGAGTAGGTATGGGTTACATCATGCGTTAACGTATTCTTAAGATATTATTTCATGCCACAATTATCAAAAAAATGGACGCCACGAAAACGTCCTATTTCGGTGCATAAACGCTGTGGTGCTATTATGAAAACATAATATAAAGGCACGCATGCATGATCCCCTACGGTCATGGTTCGACGATTTATGATTCCACCTCTCAATCTGCTATGTACATGGTATTCATTTTTACGGGCTTAAACATATTTTTCGAGATACCATTGGATTGCAACGAAAGCCGCAGGGTGGTGTCATTGAATAGAAAGACAAAGACCGTTGCGGATCAAGCGATTATAAATGAAACCATCAATAGGGGCAAAGATATTACAATATCAAAAAAATGACGCTTTTCCCCCGTAATGTTTTCCACCATTTCCTGCGTACAATTTTACAAAAAACGCAGTTGACTCCCATGGGCTTTTTCGTTGTGTTGAGGATGTCAAAGTTTGGCGAGATAGCTCAGTCGGTAGAGCAGAGGACTGAAAATCCTTGTGTCGGCGGTTCGATTCCGCCTCTTGCCACCAAGATGAGATCTATGAAGGCATTCCTGGTGAAGTTCAGCGGAAATGCGAGTTAAGATTTGGATCTACAAATGTAGGGTGGATAACTTATGTGTTTTAAAATTCTAAAGATCGAACTTTTCTTTTCAATGTCGACGATTTAGAATCGTCGAGCAAGTGGATGTTGATTACGAAGCAATAAGGAGAGTTAATACCTGTTATAAAGCAGCCACGCAATTATTTTGAGAAACCCTAAGAGTCTCTGCTTGGAAGCCTTGTTGGGCCAACGATGGCAGTAATATGTTTGCCGGCAATACTGTCGCATTAACGGTGTCAGAACTTTAGGGCTTTGCAAAATATAAGACAATTCGGTTTAGGCATCCTGGTGGGCCCGTTTCTTTTTTGTCAAAAAAATATGTCTTTCATTTTGATCATCGATAATTCAATGTTTACCAACGTGTACCCACATATCAAAATGCCTATGGGGATGACCTATTTTCAGTTGTAATCTTTGAAAATAACGTACTCCCCTTAACTTTTTCTATTTTAAGCATTTACTTTTTTTCTAAACAGGCGTGAATAGGAACTGCATTTTGCGGTAGCACGTTCGCTTTATATCTCGAAATATGAAGAGGAAAGTCCGGACACCAAAGGGCAAGATTCCTTACGAAAGTAAGGGGCAAAAGAGTCAAGTCTTTTGTATGGAAAGTGTCACAGAAAACAAACCGCCGCTTGTCGGTAAGGGTGAAAAGGGGGTGTAAGAGACCACCGCGTTGTTAGTGATAGCAATGGCAGGACAAACCCAATCGGGTGCAAGACAAAATAGGAAGCTGGATGGCCCGTCCTAGAGTTTCGGGTTTGGCGCATTCGAAAGAAAACAATTGCAAAATTGTTAGATAAATGAACGTGGCATTGTTTAACAATGTACAGAATCCGGCTTACATACCGCAACCTATTCAGAAAACCTAGGTTTTCTGAATAGGTTTATGCAAATGGCTTACAAAAGAAGACATGCCGCACTATGCTTCACGTTTGTTTTATTTTGTTCAAGTAACAGATTGATCGCCTGTACGTAAAGTAATGCGTCAAATTTCTTTAAAAAATTATAGTCTTCTTCGTCCATATACGATCGTAGTAAATAGGCGATCGCATTTTGAGATTCATGTAAATATACCAAAATACAACGCAAAGCCTTTAAAGTTTCCAGCTTCGCTTTGGACGTCAAGTTCACGTTCTTACTCTCGATGTATAAAATCTGGTTTAGCCTACAACAGCAATCGGCAAAATCGCGGTCGTTGTGAAAACATAAGAAATGCATGTCTCCTTCAATCTTTGTGCACAATTCCCGCGAAGGGATTTTATCGTAATCATCCATCGCTTTGCCGCTCGCTTGATAAGGTCCATCTTTTAGTAAAAGTCTTGCAATTTGACAAAGATGTTCGAGGTTATTATCCATAATGTCGGATAAGGGACCCGCATAACTCCAATGGGGAGAGCCTAAAATGGATACAAAGGTAAAGAATATGCACAATACAAAATTTTTATTCATGTATGTGTGTCTATTTAAATTGCATAAAATTGCAAGAAAAAGGAATAAAAATTTTGCCCTAAAAGGTTTTAATTGATGTCGTTTTATATTAATATGAGTGTTTCTAATGTAAGCCATTCTACTTCTTCTAGTGTTGCTACCTCAACTGAGGTATTGCCATGTTTTATTGTAACCAAGGGAACAACAGAGCTTGAGCGCACCAATCGCTACAGATTTCTTTCCCCAGACAAAATAAGGCTAATATTAAACAGCTTTACTAATAGCTCAAACGTGAATGTGCGCACCATATGGGAAACCTGCAAGGAAAAACTTGAAAGCCAAGGCTACACAATCACGTTTATTGAAGGTGAAACTGAACCTTACGCTTTTAAAAGTGAAGATACAATTAGGGCTATATATATTGAAGGTAATAAGAGAATTTATATTGGTATGCCTTCAACAACAAGTGAAGAAAATATTACAAGGTGGGTTTTTAACGGTCAAACCCTGACAACAAATTCCGATATCGCACCCAGCAATATTACAAACGAAACTTACAAGCTTGCCCATGAACTTGCCCACGTTGTTTCATTTCTATCGTCACCAATAGCACAAAATCCAAGTAGGGTGGTTAGCGACGGCATGAATGCTTGGGATGCACGCAAAAGAGACTGGAGCACATTTCTCAAAGAGTCTCGCATGGAACCTATCCGTAATACTTTACAAACAGGAGG
>JAIRKR010000008.1 GCA_031260015.1 Puniceicoccales bacterium
TGGTATGATGTGCCGTTTGTGGTAGAAGACCCTCGCGCCCACACGTACTCCTACACGTTTACGTCCGAAAATACGCTGCTGGAAAAAGTGTTGCTCGACCTCGAAAAAATCGCGCCCGTCCGCTTTACTTATAAAAATGACACCGTGCGGGTGCGGGTAAGGTAAAAGCACTCGGATAATTAAATATCCGAAGAAAAATTGTAACTTTGTGGCATGAAATAAAAAAATAGTTGTAATGGAAATGGAATTACAGGATAATGTGCCGGGTGTCGAAGAGGTAGAAAAGGAGCAGATAGACGAGCAGGTTCCTTTGATGGAAAGGCCTTTTGACCCCACGAAAATTAACATTGAGACAAAAACCCCTTCGCTTGATACGCTGATAAGACGTATTGGGAACGAGACCGTACAGCTTAATACCGAGTCGTATTTTCAGCGTAACCCGGATCTTTGGAACGCTACCAAGCAAAGCCGGCTGATAGAGTCTATGCTGATACAATTTCCGTTGCCCGCATTTTATTTTGACGCCACCGATGAAAATAATTGGTTGGTAGTGGATGGTTTACAGCGTTTAAGCAGCATAAGGAATTTTGTGGTTGATAAAAAGCTCAAGCTCACCAATCTTGAGTTTCTGACACAGTTCAATGGTAAAACGTGGGACGAACTCCCTTCTAACCTTCAAACGGCAATAGAGGAAACGCAAGTCATAATTTATAAAATATTACCCGGAACGCCAATAGATGTAAAATATAACATTTTTAAGCGCATCAATACCGGCGGGTTAATTTTAGAGCCGCAGGAAATACGCCATGCGCTTTTTCAGGGACGACCGGCGCAGTTTATTGCAGAATTGGCGACAAATGAGCATTTCCTGCAAGCCACCAGAGGTAAAATAGATACATCAAGGATGCTGGACAGGGATTTCGTCAACCGTTTTTTGTGCTTCTACTTGTTTGGGACAGCGAATTATGGGACGAAAGAGTATGGTCAGGATCTGGATACGTTTATGAGTAATGCCATGTCGGCTATTTACAGTAAAACGAAAAAGGAGATTGAAAAAATCAGGTTGGATTTTGAAAAGGCAATGATATTGTCGTGGCAAATTTTTGACAAAGAGGCGTTTCGAAAAGTTTATTACGAATATGGCAAGCTTCCACCAATAAATAAAGCGTTGTTTGACGCCATTTCCGTACAATTTGCCATGTTGACGGATGCAAAGAGAGCGGTTTTATTGCGGAGAAAAAAGAGCGTAAAGAGAGCGCTGTACAATGAACTGCATAAGCAGGGAGATTTTTTCGTTGCGGTTACCAGTTCAACCGGTGACAAAAAACGAACAATTTACCGGCATAAAATGATTAAAGAATTGATAAATAAAATACTTATAACGCCATGATACAGTCGATTGAATTGAGAAATTTCAAGTCTATCAAAAAGAAGCATTTTCCTCTGCGGAATCTAAATATTTTGCTTGGCCTCAATGGGCAGGGAAAATCTTCATTTATTCAAGCCCTGCTTTTGCTCAGGCAGTCGGATAAGCTATCCAAAGGAGAACTGAAATTAAATGGAGGCGACAATGGGCTGGTAAATGCAGGCACAGCCAAAGATGTTTTTTATCAATACAATCCTCGTCAAATGTCTATTACACTCCAATTTGATGGCGCTGATTTTTATCAAATGGATTTTGATTATCTGGCAGAAACCGACTTGTTAAAAAATAACTTGATAAAAGAGGGGAGTGATTATCTGGAGCAAAATGCCGGACAGCCACTGTTTACAAACAATTTTCAGTACCTGAATGCACAGCGGATAGAGCCAAAATCGGTGAACATTGCCGGCTATACAAGTGTGAAAGACGCGAATAGCCTTGGTAAATACGGACAGTACACCGCCCACTACATAGAGCTGAGGGGCAACGAAGAGGTGCTTTTCGACAATCTTTTACATAAGGACACAGAAAAATATGAAGACAAAGGGGAAACAAAAATTGACAGGACGTTAAAAAGTCAAATTAACTTGTGGCTGGGTGAAATTTCTCCGGGAGTGAGGGTTCAAACTTCTAAAATTTCTTCTGATTTGATTTTATTGGAGTATAAATTTAAACAGCCAACGTTAGGCGCAACCAATAATTTCAAGCCCGAAAATGTGGGGTTTGGTATATCTTATGCGCTTCATGTGGTAACGGCATTACTGTCGGCGCGTCCGGGCGAACTTATCATTATCGAAAATCCCGAGTCGCATATCCATCCTCGCGGACAGGCGGAATTGGGAAAGCTAATTGCTCGTGTTGCCCAAAATGAAAATATCCAGGTGATCATCGAAACGCATAGCGACCATATTTTAAATGGTATTCGGGTGGCGGTAAAAGAAGCTGACCTCAATAAAGATAAGGTAGTTGCTTTTTATTTCTCAAAAGTGGTTGCCGACATGGAACAGTATGCTAAAATTACCGATATTGCAATAGATAAAAACGGAACGCTGAGCGAATATCCGGAAAATCTTTTGGACGAATGGGCTAACCAATTGCTAAAACTTGTATAATGGAACTTGTCTTTAACGAATTAACATGCCGGCCGTATGCAAAGGATTTTACAAGTTGTTATTCGCGAATTAAACAATTTGTAGAAACGTACAAGGCTTCAGAACAACATGGTTTTAAGCGTATTCGTTTCCACACAGTATTTGACCAAATTTCTTTGGAAGATAGCTATACCTTGAATGATTTTTTGAGAGATTCGCGTGCCAAAACGCTCGCTATTATTATGCTTAGTATCTATCGCTATCCCTTTATTGACGATGATACCCAGGAAGAAGCCCGATACATACAAAACAATTTTTATATTTTAAAAGAAGGGAGTAAATTGCGTGTTCACGGGTTAGCCGCAGCCTACTTATATCGAACAATAGGCATTGGCTTTTGCTCTGAACCATTTTGGAGTGCGTTGCTGTTCTCTTTACAGATAGAGGGAGATGAAGAAGGAAATGTGAAAATCTTATCCGCATCCAAACCTGAACATTTTGAAGAAAAAGCATTCTTGGAATGGAAAGAGCAGGCTACGGAAATACAATTGATAGAGTGTAATGTTCCTGTTACAAGCAAGCGCATTTCTTTGAGAGACGACCATGGGAAAGATGTTTTACAAAAATTTGCAGAACGATTGGTACATTCACCTTATGTTGTGAAAATCGTCAATTCTTCACCATATAATCCATACGAAAACAAATTCATCCGTAGCGTAAAATCCGGCGGACTGGTTGAGATTGTATTAACCGATACGGATAAAGGTCTCGGCTTAGTTGTTCAAACCACCGGCCGCAACCTTAGAGAAACAAAAGCGATAGCAGAAATATTAGCCGAACGCTATTCATAAAATCCTGTGTTCGGGTGTGATATAACCTCGCCCGAACACAAGCCATTGCAA
>JAIRKR010000063.1 GCA_031260015.1 Puniceicoccales bacterium
TTCCTTTGCAAAGTTAAAGATGCGAAAAGTTTACAGGAAGCTATGCGGAAAATTATTTTGATGAGCAAAGAAAAACGTTTGCAAATGGGGCTTTCCGGACGAAAAAAGATAGAACAGACGTTTGATGTAAAAAAGACGATAGAGCAATATTATCAGATAATTTCTGAAGCGTACTGATTTTTATTTCTGAACAAAAAATCTCTCATGAAAGACGAAAATTTCTTTGAACAAGTGCTGGCGGTGGCAAAGCAAATCCCCTATAGGCAGGCGCCTTTGTTTCTATTTCGACGTTGGAGTTCCGAACTCCGGCATTGAAGTTCCGAACTTCGATTTTGTACTTCCGAACTCCAAAATTAGTGTTCCGAACTTCAATTTTGGAGTTCCGAGCTTCAATTTTAGTGTTCGGAACTTCAATTTTGGTGTTCGGAGCTTCAATTTTGTACGTCAAAACTTCGATTTTGTACTTCCGAACTCCAATTTTGGAGTTCGGAGCTTCGACGTTGGAGTTCAAAACTCCAAAATTGAAGTCCAGAACCCCGACGTTAGAGTTCCGAACATCTATATCTTGGAGTTCCGAACCCCGGCGTAGGAGTTCGGAGCTTCGGCGTTGGAGTTCCGAACTCCAATTTTGGAGTTCGGAAGTACCAAATCGACGTTTTGAAGTTCAATTTGGGATTGCTGAGCAGAGAATGTTCACTGTCGAAGCGCAATAGGGTATTTACGGCTGTGGCGTCTGTTTTTCCGAATGGCTATTCGGGCAATCCGAAAATTTGGTCAACATTTTTGAAAACTTTTGTATATTTGCAAGAACAATAATTTTTAAAACAAGGAACAGCTTGAATAGCCGGCGCCTGCAAAATAATATAAACAAATGAGTATTTTAATCAAAAACGTACAATGGAATCACTCGCCGATAGATATTTTCATCGACGGGAAGTATATTAAAAGGGTAGGGGAGAGGCTGCCCGACGAAGCGGATACGGTGATCGACGGCACGATGAAAGCCGTCGTTCCGGGGTTTATAAACGGTCATACCCATGCCGCCATGACGCTTTTTCGCGGTTTTGGCGACGACATTCCCTTAGAACAGTGGCTGGCTGAAAAAATTTGGCCATACGAAAAAATAATAACGGATGAAGATGTATATTGGGGAGTAAAGTTAGCTTGTTTAGAAATGATTAAGACCGGCACGACGACCTTCAATGATATGTACATGCGTTTCCCGGCGGTACTTCGGGCAGTAGAAGAAATGGGGTTGCGGGCTGTCTTGGGCGCAACCATTTTCGATTATTTCAAGGACGACGTGGCGGAACGCTACAAGCGCGAGACGGAGCGCTCTCTGGCGATGAGTCGTTGCGACCGCATCACGTGCTCTATTGCTCCCCATGCAATTTATACCGTTTCGGCAGCCACGCTGCGGTGGGTGCACGATTTTGCTACGGCAAACGACGTCCTCATTCACTTGCATCTGGCCGAAACCCAAACGGAATATACCAATTCGATAACCCGATTCGGCTTTAGTCCGGTTCGGTATTTACACCGCTTGAAACTGTTATCGCCGCGCCTTGTACTGGCGCATTGCCTCTATGTCGACGACGAAGAAATCCGGTTATTGGCCGCGCATGGGGTAACGGTCGTGCATAATCCCAATTCCAATTTAAAATTAGGATCGGGACATGCATTTAAATACAAAGAAATGAAGGCTGCCGGCATATTGACGAGCATCGGCACAGACGGGGCGGCGTCGTCCAACAATTTGGATATGCTCGAAGCGGCGAAAATAGCCTCTTTATTGCAAAAGGGCTGGCGAAAAGACTCCACGGCGATGCCGGCAAACGAGACCTTGCAATGTATGACCGAAAACGGCGCGGAAATGCTGCATATAAATGCCGGAAAAATCGAATCCGGACGGCTCGCCGATTTGTGTCTGATTGATTTGAAAACGCCGGCTTTTACCCCCCGGTTTAATTTTGTCTCGAATCTCATATATGCTGCTTCGCACGGCTATTGTGTAGACACCCTGATTTGTGACGGACGGATTCTGATGGAAAACCGTCGAGTCGAAGGCGAAGAAGAAATCCTGAATCAAGCCGCCAAAACCGCCCGAAAACTGGAAGAATACGAACACAAAGTGCAACCATAATTTTATACTTGCAGCAAATAAGCCACCATTTTCCATTAGCCGTACTCCACTTCGGTACAGCGACAAAGTTTCGTCAGCCATGACCGACAGTTGAGGTTCAGCGCCATTTTACAATATAGTGTCATAATGCTCGATGACGTTTAGTAAGTTCAGAAAGGCAATTCATCATTCCTGTCGTGTCAAATTTTTCACTATTTTTGCAAAAAAAAGATGCAAGGAAAATTTGATATAATTGTTGTCGGTGCGGGTCATGCCGGATGCGAAGCGGCGGCGGCGGCGGCGAATATGGGTTCGCGCGTGCTGCTCATTACGATGGATATGACTAAGTTTGCGCAAATGTCGTGCAACCCGGCCATGGGGGGCCTTGCCAAAGGGCAAATAGTGCGCGAGATTGATGCGATGGGCGGTTATAGCGGCATTGTAACCGACCGCAGTACGATTCAATTCCGGATGCTCAACCGCTCGAAAGGGCCGGCCATGTGGAGCCCTCGTGCGCAGTGCGACCGGGCGCTTTACTCGTCAGAATGGCGAAAAATGCTGGAAAGTACACCTAATGTATTTTTTTGGCAAGATACGGTAAAGTCATTACTGATTGAAAGTAATAAAGTTATTGGTATTACAACACTTTTGGGCGCTGTATTCAAGGCTGCGGCTGTAATCCTGACCAACGGGACGTTTCTAAACGGGATAATACACATCGGGAAAGTACAAATAGCCGGCGGTCGGATAGGCGAGTTAGCCTCGTATGGGATTTCGGAGCAACTTCGCGAGATGGGATTTGAAGTCGCCCGAATGAAAACAGGCACTCCTGCCCGGCTGGATGGCCGCACAATCGATTTTTCTAAATTGACGCCACAGGAGGGCGATAATCCTCCTTCTGCCTTTTCGTATCTCTCAAGTGTTCCACGTGGAACATTTGACCCGGAGGGAGCTTCGTCACGGCGTTGCTATATTGCTCGCACGTCGAAAAAAGTACATGCTATTTTGCAGGAAGGTTTTGCCGATTCGCCACTTTTTACCGGCGTGATCAAAGGGATTGGCCCGCGTTATTGCCCAAGTATTGAAGACAAACTGCAGACATTCGCCGATAAGGATAGCCACCAATTATTTTTAGAACCTGAAGGATGGGCGACCAATGAATATTACATCCAGGGCTTCTCGTCCTCGTTGTCGATGGATGTACAACTGCGTGCGCTGCGTTCAATAGAGGGATTGGAAAAGGCGGCTATTTTCCGTCCGGGATATGCAATTGAATACGATTATTTTCCACCAGTCCAGTTAAAGCATACGTTGGAAACACAGCGGATTGAAAATTTATATTTTGCCGGACAGATAAACGGCACTACCGGCTATGAAGAGGCCGCAGCACAAGGATTGATGGCTGGCGTAAATGCACATTTAAAAATAGGGGGGAAAAAGGAGCTTATTCTTCTCCGCGATCAGGCGTACATCGGGGTGTTAATAGATGATCTTGTTACAAAAGGGGTTGACGAGCCTTATCGCATGTTTACTTCAAGAGCCGAATACCGGATTTTGTTGCGACAAGATAATGCAGATATGCGGCTTACGGAGCTTTCTTATGCTATTGGTTTAGCTTCCCGCGATCGCTATGAAATATGCATACAAAAGAAAGCAGCCATTGAAAAATGGACAGCTATTCTCAAAGAAACATCCATAAAGCCGGAGGAGATAAATACGTATTTGGAGAAGATTCGCTCGACTCCGATTACCCGTAGTCGGAAATTTGTAGCTATTTTATGCCGTCCCGAATTTTCGATAGCATCCTTTCTGAGCGCCTGTTATGACGATTCCGGTTTATCGGTTTCTGAGGCTGGTAAACTCTGGGCGCAGACATTTGTTCCACGTGGAACAAATTTGACAATAATTGAGGTCGCCGAAATTTTATTGAAATATAGTGGTTATATCGAGCGGGAGCGATTGCTGGCCGATAAGATGAATCGCTTGGAAAAAGTGCGTATTCCTGCCACATTTGATTTCGATAAATTATCGTCGCTTTCTATGGAGGCACGTATAAAATTGAAACGCCATCGTCCGGACACAATAGGGCAGGCCTCGCGCATACCGGGAGTATCGCCGGCCGATATATCGGTGTTGTTGGTGTATTTCGGACGATAATTTCTGCAAAGAATTCGCCCCAGAATTTAAAAGTCACAAACGATTACAGTCCGACAAAAGTAAAAGACATAGAAACCGGTCATGCAAAATGTCAGATAGTAACACCATCTTGCCACTATTTATTTATGCTACAATATAATGTTTAATACAATTGCAAATCCTATAATAATATCAGACTTTTGTTTTACTGATTGAATAGACTATAAAAATGAATACAAGCAGTAATATTCCATTTGTCAGTATATAGACTGGATTTGAAAATTGACAAAATAAAAATATAAAATTACTTATTAATGCTATAATAAAAAAAATGCCCGAAACTACACGAACATTTACTGTTGTTCGCGATTGGTCGAATTTTATTCCGATTACTGTAATCAGAGTTAATGTAAGGAATAAAAAACTACCGACACTTAACAGAAGTTTTTGTTCCCCATCAAAAAAAGCATAAAATCCATAAGCAATCAATAGACAAATTGCTATAGCAATAATTGTTGTTATTAAATTAAATTTCATTGTGCATAATTATTTATTTGGTTGAAATGGTGGGGGCGATAAAGCAACCCATTTTAATACTTCAGGTAATTTTTCAGCAATTTCCCATTTTGGCATACCAGGTTTCCAGATATATGTTTCTTTTGTAATTTTCCTGTCCGTAATCAAACGAGATAAATCCTGTTCGGAAAATGGTCCCATCTGCTGATTATCTATAATAGCATAATAAGTAACTTGAGGAATTGCTTGCATCGGATTCATTGTACCCGGAATTCGCATATTGTTTATTGCATCATTCATGGTTTTTACCATTTGTTGAGCAACGGATAAGCCTATTCCAAATTCAACTAAACGATTAATTGAATAAAAACTATCTTCGTTCATAACTGTCAAATTTATGCAGTAATTAATAAATAAGTCCACCATATAGCATCACCCAATGCACAAATAGCAAACCATTTTACACTTCCCATTTTTCGTAGATAAGGAATTACAAAAACTATTATAGCATAAATCACGGATAAGGCTATGCCTATAGTCAATGTGACAGGAGTCTCAACATCCGAAAACATAAATTCAAATATAGCTACTCCAATTACAAAAAATGTAATGGCTATCAATATTAAACACATTAATAGACTTACAAAAAATTTTACGATGCTTTTTGCGGCTTTTTTGCCGACAGATTTTTTTTCTAACATATAAATTGTATTTTAATTTTTACTCCTACTCGTAGGCTTTTCAGAATTCGCCCCGTTTTTTATCAGTGGTTTCTGAACTCCACTTTTTATATTATTGACCAACTGGTGGTGGCGACGGTGGTGGTGGCGGCGGCGGAGATACTACATTAAATAAAGATAATAATTCGGGTACATTTCCTGCCACCTCCCAATTAGACATTCCCTGTTTCCATACGTAACTCTCTCTTGTTAATTGTCCACTTTGTACCATTTGTTGAAGTTGTTGCCAATTAAAAGGACCTGATGTTTGTCCATTAACAGAAATATTATACTGTATTTGTGGGGGAGGGGGAGGCGTATTTTGCTGTTGTTGCATATTTTGTCCCATTTGATTCATCATGTTTGCCATTTGACCACCCATAGCGCCGCCCATCATCATACCGGTCATCATACCTGCCGGATTCATTCCTCCATTGCCGCCACCCATGTTCATTGCACCCATTTCTCCCAGACTGTTTGCAGCAGTTTTTAATACATCTGTTTGCTGATTCAATGCGTGAGCCCCCATAAAATTGGTTTCTGTTTGCAGCTTTTGCGCCCTTTGCGCTTCTTCTCTTTGAACACGCAAAGTTTCCTCCATATTTTTAGCGTTAATATTTTGTATGTCCTGCAAATTTTTGATGCTTACATCCGTTTGGGATTCTACTATTTTTGTTGTTTGTTGCGCAGTAACCTTCCTTAGTTCTTTATACCCGTCACTTTCTTTATCTACTTCGATAGCCGCTAAATCAAATCCTTTCAGGTTTACACCAAAATCATTTTCGAGGCGGGGTTTTAAGTGCGCTGTAATAATGTCATTTATCTCTAAAATCTTGCGCTCCATTTGAAGTACAGGAATACCATTATCGGCAGGTATATTGGCAATTACACCCTTCGCATACTTCGTTACCGCATCTTTAATTTGCCTGTTGAAATCGTCCAGTTCAAAATTTATTAACCGGTTGAGCTTTATGAATCCTTTGTAATCGGTTATATTAAATGTTATCGTGCCTCTTACAGCCATTGGTACGGCAAAATCTAAAAATCTTGGGTCAAAGGCATCAAAGTATGGAATACCAAATTTTATTTGTACATTGCCCGACAAGTTGATAAAGTAGATTTCCGCTTGAAACGGGGAAGCGCCCCCAAAAGCAAGCCCAACAATACTGGTCAGTACCGGGAAGTTGGCTGTTTTAATTGTTTGGTCATAAGGTCCAAGTATAAAATCCTGCATGGAGCCATCCTTTTGTTGATAAACAAAAACAGCCAGTTCTCCCTCTTTGACACGCAAATTGCTGCCATAACGGATAGCATTTTCTTTTTTTGTACTGTTGGCTTCTCCCGACGGCCGCCACTTCCACACAAGATATTCCTGTTCATCGCAGCGGATTACATCCATTAATCCGCCTTCTGATTTATTTCCAAATAGTCCCATGATGATTATTTAATTCCTAATTGTTGTGCATAATTTTCAATTTCCGCAAGGGTCTTTTTGTCATCTTTCATTGAAAAACGCGCTTTCATAACTATTTGCTCGCATTTTGCTTTCCAAACTGGCACAAATTCATTATGTTCTGCATTTCCAGGATTATCCTTTGTAAAAAAATTACCCTTTTGTCTGGCATTGGGAACGGCCAAAGATAAAAATTCTAAAATATCTTCTTTTGTATTAGGTATAGGGAAATTTTTGATAATATCTTTTTTTCTTGTATCTGTTTTATTCCCTATTCCTAATACTCTACTAATAGGAAGTTTTTTTAACACTCCATCCGCTACACCGTCGTTTCGTTGGCTTTCAATCGCATCAAGTAAGTGAAATAGTTTGTTCGCAGAAGTATTTGCCTCAATATTGCTAAACTCGTGTCCACAATCCAAACATTTGGTTTGAAACGATTGGGCAATCGCTCCACATGAAGGACACTTTTTTACATCTCCCAATTTATCAGATTTTGGTGCTGAAGCCGCTGGCGCGTCCGTTTTCTTAAGTGCTTGTTGTTTCTCATACAGCTTTGCGTCAAGCACCACTTCAAATTCATCCAAGTCAATACCTGCTGCTTCAGCTTTTTTAAAAAGCACTTGTTTTTCCTTTTCTGTTAGCTCTCCATCTGCGAGAGACAGTTCAATTAATTTTTCTAATTGTTCGTTGTACATAATACAAATTTTTATCCGGTTAATGTTAAATTATTTTTTGTACGCAAGCATATGGTTGCCATTCGTTCAATAATCGTCTGCCGTTGTACACTCGTAATGAAGCGTTAAATGCTTCTTTGAAGTCTTTTTTGAAGGTCTTGACTTTCATGCGACCGCTTACATAGAACTCAGCCATAATAATTTAGTTTTTAAATTGTTTAATAATTTATTGATTTTTTATTTTTAATATACTTATATAGAACGTTTTCACTCCACGTGCCTTTTTGCCAAGGTTGTGTCTTTCAAACTTGAGGGTAACCGACGAGTGGGTGTCGAATGACGAGTAGATTAAATTTTTCATCCCCACAATCGGCGTATCGCTCATTGTCAGGCAAATTTCCGCGCCGTGTTGACCCGACGGTTTAGCCTTGGATGTTCTATTTCCCTGGTCATAAAATTGAATTGTCAGGCGACGTATCGTGCTGCTGTCGATGTCAAAATCGGGATAGGTCGTAGTAGCCATCGGTGCGGAGGTGCGCGTGGTCTTGTGCACCGGCAATCCCCTATTTTCGCAATCTTTGTCGGTTAGCGTGAGGGTTTCCGAAAGCCTTAGTAAACTTTCCGAAGGATTTATGGTGCACCACGAAAGGCTTCGGGTGTACCTATAAACACTTGTTGGTGAAGCGACGGTATGTAAAAGTATTAATTTGCTACATCCCTTGCCCTGCAAGGAGTTCAGTGTGCAACATACATGTAACTGATTGA
>JAIRKR010000028.1 GCA_031260015.1 Puniceicoccales bacterium
GGATTATTTTCGGGCATGTATCCCATGGATTGTTTGATTTGCTTCACTTGCGTTGTAATGGGTAAACCGTGAATGTAAACGCATCCCGAAGAAGCGGGTATAAGTCCACACAATATGCGCAATGTTGTACTTTTGCCGGCACCATTGGGCCCCAGAAATCCCACAATGTGTCCCGGCTGAACTTCAAAATTTAACTTCTGAATGGCTACTTTTCGCCCGTAATGCTTGGTTAAATCTCGAACAACGATCGCAGATGCCATGCGCTTACTTTCCAAAAAATTTTCGAAAAGTGCAACTTTTTTCTGCAATAGACACTCAGCCACGGAGCCTACAATTTTTACCGCACCCCTCTCATGCTTTTATGGCTTACAACGTTCAAACGGTTTCTTTTATTATCCATAACAATACTTCTAATTCAAGTCACAGTAAAATAACACACGGCACGTATGCTTGATGCGTACTAAAAATCCATCACACACCCAACCGTATCGTACAAAAGCTACAACCCTTTTAAACATCTTGGCATTTGCCTGCCTGGGGCAACGCAGACCCTTTGAACCGCTGATTTAACCTATTCTTAGGGCTCCCATCGAATTTTGTGCTGACCTTCAGCGATTATTTCGAAATACAAATGGTAGGAAAAGTTCACGGTAATTGGAAAAAGTTCGGGCCATTCAACGGCCAGACAAAAAGGAGGTTTTAAAAAATCTTCCAAACCTAAATATTCTAGAAAATTCCGATCAAGTCGATAAGCATCTACGTGAGCCAGTCGACGCGTTCCCACATGCAAATCAACCAGATTAAATGAAGGACTTTTTATAAACGGAATATGCCAAGCCATCCCAAGTCCCTTGACGAACGTTGTTTTTCCGCTTCCCAAATCTCCGTGAAGCGCCAGATAACACGTATCCGCGCAGTAGCGCGTAAAATCCGTCGCAATTTGCTGCCATTCGGTAACCGATTTGGCAACAATTCCTTGTTTTAAATCATCCAACAACACTTCCGTTTCCCTGAAGGGTTATGAGCAACAAGTAATTCATTCCATTAAACAACGCATGTAAAAAAATACTGACCTTTATGTCTCCCGTGCTACGGTAAACGTACCCCAACCAACATCCCAAAAAAAACAAGGGGAGAAAAGAGGCTAAATGCAAGTGGAGTGCCGCAAATAAAAATGAACTCGCCATCAGGGCACTTACGTGATTAAAACGTGTATTGAGAAAGCGATAAACAACGCCCCTAAATAACAATTCCTCGGTTAACGGCGCCAGGCAGATTACGCTAATTCCAGTTAGGATCAGACATCCAGGCGACAATGTATTTTGGGAAAGTAGATGAACAATAGGTTGCTCGTCCAAAACAACGGGATATTGATGTTCCACAAGCCACCGCAAAAAAACTTGCCAGACGATTGTAATGGGAATCAGCAAAGGTAAAACTTCGCAGTAATACGTAAAACTTTGCACAAGACTTTGAAAAAAACTCAACGGCGTTTGGCTAAATTCAGGAAAGGTATGCGTTGTGCGAAAAAGGATTTTATAAAGTAATCCAAGCAATCCTATTTGCCCCAAAAACGTTACACACAATGTACGTTCAACGGGATTTATGGGAAGTTGGTTTGCCAGTAACTTGAGGCATATATTTTGAATAAACAACGGAATTAAAATGCAAGCAAAGCATAGCAATATGCAAGGTATCCATTCCCAATGAAGCGCAAACGGTTTGCACCAAGAATTCTGTAGGGTATGCCTGTGGAATAATTTATAAAAAGCCTTATTAATAAGAGATCCCAACCCGTATAAAAAAAATAAAACACTAAAAAATATGCAAATCAAACTTGAAGTCGTGAGAGAAACAGCATCCGTAAGACCATCGATTTGCGGGTAATTAACGTGGGATAAGAAAAAAAGACACATGGTTATGTTTGTCTAAAAAACTGTTCAACATCCGTGGATTCATTTTCTATACCCATTAATTTTATGAACATTGGAGTTCAAACATTTCATTTTATCACATAAAAACCTGTTATTGGCAAGTTCTTATGTTGCCCAAAAACACCGCACGAACCTTTAGTTTTAACACATATGAGAACGTATCAACTTGAGCTTCTCAACCACAACGCAATCACATTTCAATGGGTATTTTTGATTTAAGCACTTGAATCCATTGTTGAAAAGCCTGCTCATTCATTTCTTTCAGCAAACATTCTTCGATCATTGGTTGCACTTCCGCAAGCGGTCGAACATACGCCTCGCGTTTATCCAAAATGTGCAGAATGAAATAAAGATGATTGTATTCAATAATCTTTGAATAGCCATCAACGGGTAATGGAAAAGCTTCTTCTGCCAAACAAGAAGCCAATTCAGACGCCGTATACCATGCATTCGACAAATTGAATTCATCCAATTCGTCCGCTAAAGCAGCCACATTTTTACCCGCTTGTAAGCCTTTATTATAGGAATCAATTTTTTTCATTCCACCCTCCGCAAGAAGCGAGTCTGCTTTAAAGCACTTTTGTTCCAATAAAACAGAAGCAGGTTGCGTGAAATCACTCAAGTGAGTACGATAATAGTCGATAACGGCTTGGGGACTTATGTTAAATGAACTTTTTAAAGTTTGCTGGCGCATAGCATGAATAATGATGGACCTTTTTAAATCATTTCTGAATCCAACAAAACTTTGCTCTTTATCTCTTAAATAACTCATAAATGCACGGTAATCGCCTTGAAAGTTATCTTGAACAACGGCACTCATTTGATTGTCCAATTGGCTTGTGATAACGTTACCTTTACGGTCGTTAAAATCCTGCAAAAGCAATGCTTGTTCAATTAAATGATTCAAACAAAGGTTTCGAATTTTTTCCTTATCTTGCGGTTGGTAGGAAAGCGGGTATATTTGACTTTCTAAATCCTGCTGTGTGATAATTTCGTTTCCCACACGCGCCACAATTTTATCCAATACTTTGCTCTCTCCAAACAGTAAAGGAACAAGCATAACCGCACTCATAGATATGCCAATCAGTTTGCTTAATTTAAACAAAAACATGCCTTCATCAAAAAGGTATTCTGGAACGATTTTCAATCTTATTTGTCGTAAATGTACTCGAAAAAGGTTGAATGAGCCACACAATTGTTCTAGGACATCATAACATCGACAAGCGTTTCTCAGATTTAACAGCGAGTGAAGCAGCTGTGCTTATTCAAAATGGACAATGCGTAGCGTGCAGTGGCTTTACGCCTGCCGGTTGCGTTAAGGCTGTACCTAAAGCTCTGGGAGAACGTGCGACATTATTGCACCAATCGGGAGAAAATTTCCGCATAAAACTACTTGCTGGAGCCTCTACGGGTGACAGTATAGATGGCGTTTTAAGCCGTGCCAACGCGATTGAATGCAAAATTCCTTATCAAGCAAACAAAGATTTACGAACACTGATTAATGCGGGTCACGTTGCCTACACCGATTTACATTTGTCTCATCTGTGCCCATTCATCCATCAGGGGCTTTTGGGCCCCATTCATTGGGCTATTATTGAAGTTGCGGACTACACGCAAGAGGGGGAACTCCTACTGACAGGATCCGTAGGCGCCACACCCACTTTCTGTCAACATGCGGAAAAAATTATTTTAGAGCACAATACCTACCACCCAACATTCATTCAAGGACTGCACGACATCTATGCGTTACCCAATCCGCCTCATCGTAGAATAATTCCTTTGGAAAACATAAATGACCGCATGGGGACGCACGTCGTTAAGGTAGATCCACAAAAAATCGTCGGCGTTGTGCGCACGTGTGAACCTGATGATGTATCGGATTTTAAAGAATCAACCCCTATTTATCAACGCATCGGAGAGCTTACGGCCGAATTTTTTGTACAAGAAATGAAGAGTGGCCGAATTCCGTCTTCATTTCTTCCCGTTCAATCGGGTGTTGGCAATATAGCCAACGCCGTCTTAAAGACGATGGGAGAACAGTCAAAAATCCCTCCGTTTGCAATGTATTCGGAAGTAGTTCAAAACGCTGTCATTGAATTGATTCAAAAAGAAAGCATTTATTTCGCGAGTGCAACCGCCTTGACGGTGACCAACGTATGGCTTCAACACATTTACAGTCACTGGGACTTCTATAAAAATAAACTTGTCCTACGACCCGAGGAGATCACGAATCATCCAGAAATTATTCAACGTATTGGTTTGCTCAGTTTAAATACCGCGTTGGAAGTAGATTGCTTCGGCCATGTGAATAGCACGCACGTATGCGGTAATTCCGTTATGAATGGCATTGGCGGTTCCGGAGATTTTACACGCAACGCATATATTTCCGTTTTTATCCTGTCTTCCACAGCCAAAAATGGCACCATTTCTGGCATTGTTCCATTTTGCTCACACATTGATCACACGGAACACGACGTGCAGGTCATCATTACGGAACAAGGCGTCGCAGACTTACGCGGGAAATCGCCAACACAACGTGCGACCTGCCTCGTGGAAAATTGTGCACACCCGGATTATAAACCGTTATTGAGAGATTACTTACGGCTAGGCCAGTCGGGACACATAAGACATAACCTTAGCCATGCATTTTCATTCCACAACGCATTCTTAAAAACAGGCGATATGCGTCTTTGCCAATTTGATTAGAAATTCTCCGTCCGTATGGCACCCGCTTATGCTTTGTGGTAACATTCATTTTCCGCACGGCAATGGAATTAGAAATTCCAGGCGTTGCATCACCTTTTCCCAACCACTCGACGATTCTAAATCCACCTGCATAACGCGCAATTTCATAGTCCAAAACGACAAATGGGCAAGTTCAGGCTTCCTTTTGTTGGGAATTGAGTTCGCGGCATTATTGAACTTAATTCCTTGAAAATTTTTACTCAAAAAAGCTTCTCTCCCGCCAATGAGCGTATTACAACTCTTTACATGACCATGATCGGATTATTTAAACAAGCAGGCTACTTTTTGTACCCACTTGCTCTAATGGGGTTTTTGTCGTGCCTGTTTTTTTTCGAACGTCTTATTTACCTGCACAAAGGGCACATAAAGCCTGAACCTTTTTTAAACGGTATTCAAAATTTACTTCACAAAGGCAGACGCCTTGAAGCCATTACTTTATGCGAAGAAACTCCAGGACCCGTTGCACATATCGTAAAAATCGCCCTCGTATATCTGCAAGAACCGATGGCCATTTTAACGGAAGAATTAAAAAAACAAGCACTTTTGGAACTGCCTATTTTAAGAAAACACATCGATTCCATTCGTGTGATCGCGCAGTTATCTCCACTGTTGGGGCTCATTGGCACCGTTTTTGCCCTTCTGAAAGGTTTTTGGACCTTGGGATCCCTGGAGGCTTATACGTCCGTAACAAGTTTATCGCCCTACATCGTTTCGGCCCTTTCCTTAACTTTTTTAGGACTCACGTGCTCTATACTTTCTTACGCAGCCTATCATTTTCTCGTGGGACGACTTAAAGCCATCTTATTTGACATGGAATGGACAGTGCATACGCTGCTGCTTTTTTTAGAACAAAAACGAAAAATCAACGAAAATGCGTAATTCTTTTGAAATACTTGGATTGCTACCGCAGTTTGAATTGGCCGAGACCAATAAAATTTCCCTCCACTGGGTACCTTTCGTCAACCTTCTTACACTCGTATTTGGTATCACTTTACTCAGCTCGCACTGGCTGTGTCCGCCCAGCCTGAGCTTAAATCTTCCAAAAACATCGCAGAGTATCGCTTTTACAGAAACTTATCCCACGGCCACCACGATGACCCTAGATGCAGAGGGTAGAATTTTTTTTAACCGAAAATTGTATACCCAAGAGACGCTTTCTCAGCTATTTGCCAAGCACTTCAAATCTTCTGCATTGCTTTTTAAAGTAGATATAAGGTCTCCGTTGGAAATCATGATGCAAGTTATTTCTGATGCCTATCAACACGGCTGTCAACGCATCCAAATAGCAG
>JAIRKR010000029.1 GCA_031260015.1 Puniceicoccales bacterium
CCCCAAACAGCCTTCATTTTATCGTACCAAACACCTGTTTTGCTGTAGGCTGGAAGACTAGGGTTCCCTCCATCTATTGTGCCCGATTTATATTTTCCTTCAAACGGCGGCGTGTAGGCTAGGCTATAAACGATACCTATCGACCACAGGCATACACTTAAAATACTTTGAAATAGCCTTAGACAAATCCAATGCATTGAATAATTATAAGCCGTTGAAGGACTAAGAGCAAGCCAAGAATTTTCATAGTGTCTCGGATAAAGTACAAAAAGAACGCATTTCAATTTCCATGAACAACGGCCAAAATCTTTTTCATTGGTTCCCAATGGCAGTGTAAAAAATTTGCAAATACGGCAAAATGAAAGAGTACATTGCCCTCACAAATGATCCAAGAAATTGTATTGTCATTTTTTAAATTTTGTCTTCACTGAAAGCAGATGGACAATTATCGGGTTATTGCAAGGCGTTGGCGTCCAAAAACATTCAAAGATCTTGTAGGCCAAGAGGCCATTGTTCAGACTTTATCGAATGCCATTCAATCAAAACGCATTGCGCACGCTTATCTGTTTGTGGGACCCCGGGGAACCGGAAAAACAAGTACCGCACGCTTATTTGCCATGGCACTCAATTGTGAAAATGGACCTCGTCTCGACTTTGACCCAGCAAGTCCTCGTTGTCAGGCAATTTTGCAAGGGCAAAGCCTTGATGTCATCGAGATCGATGGCGCTTCCAACAATTCCGTGGAACAAATTCGTTCTTTGCGGGAAGATTGCCAGTACGCTCCTGCGGAAAGTCCGTTTAAAATTTATATATTGGATGAAGTCCACATGTTATCGACAGCCGCCTTCAACGCACTGCTGAAAACTTTGGAAGAGCCTCCATCGCATGTAAAATTTATATTTGCCACCACCGAAATTTACAAAGTCCCCACCACCATTTTATCGCGCTGCCAACATTTTGAATTCTATCCCTTGGGCTCCCAAGTCATTCAACAGCATCTGCGCTACATCATAGACTGCGAACGTATTGGGGCCGAAGAGGAAGCTCTCGCCATCATCGCCCAATTGGCCGAAGGTGGCATGCGCGATGCCCAGTCCATGTTGGATCAAGTTTTAGCCTTTTGCGATGGTCAGTTAACACGCGAAGCCGTGCGTGCCATGTACGGGCTTGCAACGACGGAAACCATCCAGGCTTTAGCCTCTTACGTTGAACAAGGAGAATATGCCGCAATTCTCAGCGTCGTGGATGACATCGTAAAAAATGGGTGCGATTCCTATAGAGTTCTAAAAGATCTGCAAAATTGCTTTCACGAACGTTTTATGCACGCCATTCAACAAAATGAGCCCTCCATTTCTCCATTCGTGTATACAAAAATCCTAGAAATATTGAAAACAGGAGAAGAATCCCTTCAAAAAGGATTGTCTGTGCGTAGTCACCTGGAAAGTATTTTATTCAAAGCGGTTGAGTGTATCAAGTTAACGTCCGTAGAAAAACTTCTCAAAATCTTAAACGATGCCCAAGAGATAAAAAAAAACTTCCCATAAGTACGCATTCCTTTACGGCTTGTGCCGCTTCTGTGGAAGGGGTTAAGGATGGGAAAGAAACTTTTTTTCAAAAAGAAGAAAAGCCTGACAACATCCTCGATGGAACAGGCGTCGAAAACACGCCACTGGATATCCATGCCTCGTTGGAAGCCGACCCAGAACCCGTATGTAATTTGGATGACTTCCCAACATCAGCCCCCCACAAAGCAACCACCATTTTGACACCACCACCCAATTTCCGGGATGTACGCGACGCGTTGCCAAAAAATGTGCAAAATCAATTTTCAGAATTACTGCACGGCAAAATCGTCGGCATTTGGCCCATAAGGTCGAATTATTTCATAAAAAATAAGCATCCCCATACTTTCAATGATTAACTTGCCAAAATAGGGCAAAAGGTTTTAAACTTAAACATATGCCATGGTACCTATATCGCGTGTTGTTGCCTAACACGGCGCAAGTGGATTGTCCCATCATCGAAATGTGTCACGGGTGTAATGAACGCATTACCCTAGATCCCCACTCGGGATATCCCCTGGAACGCGTTTATACGGCCCCCAATTTGAGCAAAGGATACTCGGAGTCACACACGAAAAAATTGTTATCCAACACTAACCTCGCAAGAAAGGGATTTACAAAATACGTTCGTGATAAATCTTCGGGGTGTTACGTAAAGTCGGTTGGACAACAGGGACCCAACTTGTTTAAGGTCAGATAGATTGACTCAAAGTTAATCCTTGCTTCTGAAAGTTCACCACCCGCTTTAATGCTTAAAATCTTAGCTCAGGTTGCCGATGGATGCATACCCTTTAAATATCAAGTTCTAAAAATGACAACCTTCCTTAATATCACCAAAGCAACCCTTTTGGAATCAAGTATGCTTCAAAATTTGTAAAGAAATGCGCAATGCAGGTACACACGAAATCCGCCTGTCGCGTTGCCATACCCTTTTGAAAAAAATGCAGATATTTCGATTTAAATATGCAAAGAATCCGTCTCATCCTTCTGCACGTACCCCACATCTTGCCGATGATGATTAACTTCATTTTTTTTAAGATAGGCATTAAATAAATCGTCCGCACTCATTCCTAGTACCTGAGCAAGGCAAATAACAAAATGAACGATGTCCACCAATTCAACCCGAGCATTTTGTACGTCCATCTTTTGGTAATGCGCCCACCACTTCCAGGGTACACAATCCACCAACTCCGATACCTCTTGCTGTAGAGCTCGTGCGTAATTGAGGATCCATTTGGCAGTTTCTTCTTGATGTAAACGGTCAACATCTTCACCCAAAATGCGAACGTTTAATCCCCGCTGCATCTCAAACATCTTTTCTAGTTTATCCATACCGATAAAATTGGTAGGCCGGCAGGGGCTCGAACCCTGAACCAATGGCTTAAAAGGCCACTGCTCTACCATTGAGCTACCGACCCAAGTATTAAGCATTCACAGTTACACGACTATTTTGTTAAAGTGTCAATTTTTTTTGAGGAGTTTTTAAACGCACAAACGTCTTCCGAGCAAGATTTTCCATAATAGGATACGTATTTTTGGGTGTTTTTAAAAGTTGATCGAATACCTCCACAAAATCCATTTGCAATTGCAGTAAAACTTCGTAAGGGAAGGGCGCTTTTAACCGACTCACATACCACGGATTTTGAGAAAACAAACAAAATGTATTCTTAGTCCTCATAGGGCCAAAAAACTGTTGAAACGTTGACTCCATGGATGCCAAAGATTGTTTATCGCAACGGGTCACGGCATGCTTTTGCCGCAAATAAGCTATTTGCAATAAAAGACGGTTTCTATTTTGCAACGCACTTAAAATGCTACGCACCTCCTTGTGGAGAAGATAATGATTGCCTAGACTTTGCAGATATCTTCTGAAATCTCCCGCATAAAAAGCTTCCACGGGCTCAAAGAACTCGTCGTTGGGTACCGTAGGTGTATTGCCTAAAACGCAATCCCGCGTAATTGTTCCCCGAAAATTATTGAAGCAAGCCAATTTTTCAAATTCGTTCGACATCATTCGCGGACGACCGTTTAATTTTTGAATGAATATCTCGGTTGCATCGGGAGCCATCGTCACGGCATACTGCCTTGATAGTTTCTCCATCAGTGCACGTAAACGAGACCCTTGCCCGGCCTCCTCCAATTCGGTACAGTAAGCCAACGATTGAATTGTTTTAAACAACTTCGTACGCTTATCGACCGTTGAGGCGGAAATGAAAAAGTACGTCGCATCGGGCAGTTGTTTTAAAAAGTGAAGCCACTTTTCAACCGCATCTTGCCCCGCTTCCGTAATCGCCGGACTTGTACTGGCAAATAAATTTGTGTTGCGTAACCAAACGCACTTGCGAGGTTCAAAAAAATCTACCGTGCGCAGACTTTCCACAGTAGTTTCAAAAACACGCTTCAGATCCGAAACGGTGTTCATTTGACCATCGATGACTTCTAAAGAGGTGTTTGCAAGCGTTTCAATTACTGCCTTTGCCTTGAGTTCAACAAAAAACTCATCCGAACCAAAAATAAGTTGAAAAGAAGTCTCCATGGTTAACCTATTTTCCGATTTCGATCGTAAGTTAATTTTTCCAATACCTGTTCAAAAACATGATCTGCATCACACCATTCAATTTCCATGCGCAGAAAGTAAAAAGGCAAAGTGGGTTTAAAGTTTTCTCCAATACGTACGGCGTCCTTTTCGGTTGTAACCACCCATTGCGCTCCCGCAAGTCGTGCGTTATGAAAAAATTGATCTAGCTCTTCCTGGGTAAAGCGATGATGATCGATAAAATGCCTAATATACACCAATTGAGCCTCTTCATTCTTTAAAAATCGCTCAAAGCTTTCCGGCGAAGCAATGCCACTTAAGACGGCAACTTTAATCCCTCTTAGCATTTTCAAATCAAGTCTTTCGAACTTATCAATGGGTTGCAAGTATTTTGGGCAATGAATACAAGGCAATAACTTGGCACGCTTATTGTAGCGGCGAATAAATCGTTCCAATGCACGTAATCGTTCCGGAGCCACCTGATCACTTTTGGTTAAAAAAATAAAATGTGCACGTTTCATATGCGACAAAGGTTCCCTTAAAATCCCACGCGGCAACAGAGCTCCATTGCCAAATGGATTGGTGGCATCCACCAGCAGCAAATAAAAACTTCCCTTGAGTTGTAAATATTGAAAGCCGTCATCCAAAACCAACACATCCGCATTAAAGTGCCGAATGGCGTATTGTCCTGCTTTGACGCGATCTTTGTCCACAATAACTGGAATATTAGGTAAGTTGCGTGCCAACAAAACAGGCTCGTCGCCTGAAATTTCCGACGATATCAAGCAACGCACACCATCGCTTACAACTTTAGGGGGTGGCGGAAGCGAATGGGTCAACCATCGCATCCAGCCTTTCCAACACCTTTCTTTTTTACCCTTATATCCACGACTTAAAACCGCCACCTTGCGTCCATTTTTACTTAGGTAACGCGCTGTCTTTTCAACAACAGGGGTCTTGCCCGTTCCACCTACGGTCAAATTACCCACAACAATCACCGTACACCCTAAGTGTTGGGCGTGCAGCCATCGTTTTTCATACGCACGTGTCCTTAGCTTAACAACCCATAGAAAAAAAAATGAAAAGGCACGTAAAACAAATGCCAAATAACGGGCCTTCTTGTCGTGTCGTTTGTTATAAATAACATCGACGATGAAACTTTCACACAATTTTAACTTCTGATGCCAACACTTAAAATAGTGCATACAAAGTTAACCCAGCACTACTTCAACGGATATATTACCAAATCACAGCGACGATCTTTCCAGGAATCGACTTTGCTCAATCCCTGCGTTGCATGTATGCTCCCTAAGGATAAAATTTCAACATTTCTTTCCGCAATGCCATTGTTTACCAGAAAGTACTCAACACTATTCGCTCTTTTTTCTCCCAAACGTAAGTTGTAAGCGTCCGTACCTCGCCAGTCACAATGTCCAACAATCAACAGTGTTGATTGCGGACTATGTTTCAAATGTTCAACGATGGCACATAGCAAATCTTGATTTTTTTCGGATAACATAAAGTTGTCAAAATCGAAATAAACAGACAATGCCACATCTTGCTCATTGTACAGTTGACCATAGACTTTATCCTCCGACCTTTCAAATGAGTGACAACGTTCATCCAATCCTTCAAAATTCTCATCGTCTTGCAAACATTTTCCACTCTCCGGACGTATAGGTTGCTTTACCTGAGTATCGGAAGGCTGAGGATCTGGAAACTGTTTCGAACGATTGAAACAACCTGCTAAGCAAATACAAAAAACCACTGCATAAACTCTTTTCATAAGTTTCTTCTACTTGAATGTAAATCGACAAAAATGTTTTGCAAGAATTATGTGCAACAAGTGTCAAATTTTAACTTGCCAAAGGAAGGCCTTGGCTAAACCAAGGCCCTAGATAGGATGGGAGAAATTTTATTCTACCGAGACGCCCTGTTCAACCAATTTTTCTTCAGAAACAACTGGTTTTTCTTCGGGAATACTTATAAAAATATGCTTTGCCAAACGACTTTTTAAGCGATTTACCCTATTGGTGTGGATAACCTTACGTTTGGCAGCTTTATCCAAAGCAGACATGTATTCTATGGCAACGGACTTTATTGCATCTTTATCATTCGTAGGCTCTAGTGCCCGCAGTTTTTTGGAAAATGTCTTTAGACGACCTCTTTCAGCTTTATTTTTTGCAGTTAATTTTGCCGTTTGTCGGATCGACTTTTGGGATGATTTTATGTTTGCCATACGCTCTTTGTAAATCTCTTTCCAATAAAGAAAAAATCAATTCGCACCGATGTCAAGTCATATGTTTACGAATAAAGTGAATAACTTTCCCCTGCAACAATCCGTAAAGCTATGTAAAATATCGCTTTACACACTTGACAAAAATTTTCTTTCGAAAACGCTATTGGTAAACACTGGATACTTAATCGTATTAAAAAACACGACTCTTTAGCGTTATATTGCCAAACAATACTTTAACGTGGTTCCTGTGCTACTTTTTTATTTCTACAATAGTGCTTCCTTCCATTAGGACAAACAGTCTATTTATACATCCTCCCTAAATTCACTTTTGAATAACCTTTGTAAATCTGACCATACCGCCTTACAATCCGCTTTTGGACCCTCTAAGTATGTGTCCAGCAACGCATGACGACCTGCCGCCAAGATCATCATATCTATAATGCTACCACCATCGGCTGTCTGCTGATTGTACGCAAATGTCACAGATACATCAGGATATCGTTTCACCACACGTACAATTTTAGCGCAAGGCCTTGCGTGCAGACCTATTTCATTGGTTACCATCAATTGTCCTCGCATTACATATGTCACAAGATCTTATGTGATACGAAATAAAAAGTTTTGACAACACAATCTTTTCATTTGCCTTATTTTACAAAAAATGTTGAGATACCATAGAAACAATGAGAATAGCGCAGTGCAGTCTATTTATTCTATTATCGGGGTGCATCTACGCAAAAAATCAAATACCTCATGCGGTCTTTGAAGGTGGCATACATTTTAAGTCCGAAGACATTCAACGCGGTTCTTTGAAAGCAAAACGCGGCATAGAACCTCACGTACTGTTGCTAGTAAAAAACGAAAAACGAGGATTTTATGCCGAAACAAAAGCTTTTTTACCCACCCAATACAAAAATTTATTCGGCGATCGATGGACGCTTGGGGTGGGATACTTACAAAAGTTGACAGACTTCTTTACGTGGGATTTGGGAGCCCAATACAATTTTTTATGCAGAATACCCCAAAACCAATTGGGACATTGGCGTGAATTGTACACCGGCATCAAAACGGATTTGCTGCTGGCCCCCAGTTTTTACATATACCACGATTTCGAAAGAAGACAATGGTGCTGGGAAATAAAGTTTAATTACGATTTTGATTTGGAAGTTTTTGGTTGGAAGCGTTGGACGTTGGAAACTATTTGCACCTATGGCTATTTGAAACACAAAAAACCCTTCGGAGGTGTACGATCGAACGCATGGGAACGCAAAGATCATTACTGGTATACCGAATTGAGCCTCTTTTTAACCTACCATTTTAACGATCACTGCTGTGCGAGGATAGGTCCCCAATTTTCCTATAATCGAGACGGGACAAAACCCTATTCTTCCGCCAATGAGGCTACCCATCACTCCCATTTATGCTCCCTTAACGCGGGATTGTCGTATTATTTCTAGAGATTGCTTAATTTATAAACGATGAAAAGTGAAGACCTTACTCGCCTATTCAAGCTTTTTATCTGCAAAAGTACACCGTATATCTTAACTTTGTCTTTCCCATTAACGGCATGTCTAACTTCAAATCGGTTTTTTACGGATCCATCGTGAACAACGGCCATGAGAATTAGTTGATCTTTCTCTATGGTTGCGTGTGATATATACACTTCAGCCCCATTTGCTTCCATAGACTGATAAAATTTCAGGCACACGTCACTCAGATTTGGATGCAGCTTTGAGTTTTAAGTACTATAGAATCCCCAATTTACCTGCAGGTTTTGGGATCCGCTCTTTCGACTAAGGTTTTACAACGATGAAATGCAGTAATAAGTGTAAAATAAAACAAAATAAATATTGACTCGAAAGCAAAAGATTTTCGGAATAAATTCCCTATAAATTGCGAGCGTAGCTCAGTTGGTAGAGCACCACCTTGCCAAGGTGGACGTCGAGGGTTCGAATCCCTTCGCTCGCTCCAGGTTTGTTAAAATTAACTTTTAAGGATAGGTATATGAAGACGTATGCTAGCGTAAAACCCGGAGCGAACGGATTATGGATGCTCGGGGACCAATAATCCAAGTTAGAAATTTAAGTAAGTATTGCCAGGATGGTCCTATTTTAAAGGATGTGAGTGTCAATATTGAACAAGGAGATTTGGTTTCCATTATCGGTCCTTCGGGGTGTGGAAAGTCTACATTTTTACGTTGTTTAAACGGCATGGAAAGTTTAGACAGCGGATACATCCACATCGATGGCATTTCACTCAGCAAAAAATCCTCGGCAAGCTTTTCAAGGTGTGATTTTCAACAAAAGACGCATGAATTACGTCAGCATGTAGGTATGGTATTCCAATCTTTTAACTTGTTCCCCCACAAAACTTTATTGCAAAACGTTATGCTCGCACCCCAAATTGTACAAAAAAAGACCTCAGAAGAAGCCGAAGATATTGCTTTAAAATTTCTGGATAAGGTTGGCCTAAGATACTTTGCGCATCGATATCCCTTTACTTTATCTGGAGGGCAGCAGCAGCGGGGTGCAATAGCGAGGGCATTGGCATTATCGCCCAAGGTCATGTTGTACGATGAGCCCACGTCTTCCATTGATCCGGCGCGCGTAGATGAAGTTTTGGAAGTTATGCGAGATCTTGACAAAGAAGGGATGACGCAAATGATCGTAACTCACGAAATGCGCTTTGCGCGCGACGCTTCAGATTACATTATTTATATGGAGCAAGGAGAATTCATTGAAATTTCCGATGAAGACGAAATTTTTATTTCTCCCAAAGATGAACGTACGCGACAATTTTTAAAACATTTTATGTAAACAATTTTCTATGTCTCAATTTGTTAAACTTACATTTTTAATTCACATATTCGGTATCATGGGATGTGTTTTAGGGGAAATAAAACCCTTAAAAATTTTGCGCTGGGGAGCCGATGTAGAATCGGGTGTTCCAAACGTTTTTTACGATCCACGGCAACCGTCGAAAATCACCGGATTTGAATACGAAATTGCAGCAGCCTTGGCAACGACGATGCACGCTCAGTTAAAATTTCATGCCAATGATTGGGAAATGTTGGTCCCCGGTTTACAACGCCACGAATACGACATATTATTAAACGGCATCGAGTGCAATACGTGGCAAGGTTTTGCGGATAAAGCGAGCATTCGACTGTCCATTCCCTATTATGTTACACATTTACAACTCGTTGTTGCCTCCTATTCTCCTTTAAAATACTTTTCGGAATGCGAGGATAAAACCATTGGAATCCTCAAACAATCTCGGCATGCCGAAAAAGCCTTAAAACGTTTTCACAATACACAAATCGTTATTTACGATGATGAAGTGAAAGCTTTTGCAGATTTGGCCAACAAACGGCTCGATGGAGTTTTGTTGGATTATCCAGAGTCTTTTTATTACGCGGCCGTTGACAAAAATGTGCGGTTGGTCGATGAGCCCATCTCTCATCTGGAATACGCCGTTATGGTCAGAACTGAAGACGTAGATTTGCTGGAAGAAATTAATAAGGCCTTGAACGCACTCATTCACAATGGACAATTACGCTCTATTTTGGAACGTTGGAATTTGTGGAATGCGGCAACGGCAGCCTATTTCCAGGCGACGCCTACGGCAAACAGTCCGGCCATTGCATTCGATCAATACGTTGCCACCGTCCAATCGAATCAAAAACAATGGGGAAACTTTTACCTTCAATGCCTACCTATGCTGGGGAAAGCCGCTTGGACAACCTTGAAATTATCACTCACAGCCATGTTTTTTGCCATGATTGCCGGTTTTAGTTTAGCCGTCGCACGTATTTACGCAATCGGTCCCATACGTCTACTGGCGACCCTGTACGTGGAGTGCGTACGTGGCATTCCCTTACTGATTCAGTTATTGTTCATATTTTATGGACTTCCAACCTTATCTAAATATTTACCGGATCCCATAGGCCATTGGATCTGTTTTTCTCCCTTCTTGGCAGGTGTTATTGCATTGGCCATCAATTATTCTGCCTACGAATGTGAAATTTATCGCGCGGGATTATTGTCGGTACCTCGTGGACAAATGGAAGCCGCTAGAGCTTTGGGTATGTCTCATGTACAGGCGCTTTGGTACGTCGTTTTCCCGCAAGCCATTCGCATGGTTATTCCTCCCGTAACCAACAATTTCATAATGCTACTGCAAGATTCTTCATTGGTATCCATGATAACGATTGTTGAATTGACCCGCGCTTACCAATATTTGGCAGCCACCAATTTCAATTATTTCGGGACAGGGCTATTGGTTGCCGGCGTTTATCTGGCAATTGGCTTCCCCTTTGTCTGCTTGGCACGTCGCTGTGAAAATCGCTGCAACTTAAAAAAATACACGTACAAGTAATGCAATTTTTTAATCGATATACGGGCACGCTTCAGGAAGAAAAAGTCCCCAACGAATCCATCCTACGATGGCTCTGCGAAACAAAAGTTGGACATTGCTTCCTTAAAATATTTGTTCGCAATGCCTGGATATCGAAAATCTTAGGCTGTTGGATGAATACACGCCTAAGCAAATATAAAATTCATTCTTTTGCAAGAAATTACGGCATTTGTCTGGACGATTTCGAAAAAAAACTAAACGAATACGAACATTTTAATGATTTTTTTTATCGAAAATTTAAAGCCGGGAAACGAAATTTTAATAACTCGAAAGAACTTATCTGTTTCCCGACGGACGGAAGGCATTTGGGATTCAGCGCAATCGATGACTCTGCAGAATTTTTTGTCAAAGGGGAGCCCCTTTGTTTAAAAAAATTATTGGGATCGAATCAGTGGGCTCATCATTTTAGAGATGCAAGCATGGTAATCAGTCGATTAAGTCCTGTGGATTATCACCGATTTCATTTTCCCCTAGAAGGCATTCCAAGTCAAAGTCGATGCGTTAATGGGTACCTCTATTCCGTACATCCATTGGCTTTAATGAAAAACATGCTCACGTTTACGCAAAACAAACGATGGATTTGCATTTTAAAGCACGAAATCTTAGGCGAAGTGGCACTCATCGAAATTGGAGCAACGGGCGTAGGATCGACGGCCCAAACGTACCTTCCAAATCGCTTTGTCAAAAAAGGGGAAGAAAAGGGCTATTTTCTCTTTGGGGGATCCACCGTCATTACGCTACTAAACTCTAAAAGAGTCAAATTAGCGGACGACTTACTGGAACAAACACACCGCGGATACGAGTTATACGCGCATTGTGGAGACGTCTTCGGTCGTATCATTTAAGTGTGTATGAAGCAAGCTTTATGCGGGTTTTTCAAAACGAGGTACGTTTTTAGCAAGCTATATTTTACAATAAAACAACCCCTATGAGGGCAAATAAAATGAGTGCGAGGTTGTAATGTAAAAAAGTGGGTATGCACGTATCGTAAATGTGATGGTGTTGGCCATCGGCATTTAAACCTGAAGTGGGACCTAAGGTCGTATCCGAAGTCGGAGAACCTGCGTCTCCCAGCGCAGCGGCCGCCGCCATTAATACAATTGTTTGCTGGGGCGAGAAATGCATTTTTATGCAAATGGGCACAAACACGGTGGCCAAGATGGGAACCGTCCCAAAAGACGTCCCTATGCCCATTGTAATCAATAGTCCGATCAATAATATCACGAAAGCAGTCAATAGTTTACTTTCGGGTAAAAAGGTCGTCAAGGTTGTCACCAAAGCTACAATACCTCCGGTTGTTTTTAAAACATTTGCAAATCCAGCCGAAGCCAACATAACAAATGCAATAAATCCCATCATGTAAATCCCTTCGCTCATCAATTGATCCATCCTGTTGTGCTCGACTGCTCTCAATAAAAAAATAATACTCAACCCAACAAGAGCTCCCAATGGAAGAGAATGCGTCAATAGTTGAATTATAAAAGTCACCAGGATGGCTAATAGAATGACAGCATGACTTTTGTTCATTTGAGGACGCGGCATACCGTGTTCTTGTTCTTCTAGGTTGTCAACATTTGAATAAACACGCGGCTTTCGGTAAGAAATAAACACTGCAATACACAAACCTACCGTCATGGCTATTCCCAAGATGAAAGTAGACTGCCAAATTGCGCTGCGTTGTACGAACATACCATTTTGAATCATGTTATCGGCAATTAAATTTTGAAAAATAATGCCAAATCCGGCAGGTATTGCGATATAGGGCATTTTTAACCCAAATGCCAATATGCAGGCAACGGCACGTCGATCTATTTTCAATTGATTCATGGTTTTCAAAAGCGGCGGAATCATCATGGGGATAAATGCAATGTGAATGGGAACGATATTTTGTGAAGCGATGGCCACCAGGGTCAGTATTCCAAATAAGCCATAGGTTCGATGTTTAACAATTCGCGTAATTGTTTCGGATAACATTTTAGAAAAGCCCGTGTGTATCATGGAGGCCGCAAAAGTACCCAGCAAAATGTAACTGAGTGCTGTTTCAGAATTGTCGCCCATCCCCGCAATAAAAGCATCCATGATATGCGTTATTTTCATCCCCGAGAGGAGACCTGCCACCAAAGCAGAAATTAAAATAGCCAACAAAACATTAACGCGCCTCAGGCATAAAACACACAGCAAACCAATTGATAAAATAACGGGACTCAGCAATACGGTTTTCATGAAAATGGATGCCATGCTCCTATCTTTGTATTTATGTTGTCAAGTATCCATTAAACATTTTAATAATCGGCCACGTAACTGAGAATTTCACGGGCCAGTGCATCCACCAACAGTAATCCTTTATCGGTACAGGTTAATTGGTTGTTTTTCATGTTAACGAGTCCTTCCAATTTGAATTGCTGCCACAAAGGTGCGTATTTCGTTACATCCGCAAAAGGAAATCTTTTTTGCAAGGTATCCAAACAAACGCCTTCACGCATTCTTAACCCAAAAATGATACAATCCGCACATAACATTTCTTCCGATAAATCCATACAATTGATTTTTCCCTTACTTAACCAATCGTGTACAGCATTTGCATTTTGAAAACGTTGTCGATTCCATTGAGAAGCCGCGCTGGGGCCTAAACCTATCCACTCTTGCATTCTCCAAGTATTCAAATTGTGAAGACAAGCGTGTCCACCACGCGCAAAATTTGAAACTTCATAATGCCGATAATCGTGATTTTCCAACCAATCCCACGTACGTAGGTAAAGCGAAGCTTCTCGGTCTTCATTCACACACCGGCCTCGTCTAAAAGGATCCTCCAATCGCTCCAACGACAGGCAATAGGTGGAAATGTGTTCTGGGCTCAAATGGATTGCTTCGTTGAGGTCCATTTCCCAAAGATTAAAGTCAGCAAAATCAGGATGGAAAATAAGATCCAAATTGATGTTGTTAAACCCTGCGGTACGGATCCAATCGTAGGCTCGATATACCTGTGCACGCGTTTGCCTTCTACCTAAATACTCCAAAATATCCGTTTGAAAACTTTGAATTCCCATGGAAATGCGCGTTACCCCGCCTTCTTTCAAAACTTTCAATTTTTCAAGATTAATCGTTGTGGGAGATACTTCAACCGTCCATTCGTTAACCTGCGGCAAAAGAGCTTGCATGTGGGTACACAAGGTTTCCAAATCTCGACACGATAAACTACTTGGGCTTCCGCCGCCAAAAAAAATGGTACTTACACTTCGCTGCGATAAAATACTTTTCCATCGTTCCCATTCACGATTTATTTCAAATAGATAAGCTTGTACCAAAGATTTAATGGGACGTTCTTTGTAAAAATTACAGTAGGCACAGAGGTTTGCACAAAAAGGAACATGGATGTAAAGACCTAAAGATAAAGCTTGTAAGCTCATAAATTTTTATTGATTATTTTGGATATGAAAACAACTGCGCCAATGAAAAAAAGTACTTTTTATGCATGTATTGGAAGTTTGGGAACTTTGTTATTTCACGGATGTTCGCCCATTTTGAACAATCTAACACCTCCGACGGTGCAAAGAAATGCATCCAATCGTTACCGTTTTACCGTACACAGTCGATTATTGGAAAAACAAGTGGTCGCCAATTCTTTTAAACCCTCCATTGTTATCGATGGCGAAACGCACGCGTTACAGCAAGAATCCTTTAATGACCACTTTTTCTTTTACGATCATGCCATCCATCCACAGCGTACCGAAGCGGATTACTACTTTGCTCTCACCTACGACAAAAATTCTCGTGGACGAATTCTGTCAAAAACAACCAAAAGTCCACTTGCAAAGCTTATCATTCAAGAACGCTGCGTTTTTTCCCTAGATACGGATAGAGCGCCGGTTGGGGCCGACGTAAATGTATTGGGACGTGGATTTACGTCCAGCGATCGTATTGTGGTAGGAGATTGCAATGCACCTACCCAATGCATTTCAGAAAATGTCCTATCGTTCAAAACACCACTACTCGTGGCAAACAAATCTTATCCCGTGTGGTTATTGAGTAACGAGTTTAAGGTATTTATTGGAAATTTGCTACTGGATAATGGCACACTCAGCGTAGACATGGATTCCATTGAACTTGAAAGCGGCAAATCCATAGAAGTTACCTTTTCCACCAGTCAAACGGTTTCAGGATCTGGGCTCTACCTAAACGTTACGACCAATATTCCCGACAGTGTTATTATGCCCGAAGTCATTATACCGGCCAACGAAGACCATGTCTCCGTTCCAATAGAAGGCGGAGAAGTGGGGCAAGGGCATTTGTTTATCAATGCAATAGGATACGATGATTTGTCAATTCCCATTCAAGTCACCGCTGCAGATACAACAAAGGGTACCGAATCAGCTTTCGAAGATGTTGACACAAAACATCCAAAATAAATTAAGCTGGTAAATATTTCGTGTGTGTTTAATGAAGATTTCTAATCCCATGTGACATCTCGATATTAAATAAAAAGGATATTCATGTACTCTTGCTTTCTATTTTAGGATTGCTTAAGTAAATGGAAATGGTTACAATTGTTCATGTTAAGGAGATGTGTTACAATTATGAATATTCCAACTTACTACAACGATAAGAATTTTTGCAGCAGTGCCGATGCGCGTTCTTTAAGAATTCTGAGTGAATACTTAGGCCCACAACAACGTCTGAGCCAGTATAATATTAATCACACCATCGTATTTTTTGGATCGGCACGCATAGGCTCTCCAGAAAATTTAAGTAATCATCAGGGGAATCCATGCTTTTTATCCGCTAAATACGCTGAAAAGGCAGCCACTTATTATGAAAAAGCACGCTCATTGGCATACAAAATTACCCAATGGTCTTCGCAATTATCTGAAAATTCACGCCCCTACTTGATTACAGGAGGAGGCCCCGGAATCATGGAGGCAGGGAATCGAGGTGCCCAAGAGGCCGGAGGTATTTCCATCGGCATGGCAATCGCTCTGCCATCGGAACAAGGCATAAATGCTTATTGTACTCCCGGAGCGAGCATGAAGTTTCATTATTTTTTCATGCGTAAATACTGGCTTCTGTTCAAAACAAGGGCTTTTATTGCATTTCCCGGTGGCATAGGAACTTTGGACGAGTTATTTGAAATTTTGACACTGATGCAAACGCAAAAGGTGCGCAAATTCCCAATTTTACTGTTTGGAAGCGAGTTTTGGGATAAAGTGATCAACTTTCAAATACTGATTGATTGGGGCGTGATGGCTCCTCAAGACGTCGAATTATTTCACATTTTTGACGATGTGGATGAAGCCTCAAAGTACCTACAAAATATTTTAACTCCCGATTACTTGGCAAACGCAAGTAATCGCTAGTAAACACGAAAACAACCGTAGAGACTTACGCCCAGCCGAGGACTTATAAAGAGGGCTAGGCTACTTTTTTAACAAATTAACTTGCAATTTGGTGGCATAAAACAATCTTTAAGGTAAAGTGTAACAGATTGAATGGGCAAAGATGTTAAAGCTAGCTATAGAACGTCTCCTAGAAGCAGTACTAGTTTTATGGTGTCTACTAACTTTAACGTTTCTTATCGCACATTGGGTTCCCGGAGGACCTTTTGATACCGAAAAAAGTACTTCGCCTAAAGTTTTGGCGCAATTAAACGCATTTTACGGTTACGATCAACCCATTCTCATACAATATGCGCATTACATAAAAAATCTATTAGCTTTGGACTTAGGTCCATCCATGCGTTATCCCGGATACAGCGTTAATCAACTACTCAAAAGACGCATTCCCGTAAGTTTTGAATTGGGATTTTGGGCCATGTTGGTAACCGTCCTCTGGGGTGGAATTTTGGGAGTTATTGCTGCCGTTAAAGCCAATACGTGGATAGATCACGCGTTGATGAGTGTCTGTTTGTTTGGATTGACGTTGCCAACTTTCGTTGTGGGTCCATGCATCATCTTTGTTTTTGCATTACAACTGAAATGGTTTCAAGCCATTGGATGGAATCATTGGCCGGATCGTATTTTGCCCACCCTAACACTGGCATGCATGTACAGTGGCTACATGGCGCGTCTCACCAGAACGTACTGCCTAGAAGTGTTTTCATCGCATTTCGTAAGCGCTGCATTTGCAAAAGGCTTATCCAAGGCACGCGTTTTTACTTTTCACGTATTAAAAAATGCCCTGGCTCCCATATTAACTTACCTGGGGCCAACTTCGGCCGCCATTATGAGTGGATCGCTCGTGATTGAATCATTATTTCAAATTCCGGGTGCAGGTTCCCTATTTATTACGGCGGTTGGCCAAAGAGATACACCTTTATTGTTGGGAACCGTCCTTTATTTCGCCCTATTAATTATTTTTTTTAACCTGGTTGTCGATTTAATTTCGCTGATGTTAGATCCTCGGCAAAGATCAAATTCGTGAAATATTCTTTTCAACACACTTCCCATCATTTTTTTCAAAACCCATGGGTTTTGTGCAATGTTACATGTCTATGCGGCATCGTTGGTCTATGCCTACTGGGACCTTACTTCTACACGCACGATTACCATTCTCAAAACTTACTCATGAGCGCACAATTACCTTCTCTAAACCATTGGTTCGGAACGGATATTTTGGGAAGAGATTTATTGGCCCGCATATTGTATGGAGGTAGAACTTCTTTGTTCATTGGATGTGCCGCTAGTCTTATCGCCATAAGCATCGGACTGATTTACGGCATTATTTCAGGATATTGCGGTGGTAACGTAGATCGTCTGCTCATGCGTATAGTAGACATTTTGTATCCGTTACCGTTTACATTGTTGGTGATACTATTGATGGCACTCTTAGGGCGCAACATCACCCTACTCATATTTTCCATTGGATGTATAAAATGGTTGACGATGGCACGCATGGTGAGAACACAAATTTTAAGCTTAAAGGTGCATCCTTTCGTACAATGCGCTCGATGTATGGGACAGTCTACGCTGGGCATTTGGCGCAAACACCTTTTACCCAACCTAATGAGTACGGTCATTGTTTACGGTACATTGCTCATGCCCAATATTATTTTGGAAGAGGCTTTCATCAGTTTTTTAGGGCTAGGCATACAGCCTCCTTTAAGCTCTTGGGGCATTCTCATTTTTGATGGTGCTCGACACATGGAAGAACATCCTTGGTTACTTATTTTCCCATGCCTATTTTTTTCATCGACATTGTTCACCCTAAATTTCTTGGGCGATGCCTTACGGGATGCCATGGATCCTGTCCATTGTCGCTACAAATAATACCAAAGACCCCTGCCAAGGACCCTAGATAATACAAAAACCTATCTATCGGAAGTAAATGGGCAATTATGTTCACGTTTTCCAAGAAATAGGCCACTTTACGGCTTTTCCATGACGTCAATGCCACAAATAGCCACAAGAGCTCACAACGTCTTTGGGTACGGCATTGTAGCGTACAATAAAATTTAACTTCGCGTCAAAATACTTTATACTTGATATTGTCATCCTATTTTATTATTCTTTCACTGTGGGGCAATCGGTTATTATAGATATAGCAAGCAAGGTAATGATGCTTGTGTTGATTTTGTCCTTACCCTCCATTCTATTGGCAACCATTGTTGGATTAGGGGTCAGTTTACTGCAAGCGCTTACACAAGTCCAGGAACAGACTTTAAGTTTTGCGGTGAGATTGATCTGTATTACCCTCGTTTTGCTATTTTCGGCACACTGGATAGGAAACGAACTTATAAAATATATAGAATCCATTTTTATTCAAATTCCGAGAATTACGGGTAAATAATGAACCCATTGCACGATCTTTTACCGATCAAAGATATTTTATTGTGCGCACTCATCTGCTGTACCCGCATGCTGGCTTTTTGTTCTATTTCCGTATTTTTTTCGTCACAGTTCTTAACGGGTACGGGACGTAGGGTACTCATAGTTGCTTTGTCTCTCATTCTTGTTCCTTTACTTCTTCCAAGCAGTTTGGAATATGTAAAAGCAGACGTACTACGTTGTTTGGGTTACATTCTTAAAGAATCCATTTTAGGCATCGTATTAGGTTTGTTGAGCAATTTTATATTCTATGTGGCTCAAGGTGTAGGATTCATCATCGACACACAACGTGGGGCTTCCATGGCAAGTATGTTTGACCCGTTAAGCAATTCCCAAACGAGTCCTTTGGGCGACTTTTTAATGAAGCTTACACTTGTTTTGGCTTTGCTGAGCGGTGCCTTCCTAAAAATTATGGAAATGGTCTATGGAAGTTACTTGACATTTCCCATATTCAGTCCTTTGCCCCCCCTGGAGCACTGGTTCCCAAATTTCTTCTTAACAATTTTCGGCGACGGCATTTTTTCTACACTCGCACTGCTCGGCGGCCCCGTGTTATTTATCCTATTCTTAGCAGAATTTGGGCTCGGTATGGTCACAAGATTTGCACCTCAACTCAACGTATTTTTTCTCGCAATGCCCATTAAAAGTGCCCTGGCCATGTTCTTCTTCATTCTGTACTTAACCCACTTGGGAGAATATTTTTTAAACAATTTTGAACTGCATAACTTGGCTCAACGTTTTCTAAACGCACTGCAGCATTGACATCATGAGCGAAAAAACAGAGCAACCTACGCCCAAAAAAATTCGCGATGCAAGGAAAAAAGGACAAGTTGCCAACAGTAAAGATGTAACGTCTACGGCACTCCTGATCGTTATCTTCACTTACCTTGGGTTATCGCGTGTTACCATTTTGCAAACACTGATGGATTTAATTGTCGCCCCACGCCAATTTTTTACACAGCCCTTTGCAGACGCTTTTCCAGACATGATATTCGTTTGCCTCAAGGTTGGTATCAAGGTGGTTCTCCCGCTAGTTTTGCTTGTGTTTATTACAGGCGTTATGGCAAATGTATTGCAATTTGGCCTTCTAATGGCCCCGGAAAGTATTATGCCAAAACTGGATAAGCTTAATCCCGTATCGAAGTTAAAACAGATGTTTTCGATGAAAAATTTAATCGAATTTCTTAAATCGGCAGCAAAAATTACTTTTTTGGGCACCCTACTCTATTTTGTTATTCGAAACGTTTTAGATCCCCTCTTAAAAATTCCTTACACAGGTCTCGATAATTTTATCAATATCATGCCAAGCATTCTAAAAACTTTTGCCTATAATGTTGGATTTGCCTACATCGTGGTTGCATTTCTGGACTTTATATTCCAGCGACACAATCACACCAAACAGCTCATGATGTCTAAAGATGAAATCAAGCGAGAGTACAAGGAAATGGAAGGTGATCCCACGATTAAAGGGAAACGCAAACAACTTCACAGAGAATTGCTGCAAGGTGGACCCGCACAAAAGACAAAACGAGCCTCCGCTCTCGTTACCAATCCTACACATTATGCAATCGCGCTCTACTACGACGAAATCACGGTTCCATTACCCATTGTCTTGGCCAAAGGAACAGGCTTTCAAGCACAGATCATGAAAAAAGTCGCTATGGATTACGACATCCCCATCATGGAAAATGTGCCTCTTGCTCACGCTTTGTATGACTTGGCAGAAATTGGTCGCTACATTCCTCGCGAACTTATTGAACCCGTGGCGGAAGTTATCCGTTGGGTACGTGACCAAAAGCAACGCGCCCAAGAGAGCATTGAAGTTTCTCAAGATCAGTGGGATAAAATCTTTTAGAATGACAATGTGAAAAGGTATCCAAAATAACCAAGGTATCCCTCCTAAATGTTAAGGATACGCAGATCTGCAGTGATGTATGCGGATTCGAAAACAGGGTGCATTCACCATCTTTGGTATAAATCGGGACTCGAAGCGGTTTGCCAAATACAAGGATCCACCCAATACAGTAATGGCAAACATTGTGACAAACGATAATCCACACATTCCTCTTTGGACAAAGAAGGATGCGGAAGCTTAACAAGTGGTATTTCGCCATCGTTACCCAAATGCTGCCCATCCACTTTACGTATTACGTTTAACTTCTGTTTGTCATTCACATACAAGCACAAATATTGATGAAAACCCGCTCTTGCCACCATGCAAAACGGCAAACGACGGCATGCAATGTGCGTCTGGTAAAGCTGATGAAAATGCAAATGGTTCGCCGCATAAATGGCATTTTCTCCGACCTGCTGCAATAATTTCAAAGTTCTAATGAGCGCACAAATGGTTCGAATGCCCATGGTGGAGCCGGGACCATTTAAAAAGCAAATGCGTGTCAAATCTGTAAAATTTATACCCCATTCGCCGAAACATTTACCGACTATATCGCTAAAATGATCCACAATAGAACCTTCGTGCTCCATGGTAGACATCCAATAGTTCCCATTTGCGATACCGAGTTTTAATCGATCAAAACCGGCATCCATAAACAGAGTTATGGGCATACAAAATAAAAATCCATTAACTTGCGGAATCCGTCACACCTTCTATTGGAATACTTACTGCAGGTAAAGTAGGCACAACGTGCGTAAATAAATAAGTTCGTAGTTCCTTTAATCCACTGCCATTGTGGCAAGAAATTGGTAAAATGGGAACATCTCGAATCTTACTTTTAAAAACATTCAAATTTTCAATTGCTTCCGGCAAATCCATTTTATTGGCAATCACAAGGCGCGGCTTTTTCACCAAATGTTCGCCGTAGTTCTTTAATTCTTGGCCAAGCTTTTTATAATCTAACCAAGGTTTGCGTGCGTCAACACCCGCCATATCAATGACAAATAATAACCCCTGACAACGCTCAATGTGCCTTAAAAAACGATAGCCTAAACCTTTCCCTTGACTTGCGCCCTCAATCAGCCCAGGAATATCGGCCAAACATAAATGCCGCCCTTCTGCCTCCGTTAAAACGCCCACACTCGGGTACAATGTCGTGAAAGGATAACTTGCCACCTTGGGTTGAGCCTTGGTTAACTGACCTATGAGCGATGACTTGCCCGCATTGGGAAAGCCTATTAGCCCCAAATCTGCAATTGTTTTCAAAATAAGTTTAAAGCGACCTTCTTCGCCCGGTTTACCCGGTGTTGCCTGCATGGGAGCTTGATTGGTAGAAGATTTAAAGTGAATGTTCCCCAATCCACCCTTGCCACCCTTTAACAGAACAACACGTTGTCCCATCGACAAAACCTCGGTGACCACACACTGCGTGTAAGCATTCAGCACAACCGTTCCCGGAGGCATTTTTAAAATACAATCGGCCCCATGACGTCCGTAACAATCCGATCCTCTACCGGGTTGACCATTTTCAGCGCGCGCATGAGGCTTATAACGATAGTCACGCAAGTCATTGACGTGTGGAGAACATTCTAAAATAACGTCGCCACCTTTACCACCATCGCCACCATCAGGCCCCCCTTTGGGTATAAATTTTTCTCTGCGAAAGCTTCGGCAACCATTCCCACCGTCCCCCGCTTTCAAGAAGACCTCCACCTCATCCACAAACATCGTTATATGAGTCCAAGGGAAACAATTTTGTCGGCTAATCCATACGCTATTGCCTCCTCTGCATTCAAATAAAAATCACGATCCGTATCCTTCATGATCTTATCTAAACTCTGTCCGGAGGCGTTTGCCAAAATTTTATTCAACTCTTCCTTAGATTTTTCCATCTCCTTAGCTTGAATGTGTATGTCTACGGCTGGTGCTTCAATGCGTCCCATAATGAGAGGCTGATGAATCAGAACACGGGCATGCGGATACAAATAGCGATGACCTTTGGGGGCACCACATAATAAAATAGATCCCATGCTGGCGGCCAACCCGGTTACAATGACAGAAATAGGTGAATGAATCAATTGCATCGTATCATAAATGGCCATGCCTGCGGTAATGGAACCACCCGGTGTATTAATGTAAAGAGAGATATCTTTTCCGGAATTTTCTAATTCTAAATAGATTAATCTTTCCGTCACTTCTTTGGCAGAGTCGTCATCAATTTCTCCCCATAAAAAGACCTTGCGATCGTCCAAAAACTTTTTTTGAATCGTTAAATCAATTGAAGCTATCCGATTTGTTTCATCCGCATCACTTTCTTTTTTCATAACTGATTTAACATGCAAATGGGAATTTTAAAAAAATCAAAATGAAAATAAGCCTTTCTTTTTAGCGGCCGTTTTATCTCCCCGAATGCGTTCCATCAGTTCTTTTGCAAATTGCGCTTTAGCAAAGGCTTCTTCCTCCGAAATCATTCCTTTTACATACAAATCAAACAAATGACGATCCAAAGGAAGCATACCCAGTCCTTGATTGACTTCGATTTCTGTTTGAATGCGAAATGTTTTGTTTTCCCGAATAAGATTAGAAATGGAGTCGGCTCGCGTCATAACTTCAAAGGCCGCAACGCGGCCTTTGGAAGATTTCTTCCTGCACAATACTTGCGAAATAACACCGATTAAATTGGATGCCAATTGGGTTCTTACAAGTTCCTTACTCCCCTCCGAAAATGCATCTATAATGCGATCTACGGTGCGCGTAGATCCCGTTGTGTGTAAAGTTGACAGCACCAAATGGCCCGTTTCCGCTGCCGAAACGGCCGCTTCAATGGTCGCCAGATCGCGCATTTCTCCAACCAAAATTACGTCTGGGTCTTGACGTAAAGCACCCGTAATGGCTTTTTGAAATGAAGGTGTATCTCTGCCCAATTCCCGTTGCGTAATGATGCACTGATCCGGTTGGTAAAGGTATTCGATGGGATCTTCTATGGTAATAATGTGCCTGGCGTAATGCGCATTAATCCAATCGATCATTGCGGCTAACGTCGTAGATTTTCCGGAACCCGTAGGCCCAGTAACCAACAACAGTCCTCGGGGACTATTTAACAAGTCCTTAATTTTTTCCAAAGAGTGCGTTGGCAATCCCAAATTATCCAAAGATAATGCTTCGTCGTTGATAATACGCATGACAATACCGTATTTTTCACAACTGGTAAATACGTTCACACGCAAACGGACTTTTCGATTTTCAATTTCCGGATTAATGGCAAAATCCACTTCCCGTGAGACTTTAAACGCTGTCATCATTTTTTCAGGTATCAATATTTTCGCAAAATTTTCCATTTCCTCGTTCGTTAAAGCGGGAAGATCGAGCGGGCATATAAGTCCATCAACACGCAATATGGGTGGCTCATTAACCTTCAAATGAATATCGGAAGCTTGCTGATTAAGTGCAAATTGAATCAGGTTGTTTATGGTTAAGCTCATGCTTAAATTTTAATGCTGCATGCGGTAGGTGTCAAACCAATTGCCATAAGCTCAGTAGGGTTTTAATCCCTACAATGCTCTTAAAAAATCCAATTTTTCTCTTTCCAGCGCATTTTTATCCAAAGAGTCCAGCGCTTCGATTAACTTGCGTATCAAAGTAGCATGCTTTCGCGCATGTGCCATACGCAATGTTTGCAAATAAATGTTTACATTTTCCGATTCAATTTTCAACGCCTCTAAATTCCAATAAATCGCCTCCTCTATTTTACCAGCAGCAAAACACAGCTGACTCAATTTTACCATTTGTTCAACGGTTAAGCCTGTTTTGATTAAATCCATACCTCTTAAAAACGCTTGCAACGCATTTGCGTGACATTCCAATTTAGATTCACTGTCGGACAAAGCAAACCACGCCCATCTGTCTTTGGGAAAATGGTTTATGTAATGCCGGTAACAACGCGAAGCGGAATAAAAATCGCCCACTTGTTCGTAAGTGTGGGCTGCGCGCAATGCATTTTCCTGAAAATCGCCCGTTGTATCCGCATGGATCGTTTTTTCAAATGTTTGCGCCGCCAAGTAGATTTGTTTATTCTCGGCGTAGGAGAGGGCCAACAATTCCAATACCTGCGGATTGTTTGGACAATACGTCTGCATTTGTTGTAGTCCTTGAATTGCAAGCGTAAATTGTTGTTTTTCCATGCAATCGCGTACTTGTTCCAACCGAAGTTGAATGTACGTTGTTGAAGCAGAATGACTCCGTTGACAGCCCGTTAAAAATAAAACAATACCCACCCAAAAACAACGCCATTGGGTAGCGCATGCGCATAAGCTATTCATGAATACAAGGATTGAATGAGAAATGCACGATTTGGCAACTCTCAAATTAAAGGGCACCGCCTAAGTTACTCAAATTCATTCTTCAATGGACGCGATAGCAAATTGTGGACAGCGGCATCCAAAGGACGTTGGTTGTATAAAATGTCATGTAAACCTTGTAAAATGGGGACTTCTATCTGCATTTTATTTGCCAATGCATGATATCCACGCAAACTCCCGTAGCCTTCTACCATTAATTCCTTCGTTAAACTTTCCACGGATCTCCCTTTTGCCAGAAGTTCTCCAAACGTGCGATTTCTGCTCCAAATCCCCTGTGAAGTAGCTATTAAATCCCCCAGACCGCTCAATCCATAAAACGTTTCCTTTTGCCCCCCTAAAGCGCAACCTAAATAGGCCATTTCTTTGAGTGCGCGTGTTAGGTAAGCAGACTTCGCGTTATCTCCCAGCTCGAGTCCATCCAAAATACCGGCCCCAAAAGCGTAGATATTCTTCAAACAACTCGCAGTCTCTACCCCCATAAGATCACTACTGCGGTACACGCGCATATGCGCACTACTGATGGCCTTTTGAAGCGGCTCCAAATAAGGATTGCGAGATGCCAAAACCATTGCTGCGGGCTTTCCCAAAGCGAATTCGACGGCATAGGTTGGACCCGACAAACAGGCTATGGGATTTTCGGGGAAAAATTGGGCAATAATATCAGAAGGCGTACGCAACGTAGCATGATCCAATCCTTTAATGAGCGAAATAATCCACAAATCTTTTGAACAACCCGTTTTTAACAAGGCACACAAGTCCACAAGGCCTTTCATGGGACAGGCAACAAATAAGGCGTCGCATGTGCCAATGTATTCGTTACAACGCGTATCTACGTGCAATTTGTCGGGAAATGGAATGTGCGGCAAATAGTATACATTTTCTCTGCACTCTCGCATTATTTTTGCTTTTTCTTCGGAACGGGGGACCAATAGGAGTTCATGCCCCATACGAGCCAAATGTACTGCCACAGCCGTACCCCAAGATCCAGAACCACACACAATAAATTTCATACGCCTACTCCCTTTTTAAATCACCGCCTCAACCACTTGTTCATCAAAGTAATTAAAATCCATGCCCGCATTGACAACAACGGTTTGACCGTTGATGCCACTGGAACAATCACCTAGTAAAAAGACGATCGTATTGGCAACTTCTTGCGTTTCCAAAGCTCTTTTTCTTAAGGTTAATTTTTCGGCAAATAGGTAATTTTTCAAAAAATTAGGGATACCTGCCGAAGCACTTGTTTTTAGAGGTCCCGATCCAACACAATTGAACCGGACTTCACTATCCGCACTGAACGACTTAGCCAAAAAACGAACGACACTTTCCAGCGCCGCTTTAATGGGAGACATATAACCGTAATGGATCGCCGTAACTTGAGAGGAAATGCCCACCGTCACAACGGAGGCATGGGGAGTTAACATTGCCTTGAAGACCCTGGCAATTTCAATCAAAGAAAAACATGAAATGTGGACTGCCTGCAAAAAGTCTTCACGCCTTGTATCGTAAAAAGTTTTAAATGCTTTCGAAAAATTTGCGAAAGCAATGGCATGCACGATGCCATCTAAATGAGGTACGCTCGCTTCCATTTGTTGTTTCAATTGCTGGACTGCATGCACTTGTTCGACGTCGCAAATAAACAATTTTTCTGCTGGCACCCAGCGCGTTAATTCTTTTTTACGCTCAGGCGAACGAACGCTATAATATACATAAGCTCCATGGGCTTCTAAAGTTTTTCCCACAAACCACGCAATGCTTTTTCTGTTGGCTAAACCTAAGATGAGAAAATATTTATCTTTAACGTTCAAAAACTTCATACGTACATTTCTTCAACCAGTCCAAGTGTAAACGTAACAAAAACCAAGACGCCCCCATCTTTTTTTGCACATCCCTTAAAGAAATAAAAATTTTTCAAAGACTGCAAAAACCTCGCTTCCAAAACCAATTTGTCGCCCGGGAACGCCATCTTTTTAAATTTTGCTTCCTGGATGCGCGTTAAAACAGGTACTTTCCCATGCGCATTTTCTCGATTTTTTAGCAACGTTTTACTTAACCATATACCTGCCGCCTGAAAAATGGCTTCGCACATCAAGACACCTGGCATGATGGGCATCCGCGGATAATGTCCTCGGAAGAAGTATTCCTCCATCCGCAAAACTTTCTCTACTTCGATGGCATCTTCGTGTAAATTAAGGATTTTGTCCACAAATAAAAAAGGAGGACGATGGGGTATGGCATCCCAAACTTCTTGTTTCTCCGTTTCTATATCCTTCATGACTCCCTTCTAATCTCTTTCTAGGATAAATCAAATATAAATAATATTTTTACGTTCGTTCACAAAATTATCTTGCAAATGATTTAAATTGTTTTTAAAATTTATGTATTATGTCTATTCAAAATGATAGTCTCATGCCCAAGTCCACCTCTGCAGATTCCATACCACCTTCACCCACCGTTGGCAAAGATACTAATGACCGGAGTATTACAATAAATTCGAATATTCAAACACGTGCACATAAGGTTGCGACCCAGCTGAAGCTCCAGTCAGCAGCAGCGCAAATAGGGCAATTAAATGTATCTGATCAAACCAATGCTAAAACTCGATACGAACAGACATCCGCCCAGTACAATCAGAAAAGTGCTCTAGGGAAATTTGCTTCGCGAGTGGCAGGACATTTTACGGAGAATGTGTACACTCAAAAAAAAGACGCTTTAGCCAAACTACAAGCGAGCATCGAAGGGTATATATTCAAATCTTCTTCATCGAAAGACCCAAACGATTACGCAGCTGATAAAGAAACGGCAAGGAATTGGCTAGAAGATAGTAAAAAGTATCCCCCAAAAGACCAGGCAAAGATAATACACGCAGTAAATAACAAGATAGCTGAATGTGAAGGCAAGAAGGAAATGAAAGACGTCTTGACGAATTTTGTCGCCCGTCAGGAGGTCAGAGAGAATCAGGAACTACAAAAATATTTAAAGAAATAAAAATATTTAGGTAAATAATTATCATGTCGCCACCGAATTTTCATTCCTTCCTAAGGTAAATGAAACTTACGGTAGGCAATCAACAGGCAAAATTAGATTTCACCTAAAGCCATTAGATCAAGCAAAAAACGTTTTTTAGTTAAAATTTGAAATATTCCTTTTCCCATGTCTACTTCTTCTTCAGCCTCACCATCCAATAATGTTAGGTCGCTTACTTCATCCAACGATGTTGAACAACCTATTCCGTCAGCAATACCCGACAAGGGGATTCGAAAAAACGAAGCCTCTGAAACGGGCGTAATAAATCAAACTTCAACGTTAAAATCATTGGCAAATGCTCAAATACAAAAAGACAGAAAGGTTTTCCAAGGGTCAACATCCGTGTCTTCTAAAGCCGAACAAGAAACACTAAGCCAAAACGTACTGAATAAAATTCAAAACACCAACTTATGGGAGATTCCAAGCATATCACAACAGGTAGATGCCATAAAACAATTGCTGATTGATGTTTCACGGTGTTCGCCTAAACATCAACCCGCACTGTATGCCCAAATACTTCAAAAAATGAACGAGCGTACGTATCAGCCAGAGTTTTTGACACTCTTGAATGAGCAAGCCAAAACTAACCCACAGGTTGCACCTATTCGAAACACCTTATTCCAGAGAGTGCTGGAGAACTATAGAAACCAGAAGGTTGTCCTCGACGAATGGGAGGACCTTTATCACAGACATCACACGAAGATTTTTCGGTTTACAATGCCGGAATCAAAGATCTCTACCTGGGTGTCTGAAACGACGGCATCAGAGGTCTCTAAACATGTAAAACTTGTAAAAGAGTGTTTGGAAGTTGAAAAGGAAGCTGTAAAAGGACTTCCTTCCAAACAACAAAAAGTCATACGTCAACGAATGGAGCATATGCTAGAACACTTCCAAGATCAATTGAAAATGGCTATAGATGGCTTCGTGGAAATGAATGATCCACAAGTATTTTCAACTGCGCTGCAAGGGATTGCTCTATGCCTTCCTAATAATCGATACGAAATGCTTGGTTTTTTATACAAGGGATTGCAAGAATCTGCCAATCAAGCCATCCTGTATCCGAGGAAAACAAATTATTGCTGCAGCAAATGGACTTAGGAGTCAGGGCCATCGGTTGCAAAAATAACCCCCAGAAGTTGGTAAATATAGAGAAACAATTTTTGTCAAACGGCATCGATTACTTAACAAGTCGGATGAATCCTCCAATTGATAGCCAACAGGCTAAACAATTGTTAGTAATTTCAGATACATTTGCTAAAATGGCTAATATAATGGTTCCAACAGGTGAGCCCCAATGGCCATGTAAATCTAAAGATGACGTACTGAAAAACGTCCAATTCAATTTCTTTCAACATATCACTCGGTTGCCTCTCCTAGTAAAGGAAATCGATAAAGGCGTTGAACGATCTGACGAAAACCATTTACAGCACGCTTTAAAAGAATTTCAAAGTGTTACAGCACGCATGATACCTATGTTAGACCTTGCACAAACAAGAATCGAACGCATGCCATTAGATGAACTTAATAAGGCAGGAAGCGAGATAATCTCATCTAGCGCGCTAGACACCGACGCAAACCATGGGATAACTCAAGAAATGCGGCAGCAAGCAGGAGGAACAGATTAACTAAAAACAGGTTACATCTTTTAATCTCTTTCTAGGATAAATCAAATATAAATAATAGCTTTACGTTTGTTCACAAAATTATCTTGCAAATGTCGTAAATTGTTTTTAAAATTTCTGTATGTCTTTTGATTTAAAAAGTGTTGGAGGTTCATCAGTTCCTGCTACTACTACCGATACATCCACTTCTACTTCTAAAAAGGAGAAGACTAAAAGTAATCCAGAAGCCAAAACGGGTGTTGGGGAAAAGGTGAAAGACGCAAAGTTTAAAAAAGTAGTCGATCTAGCAAGTTTTGTAGAAAATAGTAGCAAACTCAAGGCCATACGAACCGAACGTGAAGGGGAAATCGGCATATACAAGTCTATATTCAAACGCGGAGAAAAGCAGGAAGCACAAGCACGACAAGATTTGAGCTGCCATTTCATCAAACATTATAAATTTACACACGATAAAAGTGATACAAGTGCTGTAAAGGCATGGCTAATGTGCGCTCTTGATGCCTCTCCCAAAGACCAAAAAGTAATGTATGATGCAATTAGGCATCAAGTATTGGACCCTAACCATCAGGTGAATCCATACGTATTAAAGGGGTTGAATGAGTTAGCAAGTCGTGATTCACGTATCCAATCTATGCGCGATGACTACCTGCAGAAGTCCCTCCAAGACCTTCCATCTAATACCCAAATTACCAGGGATGAGCATAATGCGATCTACGATAGGCTTATTCGTCGAGAACTCAAAAACACGGAAGAGTGGACTAAAATGCTAGAGGGGTCACTAGAAAAACTACACAACCATAAGGCCAAGGTGTATGCAAACACTGTAGAGGTATGGTTTGATATCGCCGACAAGGCTTCTCCAAAGACGCAACAAGCTCTGTATTCTCAAATTGGAGCTATATTAAAGGAGGGGGATCATGTTTCAAGAGCTTTAGAACTTTTGAATCAGAAAGCTGGAAATAACCCACAGATCGCAGCCATTAGAAATGCCTACGTGGATGCACAAAGCGATAGCATCACAAAGGATTTTAGTTCGAATTTAACCAAAGTTTTAAACGGATCAATGGAGGCTAAAATTAAGTTTATCGAACAATTTGAAGGGAACCAAAGTTTAGGGAATAAAAACACTGTCCAAATACGACATGAACAGGTGGCCATAAAGGCTTTATTAGAAAAAGATGATCTTACACCTTCAAATCGCGTATTGCTACAACAGTTGTCCTTGGCATACGAAATAAAGTTAAACGAAAATAATCCGACGAAGATGCTAGAACTCGCTGTGCAGTTCATAGAAGCAGAAAGACCATTGTTGGACAAGGTTGTTAGCGATCCTAGTCAAACACAGATAATATCGGCTGCCGCAGAGATGACCCAAATAGCAGCTAGGATATGCAATGCGACGTTCCCTAGAACAACTGAAGGCGTAAAGGTCACGCAATTTAAAACTAAAGACGAAGCTTCTTTAAAAATATATGGTAATCATACAACTCAAGTAATAATGCGTTTCAACACCTTAATGAAAGAAATGCAAAAAGGCGAAAACGTAAAACAAGTAGCCAACGAGCTCCAAGGCTATATAAGTCAGGTCTCGTCGAATACAAAGTTATATATGGCTCGTGTCGAAAAGGCTTCTATAGAAGAATTGCGGTCCTTTAATACAACAGGCTTAGTCACTGCACAGAGCCTAGATTTCGACGAATTCGACAGACGACATGGACTGAAATGATGCCGAAAAAAAGCACAAATAGACAACCTGACGACAGTGAGCCCCAATGATTCTTTCCCTTACGAATTTCAGCAGCATATTGACCAAGCCATCGCAAATAAAACCGTGAGTGATCCAACAATACTTAGCAAATTAATTCCGTCAATGGGTGAGTTTGGGAAAGAGCACCAGGCAACCGTATATCGTGACGCCGCACGGGAAGCCCTAAAACGAGATGACATAAGCGATCAAATGCGAGCATCTTTAGAAAAAATAATGCTCACCAACGACTTGTATTT
>JAIRKR010000039.1 GCA_031260015.1 Puniceicoccales bacterium
CTAAGCCCAAAAGGTGCAGGCCCGTTTCCAGGGTTGACAACGTAGCACCGCAGAGCAGTAGACGTATCTGCCGCAAGCAAGTATCTTCAACGGCCACTCTATCCGCATTGTAAAAGGCCGAAAAAGTGCCCGCTAAATCAAACAAATAGTGGCATAGCCAATGCGGCTTTAGTTCTTTGAGTGCCAAATTTAAGGCGGAAGGAAATGCAATCAATTTTTTGGCCAGTGCACGTTCCGTTGCCGTCGAAAGCGCTTGAACGTTATCCAGTGCGGAAAAATCTAAATCGTATACCGTCAGATTCAATTTGCGAAAAATAGCGTAAATGCGTGCTATGGCGTACAATAGATAGGGGGCCGTATTGCCATCGAAATTGATCATTTTATCCCACTCAAAACGGTAATTCCCGGTGCGTTCCTGCAAAAGATCCGCGTATTTGATGGCACCTAAGCCAACCACTTCCGCCACCTTACGCTTTTCAGCTTCCGATAATTCCGAACTTTTTGCCCGAATTAAATCATGGGCACGTTTAACCGCTTCGTCCAGTAAAGCTTGCAATTGAATGGGCTTACCTTCGCGCGTTTTAATGGCTTTGCCTCGTGCATCCAAAATGGTTCCAAAGTGGACGTGATACAAGTTGGGTAATGTGTAGTTGGCCGCCTGAAACCATTTTCTTACCGTTAAAAATAGTTGTTCAAAGTGGTCGCATTGTCGACAATCCGTCACGTAAATGATGTCGTCCGCATGGAATTCTTTGACACGGTATTTGACGGTTGCCAAGTCCGTCGATGCGTAATTGGAAGCCCCATCCGATTTGCGCACCAAAAAGGCTTGTTTGCAGAAACGTGGATGTTCTGCGTGAAATACCACCAGAGCTCCCTGATCCACCACTGCCAAGTCATATTTTTGCAACTCATCGTACACGTCATCCACTTTATCCCGGTAAAACGATTCTCCCAAAACGTAGTCGAACGTGACATTCATGCGTTGGTAGATGCGATCGAAACTTTGATAGGATAGCCGGTTAATGCGCTCCCAAAGCATCATATTTTCTGCGTCTCCTTGCTGTAGTTTGACGAGTTCCTGCCGGGCTCGATCAAGGGCGGTTGCCTCTTCCTTCGTTTTAGCCATACCCACTTGATATAAATGCTCTAACGCCTCTACGGTTTCCTCGGGACTCTCGCTAAATGCGTATTGGGATGCTTTGACTTGCATCAGTAAAATTCCAAATTGTGTGCCCCAATCACCGATGTGGTTGTCACGTATAACGCGCCCTCCTCCAAAACGAATGAGTCGTTGTAGAGCTTCACCTATAACCATGGAACGTAAGTGTCCCACGTGCATACGTTTGGCTGTATTCGGTGAAGAGTAATCGATGACGACGGTACGATTTGAAAAAATAGATTTGTAGGCCCCTTGGTAGGAAGAGGCCGTGTGAAATTTGCAAAGCCATTGTATCAACGCTGAGTCTTTCAATGAAAAATTCAAAAAGCCTGGTCCTGCCACAGAGACGGCAAATAAACGGTCGTGTGCGGCAAATAAATCCGTCAACCGCTGTGCCCATATGCGTGGATTTTCTTTTTTCTTGCCCAAATACGCCAATAACCCATTGGCTTGAAAATCACCGAAACGTTCATCCGCCGGTCTAATTTCCGGATCGAACGTTGCGTCAAAGACGGGCAACGTTGATGCGATTTCCCCTACACATTTTGTTAAATACGCCTCCCAAAAAAATTCCATTTTGATAATACCAACGATTTATTTTTGCCCAAATGTCAACCGCGAAGTGAAATTCATGCGGCTAAGGAATGGGAGAAGTCTGTCGAATGTCGGATAAAATTTTTGGAATTTATTGTAAAAAAGCAAATGGTTGAATCATTGCAACACCGTATGCTCATTCTCTCAATACAAAATCAAGACCCCATAGAAGTATCCAAAGTAAATACGCAATTTACTTAAAATACCTTTGCAAGTGTTAAATGTATTTTCACCAAATTTACGCGTCATCGGGTGCATCGTTCATGGAGGATATGAACGGTGTATCCACATCTTCATTGTCTCCTTCTTGTTTTGGAGAAAATCTTTCGCTAGGTTTAAAGAATGAAGGCGGCGTTTCAAAAAAGTCCTCGTAGGCATTGGGTTGACCGGCAGACAATTGAATGATAGTGGGGGTAATTAAAAATAAACGTTCGCTTACTTGCTTATTTTTGTTCTTATGTTTAAATGCGTACCCTAAAATCGGAAGATCTTTTAACAGAGGAATGCCGGCTTCATCCTTTTTAAAGCTTTCGTTAAAATAGCCTCCCACTAAAACACTTTGGCCTTCGTATACGACAGCCTGTGTTAGAATGGAAGATGAATGTACGCTGGATTTATCTTTTTCGGCAGTACCCGGAACAACCGTTTCGTCTTTGATGTCTAACAACAATTGAATTTGATTACATCCATGGGTATCTCGAATGATATGCGGTGTAACTTTGAGGGTCGTGCTGCCCGTAACGGAATACATATCGGAAGATTTTTCGGAGGTTATGGGCAAATAGTAGGTTTGACTTTGATCCATAACGGCGGTGATGTTATCCATAGTAATTACGGAAGGCCGTGCCAATAATTTGGTTAGACTTGAACTCTCCAAACTCTGTATCGTTGTCAAAAATTCCCTACCATTAACAATCCCTTTAAGACTACCAGAAGAGTCTTTTACCTCCTTCTTTAAAGGTTGAATTTGAATCTCATGGTTAGTTCCTTTTAATTGTAATACATTAGTTCCTAAACCTAACCCCATTGCCCGGTCTACATTGACAATGGCAGCCTGAATTTCTATCAATTCTAATGGAACATCCAGTTTGGCAATTAAAGCCTCGTACAACGGCATGTTTTTCCTTAAATCTTTTACGATGATCGCATTCTGACGTCCATCCGTCGTGATAATACCCCCTTGGGGAACAACCACATTTTTTTCAGCCTCTTCCTGCTCTGACGTTCCATTTTTATTGGATGTATTATCTTTATCGTTCGATGGACTTAACAGTCCGCCAATGGCTTGGACTTTGTGGGCAACCTTTGTATCTATAGGTTTGTTGAACCCAGAGTCTTTACTTTTCTGATTGCTTCCCAAAATTTCCTGCAACAACGTGGCAACACCCGGTACCTGTGCACTTCCAATCGTTTTATCCAACGCCCATGCATGTTTTAATAAAAAAACATGTACATCTATTTCATCCGCCACATCTTGCTTATAAAAGCGCATATTTTTTGTTAAATCCTCCAAAATCTGCGTAAACTTTGGAGGACCACTGGTGATGACGATTCCTCCCTCTTTAAAAGTTTTTAGACCGATACGTGAACTGTAGAATCCCAATTGATCTACAACGGAAATCAAGGCATCTACTTGATCCGGATGTACCTGCAAGGTTTTTGTTTCACTTTCGGTCGTATCGTATACGTACAATACATTGCCGTCGTAAAACCACAGCAATCCGTACGACCTTGTAAGCTGATTCCAAATATCCACCGGATGGGAGTCTTTAAAGGAGCGGTGTACCGTTTTTTCACTGCCGAGCAGACGTTCGCTCAAAACCACGTTGACGTCTTGCATGTTGCAAAAATCTTTTAACATGGTAGGTAGTTTTTCTCCAAAAGCAAAGTGATATACGAGGGCACTGGGCCAGAATAAATGCTTTTTTGAATCTACATTGGAAGGCTCGGCTGGATTTATATCGGGAGCTTCTTCATGCTCCGATTGCGATATCGCAATTTTGGGCTTATTTTCTTCGGAGGGCTGTACGATTGAAATCGTAGGTTTACTTTTTTTATGCGACTGTGTGTAGGTAGGTGCCGTTACAAAAGTTGGCTTATTTTCTTTACTAATTTGCGAATCAGAGGGGAGGAATACGAAATTGCCTGCCCCCAAATAAGGCTTAGAGCCTATAAAAAAAACACCTAGGCAAAACCATTTTAAGCGCTTTAGCATCTATTTAAGACAAGAAGCTTGGATGCATAGGACCGTTATCTTTGGGAACATTAGAGAAAAAATGATCCTCAATGATTTCCAAATTTACCAAAAAATCCTCCACAAAACTCCAGCCATTCCTCTCATTCAAATCGGATGGATTTAATAACTTTCTACAGTACAGTTGTTGCGTTTCACCCTCCATGCATAAAATTTCATCCATAACACGCATCGTCTTTAGATTAAAATCTAACATTTCCCTCAGTAGGGTACCATTTTGTTCTTCGTTGGACGAAGATAGCGGTTTCCCTATTTTAGCTTGAAGCACAAACTGTTTTTGTTTAGTATATACAGCAACTTCCCAATGCTCATCTACAATGAATTCATACTTCGCCTCTTCACTCGTTTTAGGCGCAGGCATTCTCAATTGTTTATAAATAAGTGTTACAAAATCGTGCAACGTCATACGTATCCTTCTCTGTTATTATGAAAGTTTTTTACGGAAAAGTCTACGTTTTGTTTTCAAAAATTCCATTCGCTTTCCTTGATCCTGAAAAGCGTGAAGTCACTCATGATTTTGAATTGTAGGGGATAAACATTCAACCAAGAAAATAGGCCATGAGTATCAACCCATAGATGCGCAGGCAAAATAGCGGTGGTTTCACATTAAGTTTAAATAGGATGTCTAGCCCTCTAAAGACAAGCGTATATGTTTGTATATTTTTTCGTACGTTTTGCTAATTAAAGGGACGTAATAACGCTCTACAACTAGAAAGTCCCATGCAAACTAACCGTTTCGAACCCGGATTACTTCCTGCAATTAAAATGAAGTACTATATCGCAACAGATACACGGCCAGACACAAAACAGTATCATCTTACCCGCATCACCGCTTCCCAGTGACCCGGACGACCTAGCAAAATAACGGGATCTTCACCTGCAGTGGCCAAAGCTGCTCGAAAATCAGCTGTAATAATCAACTTCCCTGTAGGCAGATACCAGAGTTTCTCAAGTTCCTTCTGCAATAACGCTTGAGCACCCGGAGGCCAAAATCGTTCTGTGTTGGTTGTAGGGTCATTCTCTAGTTTAAACAAATCGGTCACTTGCGGACATGGATATCCTCTCAGCGGGTTCCAGGAAATAACGCATTGAACACAAATTAAAACAAGCAGCAGCACAAGCCGAGACGATATCTTCATGATAAAACTAGTAACGTAAGGCCCGATCTGTTTCGTAACACAGTGCCTGGTATTTATTCATTAGGCCTGCCTTTTCCAACGAATTATCAGTACGCCAGTTTTGATTATAAAAGCTTGAAGCTACTTTCCCTAAGGTAACTTTCAAACGTGTAATGGCTCTTTCATCACCACTTTTCCATATTAAACATGGAAATTCTCCGTTACTCAGAGCAAGTAAGTGCTTAAAGCAAAAGAGCGACAAGTCGGGGTCAGTTTCCATAAATCTCCAGCCTGCCTGGTACAATGCCCAGTACACATCATTTTCGCCGTGTGGATCGTAAACTTCTTTTGTACGGTATCCATCATCGTAATAAGCTTTTTCGGTGCTTTCCGCGGGCGGACTTTGTCTTAGCCTCTTATTGTCTTCCCGAATTAGATGTACAATATAATACTCTGGACCAATCCATTCGTCAGCATCTAGTCTTTCTTGTAAGCACCATTCACCGGCCTCCTGATAGTCAGGACTGTCTTTTGCAATGCAATACTCCAATGCCGGTACGATGTCCTTAAACATAGCTTGGATTTCATTCTGATGTCTGTCTGTCTGTAAGAACCTCTAACATATTTTGATAGCTTTCATCTTGAATAAGTTTCATGGCATTTTCGGAAATATCAACCGGTTGGCCCATGGTAAAGCTTAACCCCAAACATAAGCCGAAGAACGTAAATTTCTTTACATTCGAAAATACTAACAATCCCTTTT
>JAIRKR010000042.1 GCA_031260015.1 Puniceicoccales bacterium
CCCCAAACAGCCTTCATTTTATCGTACCAAACACCTGTTTTGCTGTAGGCTGGAAGACTAGGGTTCCCTCCATCTATTGTGCCCGATTTATATTTTCCTTCAAACGGCGGCGTGTAGGCGTAACTAGAGATAGCACTTAAATAGACAATCCAGATGTAAGACCCTTGTAAGACCCTTGTAAGACCCTTGTATACTCATAATGAAATTATATTCGAATGTTTTCTTGTTGTCAACTTTAATTGAAAGTTTTTTTGCTAAAAACTTTTTACCCATGGCTTTATCACTGCGAAACCATCCTGAAAACCGTTGTACTCTCCCTGCCATCCTTTGGAACAGTATTTTTAATCTGTTTATACCCTTTTTTAAAACTTACAACATCCCTAATCTTTAATATCAATAGTTGGATACGTAGGAGTTGCCCAGGGTATCTTCAAAATATAATTTTTTTTCCACGGGATCTATATCGCTCCAAACAACATTTAAGTGTGCATTAACAACATCGCCTATGTGAAAAACTTTTGAATTAATGATCAGACAACTGTCAAACCCTTTGTAGGCAATCCCTTGAATGTGTTGTTTGTAGAGCCAATCGCGTATGGAGACGTTATTATCCGTACGAACATGGGGAGTTGCCTTTTCTTGATTTTTGAATAAAGCATCCATGCGTTTCGAAAACTCCTGTCCCGTTTGCGATTCCACAAAATTCTCTTCCTTGGTGTCAAAGCCGTCTCGCATCCATTCTTCATTTAAGTGGGCAAACAGATTATTTGAATCCAGCGGAAGATTATTGAGGTTGAGTTTTTGTTCTTGAGATTGTTTTTCAGGCAATTCAGCTACGATTGCTTTTTCAACGGATGTGGGAAGTATTTCTCCGGACGCATGTTTTACATTGGAAGGTTCGGTTGCCACACAAGCACCGACTTCGCGATCTTCGAATATGGTTTCTAAAACCTCATTGGCCGCGGGATCCGATAGAAATACTTGATAATCGGAAGCATTTGCAACATATGAATCGTTAGAGGTACTCAAATTACGTTTTTTATGGAGGTAGATAAAGATCGCCCCAAGACATGCTATTGAAATCACACCTAAAAACATCCACGAGATATTTTTTTGATTTAGCACACTGCGTTCCACAAAAGACGTGGGATTGGAATCATGGAAATCATCCATCGATTCCAACTGTGGTAAAACTTCTGGGGTGGCAGAAACTTTAGAGGCCTTTTTAGGCGCTTTAGTTGTTTGAGATTTTTTTACGGAATTCTTGATTGTATTCATCGCAGAAAATAAGTTCGTTTTGTTGGATACCTACAAATTTTAGCTTGGGCGACTGTGAGACAAAGGTATGCGGATAGTATACGTGTCCATTGAGGTTAACTTTGGATGCGTCCCCATCGATGCGTACACTGTAAATTTTAATCTGATGCAACAGCGCGTAAATGGAATCCAGATGATCTTTGCTGCTCATTTTCTCGTTGGTGTGCGGATGTGCCTTTGCCAAAGACGAGGGCGTAGGGGAACTTGGAGCAACACCCACATTGGATTGGATCCCTTGGACGGGTAATAAATGTGTATTGAGATATCCATTAAGGATCTGTTGTTGGGCCAATGCGATAACTTTTGCCGTCTCTTCAAATAGGGATGCTGTATAGTTTAAAAAGTTATGCCACAGGGCTGTTAACGTTTCCATGGGGTACGCATTCAAGGAAATCCAGGAACCTTGGCTGTAAAAATTTTCCAGCGAACTTCGATAGGCCACATACTGCGTAAAAGTTTTTAACGCATGCAATGAAGTTGATAATCTTTTAGTTACGAAGGGCTGTACGGATTGACAATAGGTTAAAAACTGCGAAAGCTTCGTTTGAATTTGTTCTGTTTTATACAAGTTCCATGGAGATGGACCTTCGAGAATTTTTGTTGGATGATGGGACATTCTTGCGGTTTTAGGGGACGGCATCTTAAATGGCGAAATGGATGGAGGTGATTGGGCTATTTCAATGGATTTTGAAAATCTACGAGGGTTAGGTATTGAAGGATTGTGTGTAGGATTGGTATGGACCTTGGTGCGTGCTTTACGAGGAACATTGGAGGTCGTCGCGGGTAGCGGTGGAATTTGTAAATGTGTAGCGTTTAATTCGATGGGCTGCGTTTTGATAGAAATCGTATGTTGGGTATCTTCTGCGTTTGTGGGTGAATCCGTCTTTGGAAGGTAATGACTGCATAGAAAGTAACCACTTAAGAGGGCGACCAGGAGGAAGAAGAGGCAACAGAAGATACCAAGGCGTTTTCGAGACGAATATTTAAGAGGTATCGTGCGATAAACGTAGGGATGATACCTATCGAATGAGGATTGTTCGTATTGTGTATCTTGTAAATTTTTGAATAACCTACTCATGGAATTACGTGGACAAACGTTCTATGTCTTCAATGGCATTGCGTATGTCTTTTTTTTCAATTTTGCTGGCTAGGCGTGCATATGCGGATATGAGCGCTTTGTCGCACAAATGATTAATAACTCTTGGAATCCCTCGCGTGTATTTGTAGATGCGCCTAAAAGCGCCGTAGGTAAATTTGGGGAAACCGGCTTGTTTGGATACGAGGCCCAATCGGTGATTGATGTAGTTTTTTGTTTCTTCCAATGAAAGCGTTGTAAGTTCGTAGTAGACCAAGATGCGCTGTTTTAGTTGACGCAATTGAGGTTGATTGAGTTTAAATTTGAATTCGGGCTGCCCTAGCAATAAAATTTGCAGTAATTTCCGCTGCTCGGTTTCTAAGTTGGATAGAAGTCGAATGGATTCAAGTAATTCGTACGATAAGTTTTGCGCCTCATCAATGATGAGTAAAATTTCTTTGCCCTTCTTAATTTTAGAAAGCAAAAAATCGTTTAGAGCGTCCAAGTGATCGTGTTCCGGCAGTTTTGTTATCGGCATCTCTAATTCTTTAAGCACGCTGCGAATGAGTTGCTCGGTTGACATTTGGCACGAATACAGCCATGCGCTTTCAAAAATTGAGTTATCCAAAGATTGTAATAAAGTTCTGCACAGGAGCGTTTTCCCACAACCTACTTCGCCCGTAATAACCAAAAAACCTTTTCTTTGCTCGATGCCGTAACGCAAATGCGATAGTGCTTCCCTATGCGCTGGACTTAGGTAAAGGAATTTTGGATCCGGCGTTATGTTAAATGGATGTTCACTAAAACCAAAAAACTGCTGATACATAACGAAACCTTCCTTTATCTACTTTAATTTTGACTTTTTGTTTTGGCAATGAAAATATAGGTCTTTAGTGAAAATTTATCAAATCTCCATCGTATTATACCAATACCTGTGTCGCCACAAGTGGCCTGTTTTTGCGCTGGTGATCGCATTAATTTTTTTCAACATCTGGGGAAAGCAATTTTTTAAATCCTATCATCTATACCGTGCGTTACACGATAAAAACGCACTTTTGGTGCAGCGCTTGGAGACATCTCGTTTGTCTTTATCTCAAAAGCAGCATTTTGTACACAAAGCAGAAACCCAATCGGGGTTCAGAGAGAAATTAATTCGAGAACATTTGGGTTTTATAAAAAAGCAAGAATACGTTATACGGTTTCTGACGCCAGAATCCGATGAGGCTAATGCGCAGCAAGCTATCCATTTTTAATAACTTTATGGATCTTCATATCGGCAAGATTGCTGCATCTCTAAAAACCCGCAAATTAAAGATGCATTAACTTATTGTTTCCCGGAAAAATAGATTGTGAAATATCTTCCGAGATCTTTTATGCGTTTGATCTATTTATATCCTGTATTTCATTTCAATGTGCAATGCAGGGCCTCAATTTCTTTTTTGTACCAATTTCCCTATTTTTGTCACTTTATCAAAGATAATTGCCAGGGAACCATTGCCCATAACGTTACAAGCGGTGATAAAAGGATCGAACAGCACATACAAAGCCGTAATTAAGCCAAGCATATCTGCGTTAAAACCGAGGTAATTTTGTAGAATCGGTAGCATGACCAAAATGCCTCCTCCGGGTACGGCTGCAACTGCGAATTTAGCTATAACGAAATGAATGGCAAATGCGAGATACATTGAAATATTGGGGGGGTCTTGACCCAAAGAAGTTAGCATTGCCACGGCTACAAAGGGAATGAAAAAACAATCGCCCACCAGATGTATGTTAACCGAAAGTGGAACAATAATAGCCGTATTATCCTTGTTTTGCAAATTTGCTTCCGCTGCCTTGATTGAGAGTGGAAGGGCAGCTGCGCTCGACATAGAGCCAAATCCGGTGACAACGGCCGGCAGCAAATTTTTCAGATAATCGATCCATAGACCAACATGAAAACCGGATAAGACAAATAGTTGCAACAGTACGTAGCCGTAGGCAGAAAACACAAAAATCTCCATGACCACAAGGTACTTGGATAAAATGAGCGATATCATTTCGTCGTGGTTAAGTTTCAGTGCCGTTCCAAATATAAACAAGGGCATAAGTGGAATTAAAAGTTTGAAAAAATATTTCATGAATTTTTCGGTAATCATCGACATCCTCGCATTTAGCCTATTGAATTTCATTAAACTGGATGCAATACCTCCCAAAACTCCCGCCAGCAAAGCTAGGTCATTGGAAATAATGGGCGGTAATGAAAACGAGAAGAGGGGAATAACGCTAGAATGATTCTGTTGAACGAAGGGAACAACGGAAAGTATACCAATTTTTAGGCAGCAACTGCTGAGTAAATAAGATAGAAGCGTGTTTATAAAATTTGAAAAGCATATCAGTGGAGCAATAGGGATTAAAAATCTTAATGAACCCACGCAAATTCGTCCGAGAGATGTGTAAAGCAAAGAAAAAATAACGAATGGTAAAACGAAAATGATGCACTCTTTGATGGCAAGACTGAGAGCGTAAAAAAAAGATGTTATGACCTCGGGTAATAAGTGGCCATACAACGCTGGTAAAACCAACATAAATAGAAAAATAATGGGCATAGTAAACTTTTTCATTTTTATCTGCTTAAAAAAATATAAGTTAGCGTAGTTGTTAGAAATGAGTGACGGCTAGACTAAAAGCATCCGCATACTGGATTTTCGCAGGTATTTTCGGAGAAAAACTAGCAAACAAAAATAAGCTGCGATCCGGCAATTGTGAATGCCATGCTAGTTCGCAGATCATGAAAAGACGACAACATGAGAAGAAATACCCCATGGCGCTTTTGCGACCCAACCACCTTTAGTAAGTTAACAACTCTCATACTGTCCATGCTGTTATTGTAAAAATGACATCGGATTCCATCGATAAAGTCAAGTCAATTCTTCTAGCCAAACATGATTTCAATGCGATATAAGTATTAGGAAAAACACATCTCGATGTTTTTAAGCAAACATGTCTAGGGAATTTTTCCCCAATACTTCTCATTTTGTGCCCGGTACACGTTGATCACGCTTTGATTCAAAGTAAATACACCCCTTTCTCTTCACCAACGTCTACCTTAAAAATGTGTCCAATAAAATTGCAAATGCGAATCGTTGTTTTCGTAAAAAATCCTTGAAGATCGTTTAGTGCTTCCTTAGGTTAATTGGCATGCAGTCAACGGATGAAAAGTCGGACTATTTGCAACAATTACGACACTCGGCGGCCCATGTACTTGCCGCTGCCGTCGTACGTTTGTTCCCAACGGCCAAGTATGACATTGGCCCCTCCATCGATAACGGGTTTTATTACGATTTTGACCTAACGCACACGTTGACAACCGGTGATTTAGAAGCAATCGAAGCTGAGATGAAACGCATTGTTGCGGCAAACGAACCTTTTGAGCGCATTGAAGTCTCTCGTGAAGAAGCCGAAGAACAATTTCAACGGTTAGCGCAGCCTTATAAATTAGAACGACTGGCCGACATTCCAAAGGATGAAACCGTTTCCCTATACCGTAATGGAAATTTTTTGGATTTATGCCGTGGGCCTCACGTCAAGTCCACAAACTGCATCAAGGCCGTAAAATTGTTGAGTGTCGCAGGTTGTTATTATCGTGGTAGTGAAAAGAATAAACAACTACAACGGATTTATGGAACCGCCTTTGAATCGGAAGAAGCGCTTCGCACTTACCTTAATCAATTAGAATTCGCCAAAAAACATGATCATAGAACATTGGGGGTTCAACTCAACCTGTTTTACATCGACGACCTGGTAGGACAGGGACTTATTTTGTGGACCCCAAAAGGAACTATCCTTCGACAAAGATTGCAGGCATTTTTAACGGAAGAGCTAGATCGTCAGGGATACGTGCAAGTCATAACGCCCCACATAGGGAAATTGGATCTATTTAGAACTTCGGGTCACTATCCCTACTACAAAGACTCACAATTTGCCCCTATTTGGAACAGGGAGGATTGGAATGCCCTACTGAGCGAGACGCAATCTTGTGAAATACTTAAACAACAGCTGGATAATAGGGAAAATATAGAAGGCTTTTTATTAAAACCCATGAATTGTCCTATGCACGTGCGCTTATTTGCGTCGCAACCGCATTCTTACCGTGATTTACCCGTACGTATGGCCGAATTTGGAACGGTCTATCGTTGGGAACAATCCGGAGAATTGGGCGGACTAACGCGGGTTCGCGGGTTTACTCAAGATGATGCGCATATTTTTTGCACGGAAGAGCAGTTGGCAGACGAACTTACCGGGTGTTTAAAATTGATTAATATTATCTTTAACACACTTGGAATGAGCGATTATCGCGTACGTATCTCATTGCGCGATCCAAATTCAGATAAATACATCGGAGATGACCTTTTGTGGACAAAGGCAGAAGAGGGTTTAAGAAAAGCGGCGCAACAGTTATCTAAACCAGCCACCGAAGCCGTTGGGGAAGCGGCTTTTTATGGCCCCAAATTAGATTTTATTGTGCGCGATGTTATTGGACGTGAATGGCAATTGGGGACCATTCAGATTGACTACAACCTGCCTCAAAGATTCAAAATTACCTATGTGGGCAAAGATAATCAAGCGCATGTTCCCATTATGATTCACAGGGCACCTTTTGGATCCATGGAACGGTTTTGCGGCTTACTCATCGAGCATTTTGCCGGTGATTTCCCCCTGTGGCTTTCCCCAGAACAGGTACGTATTTTACCCATCAATGATAGTCTGATCTCCTATGCCGACGGGATCCACGCTCGGCTGAAAAAACTTAACATTCGTTGCTCTGTAGATGATAAGTCCGAAACCCTGGGAGCAAAAATTAGAAAGGCGGAAATGGAAAAAGTGCCCTACGTCTTTATTGTCGGAGAAAAAGAGAAAGAAGCAGGTTCGGTTGCCGTACGTTCCCGATGCCAACCTAAACATGAAGGGACGCATACTTTGGAAAGCGTACTGCAGCTATTGCAATCGGAAATTGAAGAGCGTACCTTACCTCAAAAAATGCAACAGAGGTAGGTAATTAAAAATCAAAAGAGCCGCTTTTGTTGGAAATAAACTCTTTTGAAAACCGTTTCTGTAAAAATTGAAGTCAACCATCGGTATCTCTACATATTTTGAGCTCATTTTTTTCGTAAGTATTACCTTCAAGATCTACATATTCAAAACCGTTATAATAAACATCTTTTAAATCCGATACACTTTGATAACGAGGGGTTTCATACAAAAAACAACCACCTTGGCTTTGGATAACTGTCCTACATTCATTCAAACATATAACAAATAACAATGACTTTGTGGAGTCATTTTTGTATAGGAAAACTAGATTGTTATCAGCGGTGAATCCTATGATAGGATATTCCTCGCCATTTTCATTGTAGGCATTATTTATGCCATCATAATAAATGGGGGTTTCAAAACTTGTGGGGAGCTTATATAAAAAATAGTCCCTTCCAACCTCGTGAACGGCTTGTCCATTTTGAACTCTAGGTCCATGAGGTGTACCAAAGACAAAAACACCATTCGGAAGATTTCCTGCCTGTGGATAATCACTCGGAGTATTACCATCTTGATCCTTGTATGTTTGAGGACAATAGGGATCTTTATGCTCCTCTTGGCAATCCTTACAAAACCAAGCGTGCAAGCTAATTGCCCCCATAATTACAGACATAATTCCACTCACTTTAACTATTTTTCGTACATTACATTGCATGTTTATCATTGTTGTGTGCTTTCGATCCAATGTCAAGATTTAGGCCAAATGTATATGAAAAGCATTTGCAAAACCTTGTAGGCTTGACTATTTTTTATTCAATTTATGACAAAAGTGGATCTTAATCTCGTAAAACGAGTACTCTTAAACGCTTCTCTGGATAATTGCCTTTTGGATGAAATCATTAGCGAATTGCAATCGGCGGCCCAAGAGGAAGGTAAAAATGAATTACAAAAGTTGGTGCCCATGAAGAGGCAATTTGTGGTTTTGGTGGCGGACAATGAAGGCATCTTATCCGAGAAGGAATGCGTAGGGTGGATTTTACAAATGCCAGAGGAGGAGCCTATGCAATCGGTGGGAGAAAAATTAACAAAGGTAGCGAAAGCTTTTAATTTAAGTAAAAAAGGCAGAAAATTTCCCGTTGCAACCGTTGGCGAAACCTGTGAAAATGTTTCGGCTAAAATTTTTAAGGAACATAAGCTTTGGTTAAAAACAAAGGAACCTGTTCTGCTGGTTCCCATCAAAAATACTTTATCCCTCAAGGAGGGTTCCCAAGAGAAGGCGTACAATAGGCGCGATTTTTGAAATGTTTTATCAGGCGTGACATAAAAAAGATGAACGCTCTGGATAAGTATGATCTTAAAACCCCTTATTTTAAGATTGAAGGTGCAGTCGTTTTTCTGTTGATGTTAAATTGTCATGCAGCATTCACGTAAACAAGCTTACTGGAATTGGTTACTTTTGTCTGCATTTTATGCCTACCAATATTTATTACGTATTTATCCGAGCATTTTTACGGATGAAATTAGGGCAACATTCCAATTTTCTGCTAACGAATTTTCAACACTGAGTACTTATTGCATTGGCGTATACAGTTGTTTACAGATTCCCTTGGGTATCCTGTTGGATAAAATGGGGGTACGATGGATTATTATCGCTTCCTTGGGCATATGCTTGATAGGCCAATACTTATTTACGCATACACAGGTTCAATGGATTGCCCAAGGGGGACGCGTGCTCATTGGAATAGGATCTGCACCTGCATTTATGGGGGTGGTAAAGGTGATTTCTGATTTTTTCCCCAATAGGCTTTGCGGTATTTTTATAGGCATTACCTGTGTTTTTGGCATGGTGACCACCATGGTGAGCAGCCATTGGTTACGACAATTGGATGCTGCCGGCCTAAGTTGGCAGCAGGCTATTGACAGCCTATCGTGGATAGGAGGTATCCTGTGGATCCTATTGTTACTTTCTTTGACGACTTCGAACGAAGATCGGTTTGCGGATAGTTCTGGGGAATACACTTGTTTTTGGTCATCTTTTTGTTCCGTGTTGCTGAATCATAAAGTTTTTTTGTACGCACTGTTAACCATTGGAACGTGCGCCGTTGTGAATACGGTATCGGACCTATGGGGGCCTGCTTTTTTGAGTGCAAAATACCATTTGTCTCCCCTGCAAGCGGTACATTACAACCAAAGCATTTTTGCGGGATTGATGGTAGGCAGTTTTTTGCTACCCACCGTATTTAGTGAAGGCAAAAGAATCTTGCCGGGTATTCGTACGTGTTACCTTGTATTGGGGGGCATTTTTACATGTTTAATCTACGGCTCAGCGTCCATACCTCCCGCCTTATTACAAACCGCATTATTTGTGGCCGGCGTTGTGGCTTGCGCCGATATCCTTTGTTTTTCATTAACAGCCCAATTGTCAACGCCCAAAACCTCGGCTCTCATCGTAGGCTGGGTCAATACGATTAATATGTTTGGCTTATCTTGCCTTCAGGGGTTGGTTGCATTTTCTTTAGATAAGCATTGGTCGGGAGTTACGAATGAACAGGGCTTAAGAATTTACCTGGCCTGCGATTACGAATTCGCTTTGGGTGTATTATTTCATGTTGTCATTGGTGGCACGATGATTGCATGGTGTATGCGCAATAAAAATTATAATTTAAAAAAATGAATGTTGATTTAGCATCGCAGTGGGACTCATTGGCTCACAATCTTGAGCACTGTGTCGGGGAAACTATACTGAAAGAAAAGCTCACTCGAGAGCAGTGTTTGCGCGTAAAATTGGGTGTGGATCCCACACGTCCCGATTTAACGTTTGGACATTGGGTTGTCTTCAATAAGTTGAAACAATTTCAAAATTTTGGCCATAGGGTTATTTTCTTAATTGGCGATTACACAACGCGCATCGGAGATCCCAGTGGACGTTCATGCACAAGACCTGTGTTAACTCCGGAGCAGATTACCCAAAATGCAAAAACTTACCTGGACCAAGCATTTAAGGTGTTGGATGTAAAAAAAACGGAGGTGCGTTACAACAGCGAATGGTTTTGCAAAATGAATTTTAGTGATTTGCTAAGTTTGGCTCGACAGGTGACGGTAGCCCAGCTTTTGGAACGCGACGACTTTGCAAAACGTTACGACCAAAACGCTCCCATAGCCCTCGTTGAATTTTTGTACCCGTTACTACAAGCGTACGATTCGGTTATGTTGCAGGCGGATGTTGAATTGGGAGGTACAGACCAATTGTTTAATATGTGTCTGGGGCGCCAGTTTCAGCGTTTTTATGGGCAGAGTGAACAGACAGTCATGTGCATGCCGCTGTTGGTTGGGTTAGATGGGGTACGCAAGATGTCTAAGAGTTACGACAACTACATCGCCCTGAACGAATCCGCAAAAAATATGTTTGGCAAAATTATGTCTTTACCGGACGAAGCCATGTGGATGTATTTTCGATTACTGGCCTCAGAGCCGGAAGAATCCATTACCCTGTTAAGGGCGGAACATCCTATGGAGGCCAAAAAAGCATTGGCCGTGAAATTGCTAAAACAATTTTTTACCGAGGCAGAGATAACTGAAGTCAAGCGTGATTTTGAAACTGTTTTCTCCCAAAAGGGCACGCCCCATCAGATTCCCGAATTCTCAAAAAATGCTTTACCTCACAACAACTTAATGGATCTCATTGTGGCAACTCAAGTGTATTGGGGGAGTAGAAAAGATTTAAAGCGCCTGATAGCGCAGGGAGGCGTTGAAGTCAATGGGCAGAAGATCTTGGATCCAACGGCAAAATTGGAAAATGCAACACCCTACGTAGTACGCGTCGGTAAACATATTTTCTTTAGGATTGTTTGAGAGATTTAAGGGACCCAAATGTGTTTATTTCTTGACGGCAAGGTAGGAAAAGTTCTGGTAACCGATGAGGATGACGTATTCTCCCGGCTGAGCAGAACCAGTCAACAGATGTGCTTCCAAAATCTGGTTCTCCACGCATACTTTCCCATGCGGTATGAGTGGGCTCAGAACAACCGCTTCTTGGCCAATTAAATCTTTTCTAACCTGCAACCTCCCATGGACCTGTTGGGTCAGCTGCAGATATTTAAAGCTTTTCTTCAAAAGACCTCGTTTCCACAAAAAAATGAGACCTATTGCGAACAGGATACCTGCGTATAAAAAGTCTTTTATGGGCGCAAAGACGTTTTTGGGGGCAATGCTTTCATGGGGCCAAATGTCCATGCAACTCCACCATAAGCTTCCCAAGATCAGCATTAGACCCAGGCAAGTTACAAAAATGGACCCGGCGTACAACACATCCAAAAGGATACAAATTACCCCCAAGAGTAGAATGAAAAAAACTTCCGTTCCGGCGAGCCCTGCCAAAAAATTTACCCACAGAGGTAGCATCGTACAAATGACACCCATGCAGCCGAAAAGTCCAAAACCCGGAGTTTTAAATTCGATGAATAAGCATAAAAAACCGATGGCGGATAGGAAGGGGACATAGGGCATAAGATATTTTGCAAGACTTTCAAAACCGGTTAATTGAAATGGGGCCGCTTCCACGTCGTTGCCAAATGCGACCGTAGCCAGCGCCTCTGTCGAATCAACAATGCCATTCCCCAACAATGGATTGGGAGGGTGTCCGTACAAATGGCAGGCCTCTTGTGCGGTAAGTGTTAGTAACTCGTCTTCGCGTTTTAAAGTTTTTCCCTCCATCGTTAAGGTGTAATTTAAATCCAGCATAGCCCGTTGGACGTTGTATCGATAGGAACCATTCATATAGGAACGCATGCGTGCCAGCAGATAACTATCCATTTTTTTCTGCAGCGTTGGATCGAGCGATTGCCCTCGTTCGTCGATAACGGCGGCAGCGCCCACAATACCGGTGGGATGGAAATAAATCAAGTCGCAGATCAAGGCGATGTAAGAACCCGCAGAAATAGCTTCCGTGTTTATGTAAGCGACCTTTTTACCTTTATACCTTTCAAGTAGCTGTAGGATGTGGAGCGTATTGTCCAAACGACCCCCGGGTGTATGAATATCTAGAATGATTCCTTTGCAGCGAAGTTTTTCGGCAGTTTTTAAGCCGCGTTTCACAATACATTCTTGCGTGTAATCTATGGAGCCTCGAAGGGGAATGCAGAGCACTTTGTGGGTTCCCTGCAGTGGATGCATGGGTAACATAAGGATCGAAATCCAAAGTATCGAAAGATGTTTAAGGTTTAAAAACATTGTTGGTAGAGATTCTTCCGTTGGCATGTCGCACGAGTAATATGCCCACAAGTGCTAAAAAAATGGAATAAAATTGTCCACGCGAAATGCCGAGTATGAGAGATGCGTCCGGCTCCCTAAAGCATTCCAAAAGGATACGAACAAAACCGTAGTAGACCAAAATTGCTCCCGTTAATTTTCCTGGAAATGTTTGAACGCAACGTGTTTTCCAGATGCTTACCTGGGTCCATATAAATAATCCGATACCTTCGCCCAAGGCCTCGTATAATTGCGAAGGATGTCTTGGGAACGGGTTGTTGGGGAATAGAACGGCCCATGGAACATCCGTGATGCGACCTACCGTTTCGGCATTCACGAAATTGGCCAAACGACCGAAAAAAATTCCCATGGGAACTAAACAAACAACCAAATCTGCCAAAGAATACAAGCACAATTTATATTTTCGACTCAACCCTAAAAGCGCTACGTATGCACCCACGAAACCGCCATGGCTTGACATGCCCCCCTTCCAAAATTCAATAATTTGTTGAGGATGATGTAGGTAATACGGAAAATCGTAGAGGAGCACATATCCTAGCCTGCCTCCCACCAAAATGCCTAACAATAAATAAAACAGGAGTGCCTGTTGCTGTTCGGGAGATAGGGCAAGCATTCGGTGATGTGTGTAGATACTTAATGTGAGCCACGCTACCCAAAAACCTAAAAAGTAGGCACAACCATACCAGCGAATACCTTCCACAAAGCATCCCGGTGGAAATCGCACCATAAAAGGATCCAACTGATGTACCCAATAGGCCAGCATGTCTTGCAATAACAACAGGAAATAGGTGGAATGTCTACGTCTATTTTTGCTCTTTTGCGTCGACTGGATGACTGAAAAAGATACTTTGAGATTTGTAATTCAATGGTAAGAAAATATGTGAAAATAAAGCGAAACAGAAAAGCTTAGTGCCCCCATATATCCATTTATTTCACAAAAGTGTAAAAAAAGCTTAACATTTCATAAAAAACTTTGTTATAATCAACACATATGTTTCTAAGAGGAAGGTGGCTGATTGCTTTTTGTGTTTTTTCACTTTTAGGTGGATTTTGCAATTTGCATGCCGAGTCGGCCGTGAGTCCAAAGGCATACATCCTTTTTTCCGTAGGGAATTTTCCCGTGACCAATGGAATGTTGTATACGTGGCTCGTCTCTCTAGTAATCATCGCCGTCGTTCGGTGTGCCGTGGGACGTCCTCAACTGATACCGGGACGCGGGCAAATTGTTGTCGAAGGGGTGATTGACAATATTTATCAAATAATAGTTCCCATTGTAGGTCGTAGGGCGGCAAAAGCAACATTTCCTTTATTGATCGGTTTTTTCATCTACATTTTAATGCACAATTGGAGCAGTTTGCTACCCGGGGTTACCACGATTGGTGCTTACCAGCATGATCATTTCCTGTACTTCTTTCGTCCTTCCAATGCAGACCTCAATGCACCGCTGGCGTTGGCTATTATTTCTTTTACGGCGTGGTTTTACTGCATACTGCGATTTGCCGGCATAAAAGGTTCCATTGTGCATATTTTTGGTAATAAGGCCGATCGCAATGAAGTTTCTTTGGGCATTTACGGTTTCTTATTTTTCATCTTCTTAGGGGTTGGTTTTATTGAATGTATTTCCATTTTATTTCGCCTTGTTTCGCTTTCTTTTCGTCTTTACGGCAACGTTTTTGGGGGAGAAAATTTAATCAACAACATTATGACGTTATCGCCGTGGACAAAATGGATTGTACCCATACCGTTTTATTTTTTAGAAATACTCATTGGGGCGATTCAAGCTTTTGTTTTTACCCTATTGACGGCAGTTTACATTGGACTCATGTGCAATCACGAGGAGGAGGCATAATTCGTTCTTGCATAAAAGCTTGTGCGGTTGAGTCTCTGCGTTATACAATTTTAGAATAAAAGGATATAATTATGATGAATAATATAATACAAATAGCTCAAACAACGGGAGATATTGGACGTGGTTTAACGGCCGCACTGGGTTGCCTTGGGGCAGCACTGGGTGTGGGGTTTGTGGGTATGAAGGCCGTAGAAATGGTAGGGCGTAACCCAAGTGTATCGGGAAAAATTTTAGTCCAATCCATTTTGGGTATGGCGTTGGCAGAAGCCGTGGCATTTTACGCTTTATTCTTATATCAGGGGTAAATAGCCCGTTCATACCACGAAAAAGTTATGATGCATTTCATTGCAGATCTTGCAAGCCCTGCGAGTGAATCTTCTGGCTTCATGCACCTAATGGATACGTTTGGTGTACGTGGAGATTTGTTATTTGCTCAGGTTGTTAATTTCTGCGTGGTTACCTATTTGCTGTACCGATTTGCCCTAAAACCGGTGCTAAAAACGGTTGAAGAGCGTCAGCGGAAAATTTCGGAAGGTTTACAGTATGCCGAAGAGATGAAAGCTCAATTGGCTTCTGCGGAACAAGACCGACTCAAAGTCGTAAAACAGTCCCAAGAAGATGCACAAAAACTGCTTGAGCGGACAAAAAAAGAGAGCGAAATTTATTTACATGAGCAAAAAGAAGCGACCGAAAGAAAAATTAATCAAATGTTTTCGCAAGCGCGAGATTCCATAGAAATGGAGCGGAAGCAGATGATTTCGGAAGCGCGTTCAGAAGTGGTTGACTTGGTTATTGCAACGACGGAGCGTATATTGCAAAGTTCTTTGACGGATGAGGTAAAGGCATCCCTTAACAAACAAGCTTTGGAAGCGCTCAAGGAAGAAAAATTTTAAAGTATGGACAAAAAACACAAGGCGCTTGTGGGTCGTTTGGCAGAGTTTTCTTTTGCGCACGAAGAGGATCGGTGTTTGGAGAGAGTAAAGCGCATCTTAACGTTCCTGCAGTCCCGTTACCCGCGTTCCATTAAAGAAGTCTTACATTATTATTGGACGTGTTTGCGTAAAATTCATACGCAACATTGTCTCTGCGTAGAATATGCAGGGTATTTAAGTAGAGAACAGACGATGTCCATTTTTAAGGAAGTATCGTGCCAAATTGTTTATCGGGAGAATCCGCAACTGGTGGGCGGCATAAGAATTAAGCACGGAGACTGGGTTTGGGATCGCTCAATTCAGGGTCAATTGAAAGCATTAACGCGAAAATTAAAAAAATCATGATGGCAATTCTTGCAGACATAAAAGAGACAATTGAGGCGTTTGCAACAACGTCGATTCGTTCCAACGTGGGTAAAATAATTGCGCTGGCAGATTCCGTTGCCAAAGTAGAAGGATTGTCCGACGTAATGTACAATGAAATGGTATCTTTCCCCCACAACGTGCACGGTATTGCCTTTAATTTGGAAGAAGACGAAGTGGGTATCGTTTTGTTGGGTGATACGAGTCTCCTAAAAGTTGGAGATGAATGTCAAACAACCGGCTTGCTTCTGTCGGTACCGGTTGGAAAATCTCTATTGGGACGCGTTGTGGATGCTTTGGGGCAGCCCATAGATGGTAAGGGTGAAATAAAAGCCGAAACAAGGTATCCGGTTGAAAAGATTGCTCCCGGAATTATTGCGCGCAAATCGGTCAACCAACCTTTGCAGACGGGTATATTGTCCGTGGATGCCATGTTTCCTATTGGACGTGGGCAAAGAGAACTTATTATCGGTGACCGCTCTACGGGTAAAACGACACTTGCCTTGGATACCATTTTGCACCAAGCAAAGTTAAACCGCGAAGGTCTGGCAAGCGGCGATACCAATTTTCGCCCCGTTTATTCGATTTACGTGGCGATTGGCCAGAAAAATGCGACCATTGCACGTACGCTCAAGGTATTGGAAGATTACGGCGCTCTAGAATACACCATTGTGGTGTCCGCTTCCGCTTCCGATAATGCAGCCAATCAATATATTGCCCCTTATGCGGGGACCGCCATGGGGGAATATTTTATGCAAAATGGCATGGATGCGCTCATCGTGTACGATGATTTATCGAAACATGCGGTGGCGTATCGCCAAATTTCGCTCGTGTTAAAACGGCCTTCTGGACGTGAGGCTTTCCCGGGAGATGTATTCTATTTGCATTCCCGACTTTTGGAGCGTTCTGCCAGATTAAATGCCGATTATGGAGATGGTTCATTGACCGCCTTGCCCATCATTGAAACGCAAGCCGGTGACGTTTCCGCTTACATTCCGACCAATGTTATTTCCATCACGGATGGCCAGTTGTTTTTAGAAACAGATTTGTTTAACCAAGGCATAAGACCGGCCATATCAGTAGGTATTTCGGTATCGCGCGTTGGATCGGCAGCGCAGATTAAGGCACTAAAAAAAGTTGCAGGTCAATTAAAGCTTGAAATGGCTCAGTATCAAGAATTGCAGGCTTTTACGCAATTTGGGTCCGACTTGGATGCTAAAACGCGACATCAGCTGGAACGCGGCAAGCGTATTATTGAAGTATTAAAGCAGGGGGTTCATAAGGATCGGTATGTTTCGTTCCAGGTGGCTATTTTGTGGGCTATACAAAAAGGTTACTTCGATGCGGTTGAAGTTGACAAAATGCCCGATGTTATCGCCCATTTGAGTGACCATTTTCTGAATTTGCAAAAGGATTGGATGCATCAATTAAATGCCATAAAGGAATTGACCGAATCGCTTGCCAATCAATTGGAACAAATCTTCAACAATTGGCAACAAACGAAGGCGTGATTCTATGAAAGGCATGCGAGAAATTCGGACACGCATTAAAGCGATTAAAAATACGGCTCAAATCACGCGTGCCATGGAATTGGTGGCCTCTTCCAAAATGAAGAAAGCACAGGATGGTGCTTTGCATAGTCGTTTGTATGCGTACGAATTGGCCGAACTTTTACACGCTTTAACGCAACAAGTCTCTTGGGACGACATCCAGCACCCGTTTTTGAATGCCAGGGATGTGCATTACCGAGGCGTGCTGTTGGTGATGGCCGATAAAGGGTTGTGTGGTTCTCTGAACCAAAATTTGCTGAAAGAAGCATTGCAATTGCCTGCTTGTACACGATTTATAGTGGTGGGCCAAAAAGGTCTGCAGGTAATGTCACGCAATCGTTCGGATTTACTGGGGCACTTTACATGTCCCGATGTTATTCATTTTAAACAGGTGCAAGAAATTGTTCATTTTCTCGTGGATGCCTATCAAAGTCGGAAAATTGATACCCTAGAAGTTTTGTTCCCACGTTTTAAGAATACACTTGTGCAAGAACCGGCGCTAAGACGTCTGTTGCCTATGGTTAATCTCGAAGAAGAATTAAAGAATTTGTATCATTGGATGGGGATTGATGGGTCTAAATTGGCAAATAACGATCGAGATTTTATTGTTGAGCCTAACGGTAAAACGATTTTGGAACAATTGCCTTTGCTATTTCTTAAAAAAACGCTTTACCAAATTTTACTGGAAGCAAAGGCTTCCGAACACAGCGCACGTATGGTAGCCATGAAAGCGGCCACGGACAATGCGGAAACTTTAATTGAAAATTTGAAATTGGAGTACAATAAGGCCCGTCAGTCGAGTATTACGCAAGAAATTGTGGAAATCACGGCGAGTCAAAACTTATGAATTTGTGGACCATATGAATAACGTAGGTAAGATTGTTCAAGTGATTGGTGCTGTCGTTGACGTACAGTTTGCCAAAGAAGCTATTCCGGAAATTTACAATGCGTTGGAAGTGACGCTGGATGCAACAGAAGAGAGAAAGTCGCGTCTTGTTTTAGAAGTACAGCAACATTTATACGAAGGATTGGTCCGTGCGGTAGCCATGTCTTCTTCCGAAGGTCTCCGACGTGGCATGGAGGTTTTAGATACCGGTCAACCCATATCCATTCCCGTGGGCAAAGGTGTATTGGGACGTATTTTAAATGTTATTGGAGAACCGGTAGACAATCGTGGACCCATTGAAGCGGATTTACTGTTGGCGATTCACAGAAATCCCCCCAGCCTGTTGGAGCAAAGTACAGAAGCTCAAATCCTGGAAACGGGCATCAAGGTGATTGATCTCATTTGTCCGTTCATAAAAGGAGGTAAAGTAGGTGCCTTTGGGGGTGCCGGTGTAGGTAAGACCGTCGTTATCATGGAGCTTATCCAAAATATTGCCATGGCGCACGGTGGATATTCGGTTTTCTCGGGCGTTGGAGAACGTTCACGGGAAGGGAATGATTTATATAGGGAAATGAAGGATGCCAAAGTCATCGATCTGGAACATCCTGAAAATTCAAAAGTAGCTCTGGTATACGGACAAATGAATGAACCACCGGGAGCTCGTATGCGTGTCGGTTTAGCCGGCTTGACGGTGGCCGAACATTTCAGAGACGCCTACGGACAAGATGTATTGCTCTTTATCGACAACATCTTTCGCTTTTCGCAAGCGGGCTCAGAAGTATCTGCACTTTTGGGACGATCCCCTTCTGCAGTTGGATATCAACCTACTTTGAGTCAAGAAATGGGGGCATTGCAGGAACGTATTACTTCAACAAAAAAAGGTTCCATTACGTCTTTCCAGGCAGTATATGTCCCTGCCGACGATTTAACGGATCCCGCACCCGCAAATACGTTTGCGCACTTGGATTCAACGATCGTGTTGGATCGACGCATAGCCGCACTCGGTATTTATCCTGCGGTGGACCCTTTGGCATCGGGTTCCCAGGCGCTTGATCCCAATATTGTTGGAGAAGAACATTTTGCAACGGCGCGGCGCGTACAATCCGTTTTGCAAAGGTACAAAGATTTACAAGACATCATCGCCATTTTGGGCATTGATGAGTTGTCTCCCGAAGATAAACTCATCGTGGCCCGGGCCCGTAAAATCCAGAAATTTCTTTCTCAACCTTTCCGCGTTGCAGAAATTTTCACCGGATACAAGGGTAAGTATGTCAAGACGGCCGATTGCGTCAAAGGATTCAAAATGATTTTAGAAGGTGAATTGGACGAAATCCCCGAAAACAATTTTTATATGAAGGGGACTATCGAAGAAGTGATGGAGGCTTCCAAGGAATCGTAATTCTATGGGGTTTTTGCTTAAAATTGTTATTCCCGAAAAAGTTGTTTTCGAAGGTAAAGTTACTTCGGTAATATTACCCACAGTTTTGGGGGAAATAGAGATTCTTGAAGATCATTTGCCCATTGTAGGTCTTTTGGAGCCCGGTGCAGCTATTTATAAAATCAATGGTCAGACAAATTCGATTGCCGTCGATACGGGTTTTTTTAGGTTAAGAAAAGATCAATTAATACTCCTAACGGAAGCCGCTATCGACGTACAAGTTTTGGATGCAAGTTCGATTGATGCGGCTGTGCGTCGTGCGCAGGAAGCGCTTGAAAAAGCTAAAAGAGAGCAGGGGGCCAATGCCGAAGAACTTGAACGTTTGGACAAAATGTTTCGATTCCAACTAGCCCAGCAGCTTACAAAACAAATTAGGCGTTGATGACGGATTTTGAAACTTCCATACGGGTAAGATATGCCGAAACGGATGCGATGGGTGTTGCACACCACAGCAACTATTTCGTATGGTTAGAGCTGGTCCGCGTAGAATGGCTTCGATTTTTGGGGTTAGATTACAGGCAGATGGAAGCTGATGGATTTGCTTTGCCCGTTGTTGAAGCTCATTTGCAATATAAATCGCCTGCATTTTTTGATGATTACATCAAAATTATACTCAATCCTCCGGTTGAAAAATTGCACGCACGTTTTATGTTAACCTACACGCTTTCGCGTCAAGAGCTTCTCATCGCCAAAGGTTATACAGTACACGCCTTCATTAATCGGCAACGGCAATTGATTAAGCCGCCTGCATTCTTTTTAGAACGTATTGGCTGAAATTGAATTTAGCCGCTACACCCATCTTCTCAAGGTCATGGTATACTGGTACTGCCCAAAGACTTTAGAATTCCACATAACATTCTCCTAAAGCCATCCGTTTTTCGTTTTTATGTGTAAATTATACGCTTGTACACGTATTTTTAACAACGTACCACACTCGGACACTTCTGCGACGCTTTATTCGTCCGTTTTAGGCACATCTCGGCATGCTATTCTCAGTTTTTAGGCAACTTGAAAAAGTTTTCCGTTTACTTGCACACTTTAATGGAGGCCGTAAACGGCTGCATTGCCCAGTTCTTCTTCGATGCGTAACAGGCGATTGTATTTGCAGATACGGTCTGTACGACTGAGTGATCCCGTTTTAATTTGGCCCGCATTTGTGGCAACCGCCAAATCTGCCAAAGTCGTATCTTCCGTTTCGCCGGAACGATGAGAAATAACGCATTGATAGCCGGAACGTTTGGCAAGTTCAATGGTATCCAACGTTTCTGTCAATGTACCGATTTGGTTTAGTTTTATGAGAATAGCATTGGCAATGTGTTGTTCGATTCCCTTGCTTAAAAACTTCGGATTTGTAACAAATAAATCATCCCCCACTAACTGTGTGTCGGTTCCCATAGCCTGAGTAAGCGTACGCCACCCAGTCCAATCATTTTCATCGCAGCCATCTTCAATTGAAAATATTGCGTAATCTTTTTTGAAGGTTTGGTAAAATGCCACCAAGGCTTCAACGGTTTTTTCGGATCCATCCGATTTTTTAAAGATATAACGTTGTCGGGTTGCATCGTAAAATTCGGATGCGGCAACGTCGAGGGCAATTTTAATGTCTTGGCCAAGGCGATATCCCGCCTTTTCTACGGCTTTGACAATAAATTGTAATGCCTCTTCGTTCCCGCTCAGGTGAGGAGCAAACCCGCCTTCATCCCCAACGGCAGTTGAACGTCCACTTTGCTTTAATAGTGATTTAAGCGCATGGAAAATTTCGGTTCCCATACGCAACGCTTCTGAAAAACGTGAGGCGCCTACGGGGGCGATCATAAATTCTTGAATATCAATGGGAGCATCCGAATGGGCACCGCCATTCATAATGTTCATCATGGGGATGGGTAAAACGTGAGCGTTAACACCGCCTACATAGCGGTAAAAGGGAATATTTAAGCAATTGGCAGCTGCACGTGCCACGGCCAACGAAACCCCCAAGATGGCGTTGGCCCCTAAACGAGATTTATTCTCCGTTCCATCCAATTGAATCATAATCTGATCAATATTCCGTTGATCAAGCGCCTCTAAGCCTTCCAAAGCTTTGGCTATTTCTTTATTTACGTGTTGAGTGGCTTGCAAAACCCCTTTCCCGTTGTAACGTTGGCGTACCGATGCATCCAAAGTTTCCACTTTACCATCGCGTAATTCCAAAGCCTCATGGATACCCGTACTGGCACCCGAAGGAACCGCCGCGCAGCCAATACTCCCGTCTTCCAAAGTCACCTCAACCTCCACGGTAGGGTTGCCACGGGAATCTAAAATTTCTCTGCCTAATATCTCAACAATACAACTCATAGTTATTTCATTAAAAAGAAAATTGTGGAAGATTGCAAGGTATAAGTTTCAAGATGATGCACTGATATTTATTGTCGGTCACTCGGGGGACCAGGATCGCACATGCTGATTTTCTCAATTACAAAAATATATTTAAAAAGGCGTTTAAAGAATGCATGTGACGTAACAACTGCGTTTTCCCCAAAATACGTTTTGGGATATTACCGTACGTACTTTCGCCTTGCTCGAATGGCCCATTGGTAAACTTGCTCGTAAGCTTTTGCGGCCTTATGCCATGAAAAATCGGTACCCATGGCTTGTTTTTGCATGGATGTAAAGATTTGAGGGCGATCATAATAGGTGGCACAAGCCCAACCCATGGTATTCCACAAAGCATCCTGTGTGAGTTCGTTGAAAACAAAGCCTGTACCCTTGCCCGTTGTTTCATCGAGGGAATGAACGGTATCTGCCAATCCGCCTGTGTTTCTGACAATCGGCAAGGTCCCGTAACGCATGGAATACATCTGATTAAGTCCGCAGGGTTCAAAACGACTCGGCATGACGAAGAGGTCGGATCCGGCTTCGATGAGGTGTGCCAGCGACGTATCGAAGCCTATATACACACCTAATTGTTGCGGATATTTTTGGGCAATTTCACAAAATCTTTGTTCCCAAGATCCTTCACCGTTCCCCAACACCACCATCTGGATGCGCAATCTGGACAAAAGTGAAGGTAGGATATCCAACAGGATGTCGAGCCCTTTCTGGAAATACAAACGGCTAACAACGCCGTACACGGGCATATGGGGATCAATTTTTAGGTTAAAATAGTGTTGCAAGTATTGTTTGCAAATACCCTTGCCCGCTAGATTTCTGGCCGAGTAGGTTGCGGGTAATCCAGTGTCTGTACTTGGATTCCAAAGTGTTTCATCGATTCCATTGAGAATACCGATCAGATCTCCGGCTTTAAATTTCAAAACGGTATGCAGCCCACATCCCCCTACGTGGGTCTGAATCTCGCATGCATAGTTGGGACTTACGGTTGTCAGCTTCGTGGCGTGAAAAAGCGCTCCTTTCATGAAGTTAACGGTCCCCATAGATTCTAAACTGTCGCATCGGTATTCGGAGAATGGTATACCGGCGTAGGCTAAAATATCTGGAGCAAAAATACCTTGATGTTCCAAGTTATGAATCGTAAAAACGGTGGCCGTTTGATTCAATTTTTGCCCCCATTCGCACGTATTGATGTAAACGGGAATAAGCCCCGTTGTCCAATCGTTACAATGCAGTACGTCGGGATACCATTTGAGACTATAACATAAGTCAAGTACCGCCCGACTGAAGAATGCAAAACGTTCCCCATTATCAAAATGGGGTCCCCAAGGACCATCATAAATTTCGCAACGTCCGAAATATTGTTGATATTCAATGAAATAATAAACGATGCCACGATTTGTACATTCCCAAATACGACATATTCTCTCGTGTCCTCCCAAATGTACCACAACGTTGTCGTAGGCTTTCCAAGAATGCTGCGGTTGGATGGAACCGTACAAGGGTAAGCAGACGCGTACGTCGTGCCCCAACTGGCTTAAATAAATAGGTAGAGCTCCTACAACATCTCCCAAACCTCCGACGGTGGCATAAGGATAGCATTCTGGACTAGCCATTAAAATTTTCATACGGAAGTCTTTGTGGAAGTTAAATTACTGATGCAACGGCCACAAGCAGCATAATACGTGCCCGTTGAAAAATCAATTTTAATTTGGGTAACTCAGTGTTATCTTTACGGTCCAAAGATAATTGAAATCCACGGTGTATGTTATACCTTGAAACAGCTTTGTAAGATCGAGTGGTTGATGGAGGCCATCAACTAGAAAATGATTGACGGTCTCGCAGAGTTCGAAGCGTTTTTTATGCTTACGATCGCTAGCATTAATGACATGCTGCGAAATACTCCCGAGAACATTTTGCATGGATCATTGCTGAGGATTAGCGGCAGAACTCCATTATAGAAAACGATCGTGAGCCGCGCGATTTAGGCGATCGTTGATGGCACAGCCGATACCTTTAGGGGGCACTTTTTCGATCCAAATGGACTTAAAGTGGCATTGATCCAAATGCTGCAAAGTCGCAAATAAGTGGGTTGCCGCCTCCGTCAAATCTTCATTTGCGGTGAGATAGAATTCTTTGCCGGTTAAAGTTCGGTTGGGACGCGTAAAAAATACATGCGCGGACTGTTGGCTAAATTGTTGTTCAAGGTGCTGTGGAGGTTTAAATCCTTGTAACTTATTCACCAAATAGAGCGGGGTATGCGGGCTGTAATGTTTTTTAAATAAACCGGGACACAACTTTGTTGCGTGATCACTTGTGTCTGCAGGCGGAATGCGTATACTTTGCTTTAAAACATCTTCTAGGGATTCTTTTGGAATCGGACCGTAACGCAGTAATGGTGGGTGTTGTTCGTCGAGTAAGGAAAGGATGGTGGATTCTATTCCCAACGGACAGGGACCGCCGTCTAGAATATAAGAGATCGTATCACCCATTCCATGCATAACGTGTTGGGCACACGTGGGGCTTACCTGTTGAAATTTGTTGGCGCTGGGAGCCACTAGGGGAACCCCCAATAACGCGAGAACCTTTCTAAATAAAGGAGCATTTGGAGCTCGCACGGCCACAGACGATTGTTGTGCCGTTACAATGGGCGGCACGGAAGGTTTTTTTGGAAGTATAAGTGTCAAGGGCCCTGGCCAAAAAGCGTTTACTAATTTTGTAGCCTGTGCATTCACGTAGGCAACTTGATTTAGCTGGCATTCGTCGAGGACGTGAACGATGAGAGGGTTATTGAGCGGACGTTGTTTAAACGTATAAACTTTCAAGATTGCCTCTTCATCCCCTAAAGATGCAGCTAACCCGTAAACCGTTTCTGTGGGTAAAGCAACCGGATTACCCTGCTTAAGTTGAGTGACAG
>JAIRKR010000024.1 GCA_031260015.1 Puniceicoccales bacterium
AATGGGTCGTATGCATTACGGAAGGTATCCCCATTCGAGATATGATGACGGTAAAACGGAAACTGTGGGGCTCACGAACCCGATTGATTGGCCCCAATTCTCCCGGAATCATTGTCCCTGGGAAATGTAAAATGGGCATTATGCCGGACGCTATTTTCAAAGAAGGTTCCATCGGCGTCGTTTCTCGTTCCGGAACTTTGATGTACGAATCCGTATGCCAGTTAACCGAACACGGCTGTGGGCAATCTGCATGCGTAGGTATAGGCGGAGATCCGATTGTTGGAACAACTTTTATCGATGTATTGAAAGCCTTTAATGAGGATTCTCAAACGGAAGCCATTGTACTGATCGGAGAAATCGGCGGATCTGCCGAAGAACATGCCACAGATTATATTAGACATCACGTCAATAAACCTGTTGCCGCCTTTATCGGAGGACAAACGGCACCGGTTGGTAGACGCATGGGACATGCGGGAGCAATTATTTCTGGAAGTAATGGGACCGCCATTTCCAAAATAAATGCATTAAAGTCGGCCGGTGTCGAAGTGGCCTTGCATCCTGCAGACATTGGAAATGCACTCATCCGTGCTTTAAAAAGGTCGTAAAAATGGTTGCTACGGTGCCCATTTTACCGGCTGAGGAGGCTATTTCATCGTAGGTGCCGCCTTTATGAAAGTATCCCAAGGCAACTCATTGTTAACCTCATATGAACCCGAAAAATAATTTTTTTCAAAAAAAGATTTACAACTCCTTGGATGTTTGTAAAAACGTCTCTTGTTTTTATAGTTGTACTTATTATTATATTCAAAAGGCCATTCCAAAGGGAATGGCCTTTGTGATTTAAGGGTAGTCTTATTACAAAAGTTGAAGATTACCAGCGGAAGTCTTACCGTGTGACGTAATCAATTCGTAGTGTACTTTTTGGCCTTCGGTCAACGTATCAATACGTGCTTGTTGCAATGCTGTGATGTGTACAAACACATCTTTGTTACCCGATTCAGGTTGTATAAACCCAAATCCTTTTTTGTGATTAAACCACTTTACTGTACCTGTATTCATTTATTTATTACTGATTGGTTGAGATTTTTTCATCCCTTAATACGCTTTATAAGTTATCCTTATTTCGTATTAAAGAAAAATTAAATAAAACTTTCCTTTGAATACAAGAATTAAACGTAATTTTTAAAGCACACCGCATTATTTGTACCGTTCTGAAGGTCAAAAGCAATTTTATATTGCGGCATTTTCCAATTATTCAAAAAATGTGAACAGGCATAAATTTCTAGATTGACATCACGCTTTGAACCCCTATTTTTTACTTTATTGGTTTATGTTTTACTTAAAACATATTTATTTGGATGAAACACGATACGGCCGATGTGCCGTCATGTATCGTTAATTGTTGGTTGTTCTCAAAAATATCCTACTCCAATATTGTGTTTCAAGGTTGCAGTAATTTTTTGAGGTATATTTTGTTCAAAAATATTGTTTATTTAATTTTTTATGAAAAAGAAGACATTAAGTGCTATTTTTTTACTTGTGGGAACCGCTGTGGGTTCCGGACTCATAACATTACCCATGGTATTATCGCAAATTGGAATTTTAAGGGCTTGTGGGCTCATGTTACTGTGTACGTTTGTGGCGTACGTAGCCGCTTTAGCACGGTGCGAATTGAATTTACAGTCAAAATGTGACTTTACATTGGAAGATGCAGGTCTGCATTTTTCCGGGAAAATGGCCGCTTTATTGGGGAATATTTGTCTAAAAGTACTGTCATTTTCTCTTTTGTCTGCCTACATTTATGGGTTAAGCGCCGTTTTTATGCCGGACAGCGTCATGCTAAAAATAATCATTGCCGGCATGCTATTCGTTTTATTTTTGCTTGCTTCAAGTGATATATTACACATCAACAAGTACGGTTGTTTTGTGCTCATTAGCATGATAATTGTTACGGTAGCGACTGCCTATACCAAAATAAAGTTCACCTCCTTATCGTTTGACTCAGATACGGTTATTTGTTCGAATATGTACGTCGTTTTACCCATTTTATTCACTTCGTTTGGATTTCATGGATCCTTGCATTCTCTCACCAAATTCTGTAACAACGATGCAAAAATGATCCAAAGAGCCTGTCTATGGGGGAGTTCCATTGCGGCAAGCATCTATTTTATTTGGTATGTGAGCATTACGCTGTTATTAAAAGGCGCACACAAGAATTCACTCAACCCATTGAACGTACATGAATGGTTAGCCCTATTGAAATCTTTAATCCCCGGATATCTTATTGAAGGGCTCGTTGTTTTTACGATTTCAACTTCCATGATAGGTGTTGGCATAGCGCTGATGGATGACTTACATCGCTTGGCAGATCGTTGTCATCTCAAGTGTCGTCCCATAACGCGGCGCATTTTGTTATCCGGATTAACTATACTGCCGGCCATCATCGTTGCCGTATGGATTCCGGAAGCTTTTATCAATGTACTAAGCTTTTCGGGATGCATCTTGGCTGTTTTGGCCATTATGCTTCCTTTGTTTTTACTGTCTAAGATTTCTGGGAAGCTTTATTTTAGCGTTTTAAATTTTAGTACATGGAAAATTTTCCTGTGGCTATTTAGTGTTGGTATTATCGTATGCGAATGTTTGCACCTATTGAGACCCCTATAAAATAGATGAGCAATGCGAATATTTATTCTTTTCAGACCATGAACCGCATTGCAAGAGTGCTTGCATTTTTCCGTTTTGGATATTTTAGGGCGCAATGAGGGTTTTTAAGTATTTTACTTGAAGTTAAGTTGAATACAAGTGATAGTCGTACGTCACCATCGGTATGAAGTGTTTGAGGATTGTTTGTGTGCTTTACGGACTTCTGGTGAATGTTGCTTTGCATGGGAGTCCTACGTCCAATTTGGAAGATGGGGATGGGTATACTTTCTTTGTTGTGTCTGAAAATATTCAATTGCGAGAAATTTTCGAACGAATTTTACAATTACACGGAGGGTTGAAAAAATCCAGTGCCACTGGACAATTGAATATTACGGTTGAGGCACGACCAGCTCGGATCAAGGTTTATTTGTCTAGAGAAAGCACGAAATCGCGTAAATTGATTTGCGAGGGGCCGGATACGCTGAAAACATGTATCGACGCGTGTAATCATATTGTAGCCTGTATTTTTCAGACACCTGGATTTTTCCATTCTACATTGGTTTTTGTTTCGGATGTTTCTGGGCATTCCGAACTGTATTTGTCCGATTTGCTGTTCGAAAAAGTAGTTCAACTGACGCAAGATCATGCTGCGATTTTACATCCCCGGTGGCATCCTAAAGGCACGCACATCGTTTATACGACGTGTGGTAAGTCCGGGTTTCCGGATATTTATTGCATGCATTTGGCTTCAAAATCAACCACGGCTATTGCGCAGTATCGCGGCACAAACGCATCGGGCTGTTTCAGTCCTTCGGGTAAACAATTAGCCATGGTATTGTCCCTAAAAGGGATTCCGCAGATTTATACGTCCGATCTGAATGGTAAAAATTTGCGTGCCATTACTCAATGCAGCGGCATTAAAACTTCACCCATTTGGCTTGGGAATCAGAACCTAATATTTGGGTGGGACGAAAGTGGTTGCGGTCCACAATTGTGTAAAATATCTACGTTAAAATGGAAAAATTCCTTTAATAATCTCCAAAAGATACAAATCCCTTTGAGTCATTTTGTGGATGAGGCCGCTTTAAGTTTAGATAAAAGCAGGCTTCTCTTTACGGCAGTCATCCATAGAACGTTTCAATTGGGTTTATTGGACCTAAATTCCAAAGAAGCTCGCTTTGTAACCCAAGGTCCCTTGGATCATGTGGAAGGTTGTTGGTTGGCAGATGGACGTCATATTGTGTGTACAGAAAAAAATGTTGGTAAGCGTAAGTTGGTAATATACGATACGCAGACAGGGAAGAGGATACCCTTGCCCTGCGATTCTTGGAACAATACTTCCCAGGCGGATGCGTTGCCCTATGATTACTTTAATTGATCGTTACATAGTCAAAGAATGGTGCAAGGCGATGGGAGTTGCCCTGATGCTCATTATGGGCATACTCATTCTGGAGGATATGTACAAGTATTTGAAGACGTTTATTGAAAAAGGGGCATCTTTATCCACGTTGATGACATATTATACTTTCATGATTCCGAATTGCTTTCACACCATTTTACCCGTTGCTTTTTTCATATCGGTTTTGTACGTACTCAACGATATGCAAGCCCACAATGAGGTAGCGGCTTTGCGTGCAGCGGGATTAACCATCTTTAGAATTACGCTTAGTTTTTGGTGTGTAGCCGCGTCACTAACCATTTGCATGCTCATTTTTAATATTCAAGTTTTACCCTATGCGGCGGATCGTATACAATCGATCGTACGTTCCATCGATTATAACGATCAGAAGCGGCGTCATCTGACGCCAAATGCCATTGGCGTGGAATCCAATTTAAGTTTCTACAATGCCCAAAAACATCGTTTGTGGTTTTTTTCTCAGTTTAGCTTGTACACTTACAGTGGAACTTATGCTACCCTATGCTTATTGGATGAACAAGGCAAAGAAGTTGAACGTATCAATGCGCGATCGGTTCGTTTCGATAATTATCGAAATATTTGGATTTTTAATGAAGGAAAACGTTGGATTTTTAATAAAAATCATTACGAACCAACACGTTTTATTGCATTCGACGAATATGCTATACGTTGTGACGATACACCCCATTTGATGAAAATTGCCAACACACCGCTCAAGAGTCTTAACATGAATGATTTAAAATTAATTTTAAAGTTTGCACCGCTGCACCATGCGTGTTTTCTCGAGCACCGCGTAAAGTATTATTCCATTCTTTCCAGTCCATTAATTCTTTTTATGACTGTTTTGCTGGCGGTTCCTTTTTCTTTGACAGGTGTACGTAATAATCCTATGGTGGGAATTTCGAAGGCGGCAGGATTGTTTTTTTGTTACTACATCTTTAGCAGCCTGGGACGTACATTGGGCGCGCAGGGTATCTTGAGTCCTCTATGGGCCGCTTGGTTGCCCAATATACTTATGCTTATTGTAGGCATCTTTTTGTACAAGCAATTGGCTCCTAAATAATTCGCTTATGCCCTTCGTTTCACGTGCTTGTTTAGAACAAATCCGTCAGCGAGTTTCCATCGTTGACGTCGTATCTCCGTACGTGCGTTTGAAGCCAGCAGGACATGTTTTTAAGGGACTCAGCCCCTTTTCTAATGAAAAAACCCCTTCATTCTTTGTGGATCCGCAGAAAAATGTATTTAAGTGTTTCAGTAGTGGGTATGCGGGCGACATGTTTAGATTTTTAGAACTGAAAGAGCAGTTGTCGTTTGGCGAGGCCGTCGAATGGATTGCGGAAAGATTCAATGTACCCCTTGAATACGAACGCGATGGGGGACGTTTTGTGGAAAATGTAGCGCGATCGAACAAAAAAGTTTTGTGGGACATTTATTCCAAGGCGGAACAATTTTTTAAAAAGTATTTCTGGACCTCCGATAATTACAGCCTCCAAGTACGCGATTATTGGGAAAAAATGCGTGGATTCGGTAAAGAATCTGCGCAAACTTTTTCCATAGGTTTCGCACCCATGGATCGCTTTGAGTTGTATAAATATTTGCATCGTGATGGCTACGAGCATTCCGTTTTACAGCAAAGTGGCTTATTCTACGCTTCTAAGAATGGAGCGCAAAGAGACTTAGCGTGCCGTTACCAAGGTCGGTTGATTTTACCGATCAAAGATATTCAGGGACGTACCATTGCCTTTTCGGGTCGCTGCCTCCCTTTTGTGGAGAATTCAGGAGATCCAACGCGTGATGCCAAGTATGTTAACTCTCCGGAAACGCCTATTTTTGTAAAAGGCAATCAATTATTCAATCTGCATCAGGCACGTCAGCATTTTGATGGCACGCAAGCATTTTTTTTGGTGGAGGGCCCGCTCGACGTCGTACGATGCTGGGAGTGTGGCTTAAAAACGGCCGTTGCTCCCCAAGGGACAGGCCTGACCGAAATGCAATTGAAATTGTTGCAAAGATATTCGAATTTTATTGTAGGTATGTTTGATGGTGACAATGCGGGTGTAAAAGCAGGGTTACGCTTGATGGATTTAGGCTTACCCTTAGGATTGCAATTACAGTACGTTTTATTGGATTCGGATGCGGATCCAGATACTTGGCTTGCGTCGCAAAAAGATGGATGTACGCATGAGTCATTACTGAAAAAATCTCTGACGTCGATTCCTTTCATAATGCAGGCCTTCCGGCGATTGGAAGCCAATGAAAAAGTGGCAGAACGCTTGGCCGTGGATTTTATCTATTCTATTTTAACGAAGTGTCCTTCCGCAATTGTAAAATATGAAAGTCTACGAACATTATCGGGTGAAACGGGAATGCCGCTGAAAGTTTTGGAAGAAGACTTTCGAAGACTAGATGCCAAACATACGATACAATACACGATCAATGACGAGAAGATGTCCGTAAAAGTTGGGTCCTATTGGGATTCTGCGGAGGGCCAGCTCTTGGGATTCTTATTTCATAAATCAGAATGTACGGCTTATATTTTTGAAGTTCTGTCTTTGGACTGGATTGATACGACCATTCCGGTAGGCCAATTACTGTTCAAAATTGTCCACACGTTTATTACCGATGGTGTTGAACCGCTGACGATGACAACAATGGAAGCTTTGCATTTGAGTGAATCTGAAAGGGAATTATGGTACCAAATTGCAGCAGAACCCTTTCAAATGGAAGATGGACAAAAAATATTAGTGACAATTTTGCAACAATTGTATAAAAAGTTCTTAAAAAAGTGTATTTCCAACATTGACAAAGAGATGGCAAAAAGTTCTATCATCAGTGCGGATAAAGTAGAGCAGCTTCGCATAGAACGTTATCGATTGAAAAAAGCACTTGTTAATGTGCATTTAGAAGTTCGCTGGAACGAACAATAACCTTATTATTGCATTTTTCTGATGATTATTCAAAGAAAAGTAAAAGTTATAAAAGCTAGAGATATTTTGAACGAGAAGATTCGTCAATTAATAACGCTTGCAAAACAGCAGGGATTTTTGACGATTCAAGATATTAATCGCCACTTACCGGAAAGCGTTAAAAAGCCGGAGGAAATTGAGAATGTAATTAATATCTTAGAAAATTTAGAGATAAATATCTTAGATAACGATGAAGCAGAACGGTACCGGCAAAAGATTGAAAATGCCGAAGAAGATCCGTCCCTAGAAGGCGAAGACAATTTAGAGGATCCCGTTCGCATGTATTTAAAGCAAATGGGGCAAGTATCCCTGCTGTCGCGCGATGAGGAAGTGCAGATTTCAAAACGCATTGAAAAGGCGGAATATGCGGCCCAAGATAAGTTGTTTTCGGTGGCTTTGTCGCTTAATTTTCAGCAAGATTTGGCCCGAAAGCTTCTGGAAAAGAACGAACGGTTTGATAAGTTGGTCGTTGATAAGAAAATTGAAAGTCGTGAGGAATATTATCAAGTGTTGGAAAAATTGGTTAAGCAGTGCGATACAATCGGCGATCAGTTGGATAAAATTTGGCAGGAATACTTAAGTACCGAAGATGAGGAAGAAAAGAAAAAACTGCTGGCGCGTTATAAAAAATATGAGGCACAATTAAAGCCAATTTTTAGAAAATATTGTTTTAAATTAAAAATTTTTGAAGAATTCTTAAATCGTCTTTCCCCACTCATTCGTGAGATAGAAGCCATTGCAGATTGTTTGCAATCGGTGCATCGTAACCAAAGTGTTGTTCGCTTTAAAACAATCGATGCGGATAAGATGACAAAGCGACTTCGGGACATTGAATTGGAATTACGTTTATCGCCCCAAGAGTTGGTTGAACTGGTGAAAGGCGTTCGTAAACACATGAAAGAAGCGCATCGGGCAAAAACCGAAATGGTGGAAGCCAATTTACGGCTTGTTATTAGCATCGCTAAAAAGTACACAAACCGAGGGTTATCTTTTTTGGATCTTATTCAAGAAGGTAATATGGGGTTAATGAAGGCGGTTGAAAAATTTGAATACCGTCGCGGCTACAAGTTTTCAACCTATGCCACATGGTGGATTCGCCAAGCCATCACACGTTCCATTGCAGATCAAGCGCGCACCATTCGTATCCCTGTGCACATGATCGAAACCCTGAATAAAGTTATTCAAGTCCAAAAACAGCTGGTACAGGAGTTGGGATACGATCCTACGCCCGAAGAAGTCGCAGAAGAATTGCAGGTGCCCGTAAACCGCATTGAATCTATCATAAAAATGGCTCAACAGCCCATTTCCTTGCAGAGTCCCGTCGGAGAAAGTGAAGATAGTTGCTTTGGAGATTTTATTGAAGATAAGTCTGCGGATAATCCTTACGATATGACGGCCTACACTTTGTTGAAAGAAAAGTTGATTGGTGTTTTAGATACTTTAACGGATCGCGAACGTAGAGTCTTGTCTTTGAGATTTGGGTTACACGACGGTTACAGCCGTACTTTGGAGGAAGTGGGCAAAACCTTTCACGTGACGCGGGAGCGTATTAGGCAAATTGAAGCAAAAGCTTTACGTAAAATGCGCCACCCCACACGTCTACGTCAATTTAAAGGATTTTTGGAAGGCGAAGTCGAACAACAAGAAGCGAGTTTCGATAGTTTCCAAAAACCGAACCGAAAACAAGAAAAGCTCGATTTCATTTCTCAATTGAAACAATTGGGCATTAAACCCGATGGCACCTTGTACGAGTAATGCCGTCGTACAATTCGTTTGATTTTGTAAAAAATCTCTGATAACAGTTTAAAAGTAGATATTTGTGGAATGAGTTTTACAACCGTGATTGCTTTACAAGATCCATTCTTTTTATGAAAAACAAAAAAGTAATGCTAGACGGTCAGGAAAAGTTTAATGGAAAAGTAGGGAATTCAGATACAGAAGATTAAAATCAGCCAAATAAATGCGTGTATACAATTTTAATATGGGGGTTCATTTGTCTTGTAACCCAGAATAATCTAACTTGATTCTATGTAATTTTGACTGTTTTACTTTATGTTTCAAGATTTGAAAGTGTTTTATAGAAATTTTTGCACAGGCTTTAAATGGAAAATTGTGTGCCTGTTGTTGATTTCTTTTTTTGCTGGTATCTTTGAATTAATTGGAATAGCAGCTATTATCCCTCTAATTGGTATTCTTGCCGACCCTAGCAGTGTAAAGTTCGTATTTATGAGAAAATTCTCTGAAGCCATTAATTGCAACAATACGTTTTTTATGTTTACCATTAGCCTATTCTTTGTACTTGGAATATTCCTCATGAAAAATGTTTATATGGTATTCCATCAATATATTATTTACCGATTCTCTTGCTTACTAAAAAATAAAATTTGTCTAAGTTTTATGCAACGCCTATTTAACAGTCATTATGATTTTTTCCTGAGGAAAAATTCAGATTCTTTGATCAATACAATTGATAATACAACGCGTTATGTGATTTATCCTTATCTTGCTTATCTTGAACAAGCTTTTACCTATTTGTTGATAACGTTATTATTGGGCGGGTTTATAATATGCAATTTTTTTTTACCAACGATCCTTGTATGTTCATTGTTCATTTTCATCTATTATCTCCAACATAAACTCATTAAAAACAAAATAACCGACATAAATTGCCATATTGTTCAAATGAATACGAATAATGTGAGCATATTACAAAGAAGCATTCTTGCCATTAAAGAAATAAAAATTTGGCAAGCGGAACCTTTTATTTTAAAAAATTTTTCCTTGGTTTCGAGTAAACTAAATCAATTAGAACAATACGATATTTTTTTGCAGTATTTCCCTTCCTTTGTTGTTGAAGCTACCATTATGATTTCCCTCTGTGTATTTTGCCTTTTTATGGCTTATACGCAGGGCATAAATACAAAACTAATTGAAAATTTGAGTATTGTAACGGTTGTATTTTTTCGCCTAGCACCTGCATTAAACCGTTTCTGGACTGCTATTGGTGTTGTTAAAGCTCACAAAGGATCATTAAAAAGCCTTAATAATGAATATGAAGAATTATCATGTTTTCAAAAAACTTTTATTTCAAGTACGGTTGATGATGACAAGAAAGCTAGTACATTTAATCAAGCGATTAGGTTAAAAAATGTTTCTTTTAAATATTCCCCTGATCAAGAGTTTGGTTTGCACAATATAAATTTAGAAATTATTAAAGGGAAATTTGTGGGTATTGTAGGGGCTTCGGGCTCGGGGAAAACAACCCTGATAGAAATTATTTTAGGATTGTTAAATGCCGATGAAGGGCAATATTTCATGGATGGTAACCCTGTTAAGCAATGGGAACTAGAAAGGTTGTATCCTCTTTGGGGCTATGTTACGCAATTTCCCTATTTAGCTTCGGATACAATTGCTCATAATATTGCGTTTGCAGAGTCTGAAATCGATTATAAACGCGTTGCAGAGGTTATGGATATTTGTCTGTTGAAAGATTTTGATCCTCAACAAACGCTTTTGGAATTCGGTAAAACCATTTCTGGGGGCCAAAAGCAAAGAATCGCTCTTGCACGAGCTTTATATCGTAATCCAAAGCTTCTAATTTTAGATGAAGCGACCTCTTCTTTGGATATTGTAACAGAAAAAGAAATCTCGACTATTATTGATAATCTCAGAGGTACAATGACAATTATTGCCATTGCGCACCGTTTATCCACACTGAAAACATGTGATAAGATCATTTACATGGATCAGGGTAAAATTATCGACACAGGGCCTTTACCTTATCTTAGAGCAAACTACAGTAAGTTTGCAGAAATGATACAACTATCTAATATAAATTAGAATAGGGTGTAACGCTTTTGTGATTATTGGGGTTAATTTGTAAAGTAGTTTGTTTTTGTTAATATAAAACATACGTGCAGTGGAATTCGTCGTTTTATTTGACCACCTATTTGTGTTTTTAACAAATAAGTTGGAGATATTTTACACCCTTTCTTCCCACCTAATCTTTGTTGGCAGCGGCGTTACAAGTTTTTTTATGGCAGTGACTCCGGGGTGTACCTGGGTAGTGACTTGAAGCTTCCCAAAGAAAATACTAAGGTGTTGAATCTAAAAATTCTACCTGTGAGTAACGCGCGGAATAATTAAAGAAAAAAGCTAAATGCTAAAATACTTACGGGAGATGTGGCTTCAAAGTAAGGGTTTTTACCTGATGGGGGAACATTGTTTTATAATTCATTGAAAATACACCTGCTTTTTACAGCTACCCCGCTTTTTTAAAATTTAACTTTCAATAAAATGACTCTCACGTATTTACGGATACTTTACGATGCAGCTTATCCCAAGCTACCGTGCCGGTAACCAAGGCAAATAGGGTGAAATCGCGCCCCAATCCAACGTTTTGTCCCGGATGATACACGGTACCCCGTTGGCGTATTAAAATGGTCCCCGCTTGCACATGCTCACCGCTGTAACGTTTTACGCCCAAATTTTTACATTTACTGTCGCGTCCATTTTTTGACGAACCTTGCCCCTTATGATGTGCCATCGTTAAACCTTCCTAAAAATTTACTTTATTTCGATAGATTGTACCTTTACAACCGACAATGACTGACGATGTCCACGCTTACGTTGATACCCTTTGCGGCGTTTACGTTTTAGAATGGTCAACTTTTTGTCGCGTTTATTTTCTAATACTTGAATGTAAACGGTTGCGTTATCTACTAGGGGGGTCCCAAAATAAACACCCGATGTATCTTCGTACATTAAAACATCTTTAATCGTTAAAACGCTTCCCGCTTCCGTATGTGGATAACGATTTACCTTAAAAATATCGCCCGCCTGAACGGTAAATTGCCTACCTTGGGTTTGAATAACCGCTTTCATAAATTACTTTTTCAACTTTAAGAGAACTGTTTGCAAAGATAAATGGCAAGCATTTTCGATAACTTTTAATGGGAAGCACCGTTTCATTGATTTTTAGATGTTAAATGGGCCTCCAACGTACGCAATCTTTGAATTTCATCTTTAAAGGAAGTAGGTAATTCCGACTGAAATGTCACATGCGCGTGCGTCATGGGGTGACGGAAGTCTAATTGGTGAGCGTGTAAATACAAGCGCTTATCCGAAATTCGTCCATATTTAAGGTCACCGACAATGGGGTGTCCAACGGATTTCAGATGCACTCGAATTTGATGCGTACGTCCTGTTTTGGGTTCGCATACGAGCAACGCTTTGTGGGCATTTTTAAAAGTTTCCTTGAGTGACCAATGCGTCAATGCGTATCGGCCTTTGGTGCAGATGCACATGGCTGTACGATCTCTGGAACTACGACCTACCGGCGATTCGATGGTTCCGGATTGCAAATGAGGAATTCCCCACACCAATGCGTAGTAAACCTTACGTATCTGTCTTTCGGCAAATAGTCGTGTTAATTGCCAGTAAGTCGCATCGGTTTTAGCCAGCAAAACAAGCCCAGAAGTTGCCTGGTCGATGCGATGTACGACGCCCGGTCGATTGACACCCGAAGCCGCACTGAGTGGACAATGGGATAGTAAAGCTTCAACTAACGTAGAGCCCTGTTCTACACCGTGCCCTGGATGTACGACCATACCTTCAGGTTTATCCACAATTAACAGAAATTCATCTTCGTAAATAATCTTTACGGAGGTATGCGACGCGGTTAATCCGCAGGCAATTTTTTCTTTGAATGTAATTGCAAAGTGATCGCCCCGCCTTACGCGATATTTTTGTTGAATACCCGTCTTACCGTTGCAGAGAATTTCTCCTTGATCTAACATGGATTGCAGACTTGTACGACTTACCTGGCCTTGCAGCTGAGTCGTTAGAAATTTATCGACGCGTATGCCTTCGTCGGTCGGTTCTACAAAAATATCAATAGAATGTTCCACGATCGCACTTATTCACGTAAATTTATGGGCAGTGCGCGAGAAAAATTTTTACTTTGGCAAGCTAATTTAAAAACGTTAAAACCCATGCATCCCCTTTTATATATACACACCTTGCATCTTCGTTACTTATAATTGTTGCTCAATGCATATCCTCATCGCAATTTGAATGCCTGCGACCAAACTGCATAATCTAGAATACTACTTTACTATGGGTACTTTTACCCACGTACGTCTTCGATACCAAAAATAGAAAATGACGATGCGAATAATTAGGTCTAGACCAATCAACTGCAAGTATAAAACGGAATTGTACCCCAACTGGCCTACCCAAAAGTAGGTAGGAATTAACACAATACTCCAAAAGCATATGACGTTGATCAATAGAACCGTTTTTGTTTTGGTGAGTGCAATAAGAAAATTCTGCATACTTAGCCAGGCTGTATCCAATCCAAAAAGTAACCACAACCACGTTAAGAATAGGTATACTTGCCGACTAAAATCAACTTGACCATAAAGTTCGGCATCGACGAAGAAACGAATCATCGAATCTGAAAATCCGAGTAGAATAATAAGAAATAAACATGAAAAGATGCCGTTCCATCGAAACGATTGTTTTAAAACTTTGCCCAATAAGTGGCGTTGTTGTGCACCAATGAAATTTGAGCATACAACGCCTACACCTTTCCCCAAGCCATCCATCACGAAAAATACGAGCGTGTACAATGTAAACGAAACACTGTAAGCCATAAAATGTGTATACGTTAGTTTTATGGCTAAAAATTGGTAAGCGATGGACCAACCTGCCATAACGCAAAAATGGGCCATGGCGTAGGGAAGACTTATGTGAAAAAAATTTTTTAACAGAGGCCAAGACCATTGAAATCTATAAACCGCATACTTTTTTCGATACTTTTTTCTTAGGAAAAGTATTAAAAAGATAATAAACCCTAGCATCTGAGAAATTAAAGTCGCAAAAGCAGCTCCACGGATCCCCAGATTGGGAAAACCGAAATGTCCAAATACCAATAGAATATCCAATATGAGATTTACAACGTTAATAAAAACCAAAACGACGGGAATCAGTTTAGTTTCTCCGCGTCCTACGAAGAATGCACCTATGGCCCCGAAGCCAGCTAATTCAAAAGGGCAACTCAATAATACAATCTGCAAATAGGGGTTAGCAAAAGGTTCTACGTTACTGGCTAATAAATGGTGAGACAAAAGCGCGATGGGAATCACAATGAACTCGCATGCAAAAGCGACGATAATCATTTGCCAAATAAGTGGGCCCATTTTTAAAAAATCTTTGGCTCCATTGTAGCGACCAATAAAAATTTCTGTAATGGAAAGGAAGGCCATTAGAACTCCTGAAACTGTCCAATACCAAGGTTGAGCTGCCGCGCACGCAACAAACGCTTCCGAACTGTATTGTGCCAAAATAGTTCGGTCGATAAAGGCCATTAGACAACCCGAAAAGGATGCCAGCATGAGTGGCCACGCTATGGTCCAAAGTTCTAAAAAACTGCCCGCTTTGTGCCGCGTTAATAAGACGGGAGCTGCTGGAGGGTATAGGGACATTCGTTGAATGTAATTTTTAACTGCGTTTATGTACACCGCTATTTTTGCGATGAACACGTTTTGCAAATGATAAAAAGCGGTCGTTTTTTACAACATAGTTGAATTTATTTTCACTTTTGACTTCTAAATAGCATACGTTTTTCCTACCTCCGGATCCAAGATGCGTATGGGAGGACAATTTTTTGAAAATTTTTCAAAAAACCATTGACGGGCTTCCGCATCGCCATGCGTTAAGATTACTTGCTTCGGTTGACGATCCGCCACAAATTGGTACAAATCATCTCGGTCGGCATGCCCACTTAAATCAAAATGTTCAACTTGCGCCCTTAAGGGTGTTGAGAATTCAAGCGCCTTAAAGGTAAATACTTCGTCGGGTGCTGTCTGTAAAAGTTGTCCTCCGGGCGTATCCGGATCGCAATAGCCGACAAAACATACCGTATTTTTACAATCTTTTATGAGGTTGGAAGCAACTCGATAGGAAGGGGTGTGTTCCACCAGCATACCACTGCTCAACAAATAAATTGCCGGTGTTGTTAATTGACTGTCGGGACCAATTTTCTTTCGTCTCAGCGATTTAATATTCAATCGCTTTAATATGTTTCGGGTAAAGTGAACGGTATTCGTTGTTTTGCCAATTTCATTAAAAACGTTTACGAGTGCCATACCCAAACCGGAGCAAAAAATAGGGCATTCTGGAATTTTATTTCCCCTGCGAGCGTTGTATAGTAACATCAATAACTCTTGAATGCGTCCCAATGCGAATGCCGGAATTAAGCACATGCCACCCCGTTGAATCGTTTGGGCAATGGTCCTTAGCAAACGTTCTTCTTCGTCTGTCCGATTGAATTGCCGTTCTGTTCTACCCCGTGTTGTTTCCAGTACAATTGTATCAAAGAATCGATCATGGGGGATATTTGCACCTTTCAAAGTATGTTGATCTTGGAATAAAATATCTCCCGTAATGAATATTTTTCGCTCTTCGTATTCAATTAAAATGCTGGAAGCGCCCAAAACGTGACCTGCGAGAAAAAATGTAATATCTACACGACATCCTTCTTTTTCCAAATGCTGAACCTGACCAAATTTAACGGGAAAAAAATTTTGTTTTATCCGTTCAATGTCTTTCTTTTCGTACAAAGGGTATTCGGGGATCGACTGTTCTTCCTTTTGCCGGCACATGACCGTGTAGGAATTTTCCAGCATAATCGGTGTTACCAAGCTTGTGGGATAACTTAAAAACACGCGCGCTTTGGGTTGTTTTCGCAGCAAAACGGGTAATCCACCCAAATGATCCAAATGGCAGTGCGTTAACAAGATCGCATCTACAGAGTTTTCAGGGAGCAAACTCAATTGCGGCAATGTCGCGTTGCCTATACGTTTGGGATCCATCCCTGCGTCCACAACAAAACGAAAAGGTCCCACCTCTAAAGAGAGGCTATTGGCACCAATTTCCTTTTCAAAGTTGAGATCTCGAAAGAGACAATGTATCACAAAGTAAACAGCTTATGTTTCAATAATCCAATATTTAGATTATACTTATTGGTGGATACAGTACCCTGGCTTCATTCCTTTGGCAAGGAAATTTTTTAGCCGATGGTCTTTATCGGCACGTATATTGCTTTGTTTAAAGTAAAATTTTATATTATGACATTAGGGACAATAGATACTCCAAATATACCTCAATCTACTTTGGTGGACGCAAGTTCAGCAGGCAATGCAACAATTGGCAATTCTGGCGTACAACGTGCGCAGCCTAGCTCAAATTTGGCACAGGCCAATGAGGCAGAGACAAAACAGGTTTTAGCAAATCAGATAAGTAACATTATGAGCAAGTTTAGTGCCTTATCGGCAGAGGTTGGAAAATTGCGGAAGGAAGCTGAATCGATAGAAAATCCCAAAGGCTTTGGAAAATTTATTAATGTTTTAAAAGGTCTTGCAGTCAAACTGTTTGGATTCGTTCAAAATCCGACGGATAGATTGAATCATTTACAGAATGAGATAAAAATTTTGGGCCATCAGATGACTGCATTGTGCAATAAAATGACGGCAAGCGAGTCCTCTGGTCTCAAAAATATTCAGCCTACACAGGTACACGCTGACATGGGTGTTCAATCTTCCTCAGACGACTTGAGTACGGCAAAAACTCTGGCTACAACAAGTACTGAATGCATTGAGGAGATTCACGATGAGGTAGAAACGCAATTGACCGAGACATCTCGACAAGCAAGATCGTTCGAGCCATTCATGGATAGAAATCTTGTTGGACTTATGTATGGACATCTGCCGGACCTTCCCGTGCAGTCATCTCAAGCTCCAGAAGCCGCGGATGTAGGCGGGCCTCCCCCGCCCCCGCCGCCACCACCAAGTGCAGTCGATCAGAAGGCAGCTTTTGAAAGCGACATGGCTTTATTTCAAAAGCTGCAAACGGAAGGACATCCGGTCAACTTTTCCCGTCAAATCCCATGCGCGGATGGGAAAGTGGTCTCCGTTGATGTTGCCGCAACCCTTCATTCAAAAGCTGAAGAAACGGCTTTCAAAAGGCAGTTGCAACATGAGGCGGCGCAATTAAGTCAAAGGATAGAAGCTTTGAAAAGTCCTATTGAAAGCTTAAAACAACAGACGCTCGACATCATTAATACTATGCAAGGGGAAGTTGCATCGGGAGATCGTGGTAACCAGACGATGACACTCCCTTCGGGAATGCAAGTCAAAGTAAATGTCCAATTGCCGTGCGATTACTCGCAAAATCCCTTACAGTTCTTCAACGACCTGGATCGCCTAAAGATGGATGGACTCATAACAGATTCGGAATACGGCCAATTAGAGACTATTAAAAGAGACCTTACTGAAAACCAGGCAACGTATACACAAGCTTTAGATAACATTCCAAAGTTCGAAGCGGCTCGAAAAGAACTCATGACGGCAAGTAGTCAGACCTACTTACCAAAGGGTAGTCCAACCTATGAGGCCATTGCTTCCATTTTGTCTCAACGTTCTCGTTTGCCTGCAGAATTGCAATCTTACTGGAATAACTTTAGTTATGACTCTCTGGACGCAAGCTTAAAACGCGCTCAAAACAGCCAGCAACAGAAAATTGACAAGATGGTAGCTCAATTGGAACAAGATAGAGTAAAATTAGATGCGGCAAAAGCACAATATAGTCAAGCGGGGGTAGCTTTGTTGGACGCATTAGAACGCTCTTCTTTAAGCGAAGGTGAAAAAAGTAGATTGAAAAACACGTTCAGCTCAAACGATGGTTTTACCCCACCAAGTAATGCGAAAGAAGAAACTGACCTATTAGGGGCAGATGTGAGCATAATAAAGAATAAAGATGTCTTTCAAGCATATAAACAGCTGGGGAGATGTAATCCAAAGGGTATACAAACCGACATAGAAAAATTGACGGAGGAGATTAAAACTCTCCAGAAAAGTGGTTCGTCTGCTGGATTACAAGGTGCCGTCATAAGCAAACAAGTACAAATATCACTGGAACCGAATTTGTTCAAGATGGCTGAACAAATACGTGGAGGTGCCCAATTTGATTTGGATAGTTTATCAAGAGCTATACAGACTGTAGAAGCGGGTAAAATTCGTGAGGAATTCAAGAAAGAAGCGAATAAAACTAAGGAGGAAGTTGCTGATGCATTAAAGCAGGTACAGGAATTTTCCTCGGCACTGGGATATCCGACGCAAGATATAAAGGAAATAGATATAGGTAAGATAAAGGAACTCATGGATTTACAAAATTTGGATAGTTTATCAAAGGAACGTTTATCAAACGCTATACAGACTGTAGAAGCGAGTAAATTTCGTGATGCATTAAAGCAGGTACAGGAATTTTCCTCGGCACTGGGATATCCGACGCAAGATATAAAGGAAATAGATATAGGTAAGATAAAGGGACTCACGTATTTACAAAATTTGGATAGTTTATCAAGAGCTATAGATGATATAAAAGCAGATAGAAGTAATGGGACTTCCAGTGTATTTGTTGGTGCATCAAAGCAGGTACAGGCATTTTCCTCGGCACTGGGATATCCGACGCAAGATCCAGATCAAATAAAGGGACTCATGAATCTTGTAAAACATTTACAAACACACAATAGTCCGAACGATATTCATATATTAGCTGAAAATGTGGCGCAGTCAAAAACGTATACGAAGACACCCGATGCTGCAGGTATGAACAACGCATTCTTTGTGTATATACAGAAAATGGCCTAAGAAGTCTTGTTATAAAAGAGCCAGGGAATTCCCTGGCTCTTTTATAACAAGACTTCTTAGGCCATTTTCTGTATATACACAAA
>JAIRKR010000041.1 GCA_031260015.1 Puniceicoccales bacterium
ACTTTGAAAACATTGCCAAGAAAGATGAAAAATACTTCATCCCTTGGAGGTAGCTGTAGATTAAAAGTAATGCATTAAGATTCACATAATCTCCAGCTATTCTACCTCCAAAGACAAAAATGCACTGCACTTTATCCAAAGTGGGGAGTTATACCGATTGCGCACCTATCCTATACTTCAAAAACCTAACGTGTTTCTCTGGGATAGCTGGGTTAAATGTTTCTGCACTTCTTCTTGAAAATGTACTAAGTCTTCTTGCGAAGGACGATAGCCCAGCTGTTGTGGTTTAAGTCCCAGGCGCCCCAGCTCGTCAAGATGCCAAGCGGCTTTTTGGCAATCCGAAAATATAACCTGTCCGTTGATTAAAGCCCCTGGCTTTGTGACGGGATCCACGGTCACAGAAAATCCACTTCCCCCTTCCTCTATCAATTCTCCTTCTTGTTCAGCGTTACTATTCGCAGTGGGCTTGGACTCAACTTTTTTCAATGCTAGCCCCAGATCATCCAGCAGAAAACGAACTTCCATGTAGGTTAAATGCAGATTATAGATTGCATTAATTTGCGTTTGCAGATTGCTAAGATTGGATGTCTGCTGAGCCCATTCTCGAATACGTATCACTTGCTCATCCGTAAAATTCATGGTTATGATTTACTCAGTAGTTTTTGTTGTAAAAATTGAATGGTTCGTTTGGTCGTAGGTTCTTGTTGAATCACATTTTCCACACTTTTGCAAGCGTGAATAACGGTTCCATGATCTCTGCCACCGAAAGCTGCTCCGATTTCTTGCAGTGAGGTTGAAGTCAAAACACGGCACAAATACATGGCGACTTGCCTTGGGAATGCAATGTTGGCAGGCCGCTTTTTGCTAACCATATCACTCAAGGAAATGTGATAAAAATCGCAAACTTTTTTTTGAATGTCATCCATGGTAACGGTGGTTGACATTTCTTCTTGTAAAATATCTTCCAAAATTTTTTCGACATTCTCAATCGTTAATTTGTCCGCATGCAATAGACGTTGGTATCCCAAAATGCGATTCAACGCTCCCTCCATGCGGCGCACATTTTTGGTAACACGCTCGGCCAAAAAGGCCAAAACGGATTCGTCAAGGGAAAGATGCATGGATTGTGCCTTTTTTGATAAAATTGCAACGCGTGTTTCGAAATCGGGTGGTTGGATGTCGCATACGAGTCCCCACTGGAATCTAGATATTAAGCGGTTTTCCAATTTGGCAATTTCGGAAGCCGGCCTATCGCTGCACAAAAAGATCTGCTTTTGCGATTCAAAAAGTTCGTTGAACGTATGAAAAAATTCTTCTTGGATGCGTTCTTTCCCGGATAAAAAATGAATATCATCGATGAGCAGAACGTCGGAACTGCGATATTTTTTTCGAAATCTGGCCAATTGGTTTTCCTGAATGGCGTAAATGAAATCGTTTGTAAAACGTTCCGTTGAGATGTAAATAACATTTGTATTCGGCTGATGACGTAGAATGTGATGGCCCACCGCATGCATCAAATGCGTTTTCCCAAGTCCCGTATTTCCGTACAAGAAGAGTGGATTATAGGCCTTGGCTGGCGCATTGGCAATGGCGACGGCAGCGGCATGAGCCAATTGACTTCCCGCACCCACCACAAAATTTTCAAACGTATTTTGCGGGTTTAATCCTTGTCCGGATGCAAGTTGCGAAGAGGGTCCTGCCGTTTTAATATTTTGTGGCATTGTATTCCTTGCAGTAGGCATTGGGGCACAATGATCGGGATTGTTTTTACTTTTGAATTCAATGGTAACGGGAAAGCTCACAAGAGCCATCAACTTATTTTCTAAAATTTCTTTGTAATTATTTTGCAGCCACATAGCTTCAAAATCGTTGCTCGTTTCCAAAATCATTGTGTTATCGAGCGTATTCTCGAGACAAGACAGGGGTTGGAACCAAGTATTAAAAATATCCGTAGGAAAAAGTTTTTGCAGCTCGTTTTTGAGCATTGCCCACAACTGCGCATTAGAAAGGTTATTTTTCATACATTTAACAATTTATTCACAAAAATTTTAACATTTCTGAACAACGTTGTGTGTGGTTCTTTAATTCGTTTTTACTTGATACTAGGTTCGGCTACGAAGTCCATTAAAAACTCAACAATTCACTGATAACAAACAAATTAATTGCGTTGACCCTTTTCATTGTACAAACCTTTTAGGAAGTAAAAAATAAAATGAAAAACAAACAAATTGATTTTTCAACTAAATTGCAAGAGGAAGTTTTTTACAAGTTATTCACAATTACTTGCGGCTGGCTTAGATAGTAATTGGGGGCCTCAAAAATTTTTTAAAAGCGGCAAAATGATTACCCAAATTCTTGGTTTTTAATTTTGGAGTAAATCGCTTACAAATGCAACTCGCTTTGGTGATGCGTAACGTTAGAAAATATTTTTGTCAAAAAAGACTGCCGATGTATATCGGAAGCTCCGTATTGTATAAGCGCGTGACGATGTTGCTGCGTACCATAGCCTTTGTTGATACTTAGATGGTAATGCGGATAACGTGCGCTGAGTTGTTCCATTAAAAGATCTCTTGTGACCTTCGCTACAATGGATGCCGCCGCAATGCAAAAGCTTTTTTGATCTCCTTTTACAATATTTTTGTGATCGTAGGTAAAGTTTTTTAGGTGATAACCGTCGATGAGCACCTGGGGTGCATTTATCGCAGGGCCGTCGCCCGCATCGCTTAGGGTTAAATGCGTTGACAATTGTATTTTTTCCAAGACACGTCGAAAAGCTAATTTGGTGGCGCATGCAATGTTACCCACATCAATCTCCGTAACGCTCCCTTCGGCAAATGCAAATTGTAATCCACCTTCTTTTTGCCAAGTTTGCAACCATTCAAACGCTTGTTGCCTACACTTGGCTGAAAGTTGCTTCGAATCTTGTATCAAAAGAATGTTGGGATCCCGTCGATGTTGTTTTAAAAATGCTGCATCAATCCACACGGCACCGGCAACAACGGGACCCGCTAAGGCACCACGGCCAGCTTCGTCAACGCCCACCAAAGAGTTATTTTCAAAGGGAAAAAATTGTGCATCGTAGTTGAGTAAATTATCGGACTCCTTATTTAAAAGCATAAACTACATTCTTGAGTTTATTAATTTTTTAGCGCTTGCCAACAAAAATAATAAGACATTCTCGAGCGATGCGCTCTAAAAATTTTCAGGGAATGAGATTGTGTTTAGGCTCACTGAAAGTTTTTTAGGCGATTTATCCTACTTTTCGGAGGTGTATAGGCTATAAAACGATTTATCCAGATCGAAAGATGGACTATTGGGGTGCTTCATGAGGTTTTCTAAAAGTAATATACGAAAGGAATCCTTCCAATACCTTTTGGATAAGGCAACGAACATTTCATTCAAAAAACGGTAAGATCCTGCTTTTGAAGAATATTATACGTTGAGCGAAAAACTTTTCTTGTTAGAAATCATTTTTTATTTGACAAACAATTAGACCTGTTTACAGAAAGCGGTCATGTTAAATATAAATAGAAAATTATTATCTTTCATCGCAATCGGATTGGGTGTCATTACCGGTTGCCTTCGCGCAAATCCGACATTAAATGAAGCGAAAAATGGCATCTTCCTGAATTTACCGTTGGACATAATGGCTAGGATATCTCCCTTGGCCGATAAAAGTGATAAAAGTTTCCAACATGATTTCGAGCAGCGTTGTAATACTAATCTACCCGAAGCTCAAGGTTTATTTACAAAGTTATGTCAAGATTATAAATCAGGCATACTTGAGAAAATCGAAGATTTGGCATTTTGTTTTTATCATCTTCACAGTAAAAATGTTCCAATTCCTTTGATCCCAGATTTACATTACGATTCAATTGTAGAAGGTTTATATTCGCATGGATATATTTACTGTGGGATAGCCAATAAAGCGGTAGTTGACTACATAGACGAATTATATGCCTTAAATCAACGCCCTTCTTCTACGGATGAATAAGACATTGCTGAGTTTTTTTGTATTGCCTCTCAGTGGCCAGGTTATGTAAGGCCGAGATACCTAAAGCAATTATAGCAGTAGTTCTCAGTGGTAGTTCGAAAATTTTAGCACCTCTCATAGAAGAACAGCTAAAACATGCAGGCACAAGGAACGAATGGTATATCATTTTGGATAGGATACAGCAGATCAGAAATAGGCTAAACATGGATGTCCAAATTATGTTTCAAAGTGTCTCTTCACCCTCACCTGTATGGTGTTTGTATACTAAAAAGACTCGGATAGAGGAGATAGAAGGACGTAACGTAATCATTTTTGAGATATATTACGATGTTAAGCTAACTCCATTGAATCGTCCTGTGCTTGACATGCAAAATGCGTTACAAGCAGTAAATGGGCAAGCTCACTTCAATGTGCCAATCCATTATCAACTACCTCCTTACATCATGTTAAGTCATGAGATGCTGCATATGCTGTTAAGACTCGATTATATTTTAGCTGGCTTGTCACTGCCCATTCAAGAAAAAGTAGCCGATATTAAAAATGGTAATCTTAAGTTATTTAATGAATTTTTAGATATCACGTATTCGCAGCTAAGCCCTCTCGTACAAATGAAGAGTTTTTTCGAGTTATGGGGTGCTGGAGAAACTCAAAGAGAGGAGTTAATCGTCATTCTTGGAGGAATCTATACCATGGAAACAAAAACGTTCATATTGGGCGAAACCCAATTTTTGCGTGAACATTACGGTAATAACAATATCATTACTTGGACACATCTTTTCTTTGAAGTGATTGCCGACGCCCAAGGGGAAATTACCCATCGTAAATTTTTGAATAATGCGTTTCAACTAAAGCATATTCAAGCACGTCTAGAGGCGTTCCCATTTTTAATACGTTAATTTAAGCGTTGCAATGCCCTTTATTAAGTAGAATTAGTGAAAAATTAAAAGTTTACCTACTTTTCTTTAAAAAACACCACTTCACTTTTTGTGAGTTTTTACAAATTGTACCCAGGTGTCATTTTGAATGGCTTGGCGAATTTTCAGCATCCAGCGCACCATAAATCTTACGTTGTGGAGGGTTAACAATAGACCTCCGGTATGCTCTTTGGCCTTGAACAAATGGTGAATGTAAGCGCGGGTAAAATTCCGGCAAGTATAACAATCGCAATCGTTTTCAATGGGATTTAAATCCTCGCGGTATTGCTTATTTTTTAAATTGATGTGTTCGCGGTTTTTTTCGTCTTCCGGTTGCGATACGAGTGCACAGCCGTGTCTCGCAATGCGTGTGGGATGTACGCAATCGAAGGTATCAATACCGGATTCAACCCCAACAAGAATATCCCGTAAGCCACCAATACCGAGCAAATGTGTGGGACGATCTTGTGCTAGACGTCGCATCGTCATTCTTACGACATCGTACATCTGTTCTCTAGATCCCCCTAGGCTACCTCCGATGGCCTGTCCAAAGAAGGGTTGCCCATTTACAAAGTCTACACTTGTGGCACGTAAATCTTCGTAAACGCCCCCTTGAACAATGCCGTACATCCGTTGGCGGTCTTCGTACGTACGAGAAAATTGCTGCAGGCTGCGCATCTCCCAACGATGGCTGTGTTCCATGGAAAGCGCCGTTTGCTCGCGTTGCATATGAAAAGGGGTACATTCGTCCAGCGGTAAAATGAAGTCGGCACCCAATTTTTGTTGTACTAAAATGGATATTTCAGGGGTTAACCAGCGACGTGAGCCGTCCGTATAAGAACGGAATAAAGCGCCTTCCTCCGTAATTTTTAAAAGCGATTTTGGACGTATGTTGCGAGTATGCTTACCCTTAATTTCGTCGATGACACCTCCGTATCCAAGGCTAAATATTTGAAAGCCACCCGAATCGGTCAGCATGGGGCCTGACCATCCCATAAAATGGTGCAAACCGCCATGCTTTTCAATTAACTCCGGACCTGGCTGCAACCAAAGGTGATACGTGTTCCCCAAAATACATTGCGCTTCGGTTGCCCTCACGTGCTCCATGGTCGCTCCCTTGATGGCCCCCTGCGTCGCACAAAAGATAAAATTGGGCGTTTCGATAATGCCGTGAGGGGTCTTGATCAAGCCACAGTGTGCTCGACTATTTTCAAGGGTCTTTGTTTTTTTAAAGTCAAAATTCTCCATTTTTACTCAGGGATTTATTGTAAGGAGTGTGTAAAAATCGTACTCAAGTGCAAGTCTTTAACATAATCATGACCTTAGATTTTCTAATAAAAGTATATATCTTTAAAAAAATACGCGATGGATGAACGCTTCTTGTCAACAATTACGCTTATGTATGATTCTCTATCTCACATCACTTAAAATCTGCGACCGTATTGCCGGTTCCCCAAAAAACACTAGTCGAAGCGTTTCCAAAATTTAGGTGTTAACAGTACTAAAATTGCGTAAATTTCCAATCGCCCCAATAACATCAATGCGGACATCAAAACTTTTGCAGCCGGTGGAAAACTTACAAATGTTGCATTGGGACCGATTGCGGAAGTGAGGCCTGGACCAATATTGGACAAGCTTGCGACAACGGCAGATACGTTGGTCAGGAAATCTATGGAAGGTATCAGTAATTGTAAAAAAACAACGGCAATCAGCATCACAAGCAGATTAAGTGCAAAAAAATAGAGCAAGTCCAACTGCTTACGTTCGTTCCAAAGTACACCGTCTATCTTTAATATACGTACAATGTTACTGCGAAATATTTTTTCCAGATGAGCGAGTAAAATTTTGCAGAGAGCTATAAGTCGAAAGACCTTAAATCCACCGGCCGTAGAGCCCGTACATCCACCGATGAACATAAGCATCAGTAAAATGAGAACCGTGATGCTGGGCCAAGCGGCAAAATTGACGGAATGGAATCCTGTGGTGGTACCTATGGATACGACTTGAAACAAAGCGTGTCGAACGGCTTCCGGCAGCGATGGATAAACCCTGGGATAAAGAACACGTGTGCAAACCAAGGTTGCGATAAGGATAATGGCAATATAGGTTTTAAATTCAGAGTTTTTAACCAACTTTGGACCCTGTCGGGTAAAGATTTGAATTAAGAAGATAAAATTGATGCTGCCTAACAGCATAAAAATGATCAATATGCGTTCAATTTTAAGAGAGTTGAAGTGATGAATACCTGCGGAATGCGTTGAAAATCCACCCGTTGACACCGTTGTCAATGCGTGACATAGGGCATCGAACAATGACATGTTACACTGCGAAAGAGAGAGTGCACAAAAAATGGTTAAGCCAACATAAATGAAAAAAGAGTAAGCAATGTTCTTCCTCATGTGAAATAAACTGACGGATTCCTCAACGCTGGTCGATTCTTGTAGGTAAAGTCGCTTTTGAAAATTGCCATGTGTCCCCAAAAAAGTAACAAAGAATACGACAAAACCCAATCCTCCCAACCACTGAGAGATGGATCGCCACAAAAGTAAGCTTTTGGGCAAACATTCTAAGTTTACCAGCACCGTTGCCCCCGTTGTCGTAAGTCCCGAAATGGACTCGAACAAACCTATACTGAATTTGCAATGCAAGAGAATCCAGTAGGGTAAGCTGCCAATGATGCCCGCCGACAACCAAGATAGGCCTGTCGTAAGCAAAATTTCTCGCTGCGAGATGTAAGTTTTCTTTTGCTTTCCTTTACAAAAATAAAGGATAAGGCTTAGCAGAAGGGGGAGGGCAATGGCAGGTATCCACGGAAGCAAGGGCTCTTGATGGAAGAAAAATCCTGAATAGGCGCAGACGAAGAAACATAAACCCAGCAAGAGAAAATTAATGGCCAATGGAATGATAAGAGGCGTTACCTTCATAGGCTCGTTTTTTGAGTCAATAGACGAATAATGGCATCGTGGTGCTTTTTTTGTACGACGACCACAACACAATCGCCTCCAATCAGGCAATCTTTAGCTCCGGGAACTTTGGTGTGGAATCGATGCTTTAGGACGAGCAACAATGTATTTTCGGGCCAAGGTATGTTATCTACGGTAAGGCCTTCGATTGCGGTGCCACTGGGAATATGAATTTCTATAAGCTCCGGAGCCGACTCATCGTTACCCAGGGTACCGAGAACGGAAACTTCTTGAGGGAATAAAATGCTTTCGAGATCTTTTATAATGCAAGATTTTGTGAGTACGAGGTGATGGAAGTGGAGTGTCTCCTTTAAAGTGTCGCAAACGGCGTCATAATCTTCCTTATTGACCCACAATAAAGTTTTCTTTGAACCGGCTTTTTGAGCCTGTAGACACGCAATGATGTTTTTTTCATCATTGGAACTGCAGGCTACAAAGTAATCGGATGCATGTATCTGCTCTTCCTGTAAAAGCGATAATTGCGTGGCACTGCCGTGAATGACGGATATGTTTGGATATGCCTCTGCGAGTTGGTAACACAAGGCAATATCTTCTTCAATGACCTTAACTTTGTAATAGGGATTGTGGAGTAATTGTAATAGGGATACCGTTATCTTGCTTGCAGAAAAAAGTGTGATGTACGTAAATACATTTTGCCCAATGCAGGTTTGTGTCCTTAATCGAGATAAATGTATATTATCGCCGGCTAAAGTGAGTAAATCGTGGGCTTGCAGTAGGGTGTCTTTGGTGGGAATAAAGTGCTGCTGGTCGCGTTTTATAAATCCTATACGGATATTGTCGTCGAGGGATAATTGCAGGACCGTTTTCCCTGTCCAGGGGGATTTTTCTTTAAGTTCCAGCGTTTGAATTTCTATTTTTCCCCGAGAAAACTGTTCAATGGCCACCCGATGTGGATCACGAATGTATTTTGCAATTTCAAAGGCGCAAGCGTGCTGTGTGTCTATGAGGTGGTCTATGGAAAAGTGCGCCTGATAATTAAACTTTTGGGTGTTGTGATGCAAGTCGCGATGAATACGGCATACCGTTTTTTTTGCCCCTAAGGTCTTTGCCAATGTGCACGCAAGGATATTGACGGCATCGTCTTGCGTCATCGCCAAAACGGCATCCGTTTGAGGCAGATTAATTTGTTGCAAAGTTGAAAACAGAGTGGCATCGCCCGTGATAATACGTGCAAGCACATTTTCGCCCAACAACTTTGCCAATTGAGCATTTTTTTCAACGATAACAACCTCATGATTATTTTGTAACAAATGCTTGCACAAGCAGAGCCCTACTTCTCCTGCACCGATAATTACAAACCGCATGAGCACTTAGGTAAATGAGGATTTTGTGGATTGTCAACGAGAATACGTCGTATGCAGCTTTGTTACGATTAGATGCCAAGTATTTATGAAAATGGAGCGAATGTTGCACGGAAAACTTTCAGGGGGCATACTGTTGTGAGTACAGATTTAGCTTAAAAGCTTTAATGTGCACCCAATAATACGCTCATGCCCCATTTTATATTGTCCAAAGTAATTTTCCTAATTTCTTTTGTCGACGTTTATTTACGGAGAGCAAATAGGTGACGTCCGATATGTACGATGTGAATTTTTTACCTTTGGGAATTTGTGAAAACTTACCCTGGGTTAACTCAACCACGTAAGTACTTCATTGAACGACCATTTCATCCGCACTAAATTTTAACATTATCCTTTTAAGTTCACTTGCGGCAACGATTGCGTTGTTCATTTAAATGGAGGTAAGCTCTTTTTCTTTAACATTTAAGTGTTGTTCGATGTTGGCAATAAACTTATCGGTTGTTTTTTGAACTTCTTTCTCGAGCTTTTTGGCATCGTCTTCGGAACACGTACCGGATTTTTTGGCTTCTTTAATCGTTTCCATAGCTTCTCGACGGCAATTGCGAACGTTGATACGCCCTTCTTCCGCCATACCGTGGGCAACTTTAACCAATTCCTGACGGCGTTCTCTGCTCAATTCCGGAAGTGGGCAACGAACAACTTCACCAAAAATGCTTGCATTAATTCCCAAATTGGCAATTAAAATAGCCTTTTCGATGGCTTTTAAATTCGTTTTATCCCAAGGTTGAACGTGAATGGTGCGAGCATCGGGGGTTGTGATGGAAGCAACATCTCGCAATTTCATGTTGGATCCATAAACCTCAACGTTGACGCTTTCCACCATCTGTGGAGACGCTTTGCCCGTATGTAACGTCCCAAATTGGTGTACGGTGTGATCGACAACCTTTTGCATATTGCCATCGACCTGCTTGACTAATTGATGAAAATCCATATTTTATGCTGTAATAAGAGTTCCTTTGATTTGTTTGTTAACAGCCCGTATGATGGCATCTTTTTCGAAAATATTAAAGATAAAAATAGGAAGCTTTTGTTCCATACACAACGCGAATGCGCAAGCATCCATAACGCGATACTGTTTTGCCAAAGCCTCCTGGTAAGTCAGTAAATCGAATCGCTTGGCGTCGTCATATTTTTTCGGATCTTTGTCGTAAACTCCATCGACCTTAGTGGCTTTGAGGAGGAGTTCTGCTTGTATTTCGCCGGCACGTAACGCAGCCGCGGTGTCCGTCGAAAAAAATGGGTGTCCCGTACCCCCTGCAAAAATAACTACGTGGGTTTTAATGTCTCGTCGCACATTTTCTATTTGGAATGCGGGAATCTGACTGCCCAGTGCTTGCGCTCCGTAAACTTTAGTGGGTAAGCCCCGACTCCAAAAGTAAGCTTGCAATGCAAGTGCATTTACCAAAGTTGCAGCCATCCCTATTGGGTCGGCTAAACATCGATCTACCTCTGTACCCAAGCTATGTTTCCCACCTCTAAAAATGTTACCTCCACCGATGACCATACCTATTTCAAAATTATGACGACGGAGCTGCGCAACCTGCTCTTGAATATTTTGTAAGTGTTGGGAAGCGCATACTTCAGCCCCTTCCTGCAAGTATTCTCCACTCAATTTTAATAGGACTCTTTGCATGCTTTCATACTGAAAGAAGTATGCCTGCCAGACAAGCTTTTACTTCATGTCGTAAATCATTTTGAAAGCCATTGTAAGTATTAGCGGCAATTTTAATCCTTTCACGCGTTCATCGCATGATGCACTAAAAGCAGAGGACACTTGTTTTTACCCAAATGTTGGGCTTTCAAATGAGCAAAAAGCATAAAAATTTTTCATGTGTCGCCTCGGGAACCCTTCTTGCACTCAATCTGCTGACTTGGGTACCTGTGAATTTTATTTTAGGCCATATTTTTTAGAAATCCTTTCATTTACGCGGTTGCAAAAAAACACCAACGACTAAATTGTGTTGGACTACAAAATTATTATGAGACCCAATGTATATCGGAGCCAGGCAAGATATGAAACCTCGGAAATTGAAATGTATCCTGCTTTTTTATGTTGTCTTGAAGACGACCTAATCTATGATTTTACGCATGTTCATTCACCCTACGGCGATTGTGGACGCGCAAGTTCGTTTAAATGATTCGTTAACCCTAGGCCCGTTTTGTCAAATTGAAGCCGGTGTGGTCTTGGGACAAAACGTTGTTGTTGAAGGTCATGTTATTTTGAAAAAAGGGACTTGGTTGGAGGACGATGTTTACGTTCACAATTTTGCTTGCATTGGCGGTGATCCTCAAATTAAAAATTTAAACGGTGCGTTTAACAGTGGCGTACGCATAGGTGCCCGTACAATCATTCGAGAAGGTGTAACGATTCACAGAGCTTCGGAAGCAGATGGGATAACAACCCTGGGATCGGACTGCCTACTTATGGCCTACAGTCATGTGGGACACGATTGTCGGGTTGGGAATGGCTGTACTTTGGCAAATAATGCTTTATTGGCGGGATGCGTCCAGGTGGAGGATTTTGTTTTTTTAAGCGGAGGCTCTATGGTGCATCAGTTTGTAAGCCTCGGAGAAAGTGCTTTTGTGGCAGGTAACGCAACCATTACCATGCATGTACCGCCATTTGTAACGGTGTTGGAGAGAAATCGGTTAAAAAATCTAAACGTAATTGGTTTACGGCGGAGTGGTTTTTCAACGGAAGAAGTGGCGGACGTAAAAGCGTGTTATCGTCACGTATTTGGTCATGAAAATCTATCGTTTCAACGTAAAGCGCAAGAAGCTCTGCAAATTGCATTGCCAAAAACCTCTAGGGGTCGCCAGTTTTTAGAATTTTTTGTGAAAGACAAATCGGATCGCGGCTTCGTCTACCCACTTTCTCAATCGCAGGCCCGATAAAAATTTAATTACGGCTCCCTAAGCTTAAGGATGTTTTATTCTTAAATTTCATGACTTTAGGTAATCGCCACACGGGCCTTGCTTTCGCTTTAAACCTCATGGCGCTGTATATTACCCATAAGAAAGGTTACCCGATGCAGGGTTAAGTATGAAACCAGTCATCACAGGAAATACGCGTAAACTACGAAAACAATTACCAGTCCGTAAACAAGCAATGCGTCCCACTGTCCAACTGCAGATACAGGTTAGGCTATAGTCCGTAAGCTTTGGTAGGTCATCCGAGAAGTTAGATGAGTAGGCGAAATAAAGCTTTATTGATGTTTACCTTGGCCTGCAACTCACTTTTGAATATCTTTTTAAACAATGCAATAGGACGAGGAACAAAACAATGTCCGGTGCATAGTGAATGTCGATGAGGCATGACGGGATGATTGCAATATTATATCCCTTAAAACTACTGCAATACTATAAACAGACAACTCCGCCCAGTAAAATTACTCCATGCTCACGCGTACTTTAAGCAACCAAAGTCTTTGTACATTCGAATGCGATGGTCTATAAGCTTTTGGAAGCGGTAGGTTGCTCGAAAATTAGGTATGAACGCATGTATCTCTCAAAGGACTGCACAAGACTTACCGTCCTTAAGCTTACCATCAAAATGGCTTTGGCGCGATTAATTGACTTTGTCCCTAAAGGATTAAGCCTATGCAACTTCTAAAGTCGCCCTCGTGTTATTGTACTACTTTTTGGGTTTTTTACATCGGTGATAAGAACATACGCATGACCTTTTCTATGGCTAATCTGGCCCTGCAACGAACGATTGTACCACCCCCAATCTTGGCTTCCGACCTCGGTTTTGCCCCCTAAGGCGTATGCATCTTGGTCAATGGATTGAACAACAACCTAAAACCCTCAGGGTAGCAAAGAATTTGTCTCCGAAAAACCCCCGAAAAACCCTTGACGGAGGTAGGTGAGAAAGATACAATAACTTAGCAGTGAAGACCTCAAGACCTC
>JAIRKR010000047.1 GCA_031260015.1 Puniceicoccales bacterium
ATGATTGGCAAAAGGTCATGTGTTATCGATGCCTTCGGAACGTTTTTCCAAAATAACCCTTTGTTAATTATTTTCAGTTAAACAAAATATCACTTATCATTTTCCATTTTGAGGTAAGCGGTGAAACTATTCTGACGGTAGGGGAGAGTGCGTCGGCATTGCCTTGCCGCATTGTTGAACCTTTATTTCAGCCGTAACGTGGGTAGGGTAGGGGATATCGATTGAAAAAATTCAGGTATCTTTAATTTTCCCTTGATGTAAATTTGCAAGCAGGTTACAAAAATGGAGTAAAAGAGGCATATGTAATGAAACCCAAAAGTAATTCAGCGTCCAAGATCGGATTTTTAGGATTAGTTTCCATGGTCATTGGGGCACAGTTGGGGGCATCTGCTTTTCTAATGCCTGCGCAAATGGCACAATTCAGGACGTTGGGATTGGGGGGATGGTTCTTGGGGTGTTTGGGTGCCATTCTAATTACTCTAGTGTTCTCATTTCTTTGCATTAAGACGACAAGGGTAGGGGGGCCTCACATTTATGCCAGAATGTTTTTCGGCGAAAAAGTTGGTTTTTTCGTTACCTGGGTATATTGGTGTGGCGCCTGGGCGTGCAACCCGATCGTTATCTCAATAGCGGTCAATTATTTAATGTCCATAACGGGGGTTTTATCTCCCATGGAAAAATTGATATTGGAAATAACGATCATCGTATTGTTAACGCTATTGAACACAAGAGGCATCAAGGTAACTAGCAACGTAGAGATTGTGTTGACAATCATTAAAATTATTCCACTGATTGTTGTGCCGATGGTTGCTCTCACGAGAATAAATTTTGAAAATTTTGCAGAGCTTACGCCCCCAAATGCTTCTGTGGCAGGCACACTCGTAAAGGCGACCATTTTATCCTTTTGGGGATTTGTTGGGCTTGAAGAGGGGACATCGCCGGCATCGGTGGTCAATAATCCCAGAAAAACTATACCTTTGGCCATTGTCCTTGGAACCGCATTTGTGGCGATGATTTGCATACTTAATACGGTTGCGGCATTCGGTGTGATCCATCCGGTACAACTGGAAAATGAAGCGGCTCCCTTTGCAAAAATTTTATTGATATTGTTTGGGGGAACGTATAATAACCTCATAGGCATAGCAACATTTTTGATATGCATAGGATCTCTGAATGCCTGGGTGTTTTTTAGCGGCCAGATCGCGCAATCTGCTGCGAAGGAAGGCTTATTTCCAGGGATTTTTGCAAAGCTCAATCGCCATGGAGCTCCGGGATGTGCGCTGTGGATAAGTGCCATTGGCACGGTGGTAATATTGCTTTTGCAAAAGTCGCCTTTATTCGCCGATAAAATAAATGCATTTCTTGACATGTCGATTGTCGTTTACATAGCCCTTTATATGACGACCGTTTTGGCTCACATGAAATTTATGTGCCAAACAAAGGTAAAATCAATGCTGCAGGTATCCGTCAATACCTTGGCTTTAATTTTTTGCTGTTTTGTTTTGTACCATTCGGAGTGGTTTAACTTTTCGGCTTTGGGTATAATGATCGCAAGCGGCATTCCCATTTACTTTTTTAAATGTCGGAAATCGGTAAACGATGAACAGTCTGCATTTTGAAGGAGTGTATGCAGAGAAATAAAAATTAGACATAATATATATTATGCGAAATTAAATTGAAGGGATGTAGGATTTTAAATAAGACCTTATGAAACTAAAAATGTTAACTGTTTTAAGTGCAATTGCGCTTAGCGTACAAAGTAAGTGCGTATGGTGTGACGTAACAAGTGACGTCCAGCAGGCAAACGATTCCATCAGCCAAGGTGCCGCTTGGCAAGAAAGTGCCCGACTGTTTATCAATGCCTTTAATCATTTTAGAAGTGACCTGGAAGAAGCTTACAGAAATTGTGGCGGTGGCGGCGTCTTCGGTTTAGATGGACAAAGAACGGAACCCGTACCGCGCGAAGCTTGGGGTCCACGTGGTAATACGCGCTTAGGCTCACCGATCGTCATAGGTTGTTGGTTAACAGACAAGCTTTGCTGTCGTAAGCCTAATCCAATGAGTTGCTATACATTGGGTTATGAATCTTGGTTGGGATTACCTACAGAAATGCTAAACACATATCTTGCATGGGGTTGTTGTGGAGATGAACTACCTCATATGGACTATTATTATCAAGCGGTGTCGTATATGATACACTCGCAAGAACATGTGGAAAGGTATCTTGAATCTTGTTGTACGTGTGACGAAGCTGCTCTCGAGGCATGTTGTTGTTCTGGTTTTGGCTGGTTTCGCACACTTTGTGATGTAGCCAGCTGTGGCCTGTCAAGATGTATGTTTAATGAAAAAGTGTTTACTTTCTCCGAGTATGTGAATAGATGCATCGGCAGGCACATCAAAAGTCATATTATGGCTACCTTGCGCGTTGCATCCCTGAGGGAAGTGGGAGAATATTGGCAACTCAATTTTTGCCAACCGGTTTCCGAATTGATCACGCATGTTTGTCAAAGTCGAGAAGTATCTTTAAACGACATTCTATGGTTGCTTGATTTGTATCGTTGCTACGTTGAGTCTGATTTTGGAAATACGATTCAATTTAGTTTTTCCCAAGCGAATTACGATCATGTACGCCCACAGATACACGATTTTATTGCCGAAATTTTTAGAGGCATAAACCCCGGTAACCCCCTATATAAGTTTTTTGAAAGTAGCGTAACGAATTACGACCGCAACGTGTATACTTTTGTGGATAGGGAAACATTACCCGGAGTTGAGATTCGACCCATAGGATATTATCAAATTGAACTGCCCATGTTGACGGGAAGAGATGCCATCTTCGGAAGGTTCAATTTAACGAACAGTAATTCTGCAGGAAATCCGTTGTTAAATTTGGCAGCTGAAAAAGCCCAGGTCATAGCCAACAACCAAAGACCTGTCTACAACGTGACTAGTCAAAGGGTGGCGGATGGTACGCTATACACCACAACTTATTCACCTTCGATAATTCCCCATCATACTTGTAAAAATGCAATAAACCCTATGCTGCATATAGAGTTTAAGTTTTGATAATCCTAATTTGAAAAGTGATTCGCCGTAATCGTTATTCAAAAGGTGACGCCTCTTTATCAAGAGGCGTTTTTTAATTGTGTCATAAATGTGATCCTATTTGTTTTGGATGTTTCGCGTACCCTGGCTTGACTTCCCATAAAGAATTCGGCAGCATCATTATATATGTTGTGGGTAAGGAAAACAAAACTTGATTTGGGGATCGTTTTCTGTGGATTGTTTTTCATCCTTTCCGCCATCTATCCCGCAAGAAGATTTGATATGCGTTTCTTCCAGTTCTTTTCCCAAATCCATCGCCCTTGGCTTTAGTCTTTTCTTGTTTGCCTTTCTGGCTTCTACTTTTTGTGGACCCTATCCTGTTCGATCCGCTTCCGAACTCGACATACCGCTTGCCTCAATGGCTCTGGCATGCC
>JAIRKR010000066.1 GCA_031260015.1 Puniceicoccales bacterium
ACAATTTTTAGCTGTTGTGCTTGATGCATATCGATGGTTTTTACTTTCAAAAATTGTCTGCGGGCAACGTGAAAAGTGGGTATGGTTGAAGCGTAGTCCGTCCAGCAAATAGCGTCGGGAGTCCACCTTAGAATACGTTGGATCGTTTCGGCACAGCTGCAGTCTTTAATGGATTCGTAAGGGAAAAAGAAATCAAAGCCTTCGATAGATCCGATTTGAAAAGGAGCCGAATGTTGTATTGCGTAGGTTAGTATTTGCGTGAGACAGTCCTTAGCGTTTACGTATTGGCCCGTATCCGACTGCCCGAGTATGCATGCGCCGCGTTCAAAAAGAATAACTTTTGAGGGTTCTTCCGCAGCGCTTTGTACGTATTGCCATTTTTGTTGGTAAACAAGGTGTTCGAGATACCACCAAATGCCTGAAATTTCGTACACATTTTCTTCCGAAGTAGACGTATAGATGCATGGAACTTGCGTAATGCGTCCTTGAAACCAACGTTTGTTGTCCTTGTAGATTTCGAGCACTTGATCGGCTTCAAAAGAATTTTCTCCAGCCTCAAGTGTTTGTTTAAATCTTACCACGTCGCTACCTTGATTGGCGGTACGCCGTACGACACCGTAAATGCCCCAGTCTGCTAAAGATTTTTGAGTACCCTTGTGGGAAAGTTGCCAAGCCATATTAATTTCTTAAGTTGTGGAGTTGTTCTTTGAGTTCGCGCAACGCATTTTCTACGTTTTCAATGTGCGCTTGTTGCTCCCTAAGAGCTTCTTCCAATGCGACAATGGAAGGGATATCCGATCCACTGTAAAAGTTAGGTTTAGATTTTTGCACTGAGTATTCCTCCCAAGATTGTGTAGGTGGTGTATGAAGCGTTTCCGAGATAATGTATTTCGATGTTTTCAAGACTTGCATGTTCCAACCGGTAGCATTGCTGTTCTTTATCTTCCAATTCGATTAGAAGTATTCCGTCGGCTTGCACTAGTTGAGAAGCGTGTACGAGTGCATGACATTCGGCTTCTTTTTGCGACCGATGTTTGCGCCCCACTTCGAAGATAATTTGAATTTGCAAATTTCCTCGATTTAACGTTTGGACGGATTGGGCCCGAATTCTCTGCACAATTTGTATGTGCCGTTTCCCCTGAATGTGAAAATGCGTTGGATTTTCATTTACTTCCTTGCCTCCGGCAAGTACTTGCTCGTTAAGCGTGATTTTCATGCGAAGGACAGATTGAATTTAGATGAAGTAAAATTCATTTGAATGGCTTGCCAAAGTGTCTGATTCGTTAGATCTTTCCATGGATTTTGATAATTGAGTTCAAAGCAAACTTCCCACGAAGGCGTTATGAGAGGCCGATGGGATAGCGCATAACTAATTTGTTCGGTTTGCTCGTACGCAGAAATATCGTCCGTCCACGTGTATTTTTTAATCAGTGTTAGCTGTAGGGCAATTTTGTTCCAGAAAAGTCCGGAAATGTCTGCAGCCGATTGGATGGGTATTGGGTAGGATACCTGCAGCTGCGTGGGTTGAATTTGGTTGTAATGGTTCAATTGTAAGTTTTCTATCGAGCTGAGTCCGCAAGGAATTATATCGATATTTTGTAGATCTTCGTTGTCCCTTAGGAACTTAACGATGGTATTTTGAATGTCTCGTAAGACGGGTTTCATGGTGGAGAAATGATGCGTTGAAGGTGATTGTTTTCGTCATATACTGATCGTTTAAAATCCTTGTAAAGTTTTTGTGTTGGCGTCGTGTGGACGATGCCGTACCGCTTCAATCCGAGAGGGTCGTTTTGCATCGTTGCACTCGTTTTGCCAGATTTCTTGCAAGTTTAATAGGGATTGGCGTGCGTTATCCGCATTGCGAATTTGATCATTTGAAAGTTGTATTTCGGGTAAACGTGCTTGCAAAACTTCGATGATAAGGGTACAGGCAATACTTTTGCAGACGTCGGGTATCGATGCAGCCGATAAGGATGAAGGTAGCAGGGCGTTGGGAACAAAAGAACGTACGTAAGCGCAAATATCTACAATTAAATGATTGAGAGGATTGTTGGAAACTTGATGTTGCGTAAGTAAGGCCAATTGGTCTTTAGCCAGGTAATCTTCCAGTGCATCTTCGGTGAGTAAGATCCAATTTAACATAGGGGTAAGGTTTATCTAAGTTAGGATTTGTGTCGTTCGTTCAAGAGGGTTTGGACCTGAGTAGATTTTACGTATTCGTTTTATGTGCGCGGTTTATTTTTATTGAATGTCCATGCATTTTAACGAAATGTGTAAGTCTTTTTCAGATCCAAAATCTATCTTCTACGGCGTTAGGATTGAATGTCGATTTGAGTAATGCCTTCCGAGGAAGTGACGGCAAGATTGCTGTAATGTTCTACCGTAATATCTGTGAATTTCGAATGTTCTTCCACGTAAACCCGAAATAAGGTGTCGCCTTCCGTAGGCGTGACAAAACGTTTGATGTGAGAAGGTTCATCCTTTAGCAAACCATTTTGAGTGAAGAAGGCGAAAATTTCGTTTCCTTGAATTTCGTCTCCTTGAATGCCCAAATTTTGCTTCTTCAGTAATTTAATTTCGTCCACCAACAGTTTTTCAGCCAATTTTTCCCTGGATAGTTCGGCAACAATGTATGCGCTTGCGTTATCTTGAGCACAGTAACAATCTTGGCGTTTGTACCAAGCGAGTTCACCCCATAGTATTCGATTGGGATAAAAGCCGTGCGTGTGGGCCGATTGCAATAAACATTCGCGAATGTCTTTATCGGGGATGCTTTCCGCATTCCAAGTTTTTTCCGTACGATTCGCATTTGCCTTAAGGGCGGCGATGGTCCGACGTAACTCATTGCGGTACAAGCGTTTCATAAGTAAGTGTACGTAGCGTTCTTGCCAATCCGCTCCCACAATGTCGTCGACATCGACGCGAATGGTGAGACCTTTGTTGAGGGTTTTGGCCTGGATCACTTGCCCGTAAAATTCGATACGTTTAAAGCTGCTTCCCTGAGCTCTCAAATCATCGTGTTCCGAGAAGAACATTTGATCCGTATCGGTTTGCTTGTACTCAAAGCGTCGAGAAACGGGTACTTTGGGTGCTATAAAGTTCAGAAGAACTTCAATGTTTTCGGCATCCTTCCAATCCCGTGTAAAGGCGGTGAGAGATTCCGAGTAGTGAGATGGATTGAATTGAGATTCTTGTGCGTGCGATAGGTGATTCATACGATTTATTCCTTGATTTCAATTTTGTAAGGGACGGTTGTGGAAACTTCAATGAGGTCGTCTTTTTGGCCATCCGTTAGTGCGATGCCAATGCATATGTATTGGCCGGAGGTTGTGGGCATAGCTTTGACGTAGCCGTTGTCGTCCGAACACAGCAAACTCCCCGCTTTTACGGCATCTGAGGCTTGAATGTGAAGTGTATATTTATGGGTGCCAAGCAGATGAATACAAACGGGTAAGAGAGTACTTGTGCCCGGTTGGTAGGTGACGCCTATGGGGAGTTCATCGTTGGGGCACAATTGAATGTGGTCGCTATCTTCCGTAAAGCGGATAAGCCGATGCGCTGGAAGATTATCCGCATTGGGGAATTTTGACAATGTGCCTTCGTGGGTCCCCAAAGCGCATTTTGTGTTTGAGAAAATGAAACGTAACCTTGTTTCATTGAGAGTTGTTTTATTGTTTGTTTTCATAAGATGTTTTGTGTGAAGTGAATTGAGAAGAGTGTTTTTCTATTTCTAATGCGCAGTCATTTTGCAAATATTTGCTCCAAAAATGTCTGCCCATACATTTGCTAAATTTCGGATTACATTTGGGTTAAGAGACGTTAGGATTCATATCGGTTTGTTTTACGTGGTGCCAAGCCTCCGGATAACTTTCGCCCGTTTCCAACATGCGTTGTTGTATTCGCTTGGTAACATTTAGAATATTTTCTTTGTCGCAACGTAACTGATGCAATTGGGTAGTAATGCAGACGGTGGGCGTTGGAGTCGGTATAATGGCTTGGACGGGCAGATTCGGTTGATTGGTGAGTCCAACGGATAGCAGACGAATGGGTGTGTACCCGCGATTGTTGAGCGGTTTCATGAGCCACCGTGGAGATAAGTATCGATATTGTTGCCCTTGAATTATTTTTAAACCTGCCAACGTCCACTTAATGTTGACCCAAATGCCATCGCTGTTGATTTTAAGGCTTTTTACACGACCATATTCGTTGGAATTCATGTGTTCGGGGAGGTGAGAAAAATTTGGGTCGTCGGGGTGTCCAATGTACACGGGAACGTATTTCCAGCCAAATCGGTGTAGCAGGGTTTTAAATTGTTGAGCCAACTGCAAAGCGGACGTCTTCGTAATAAATTGTTTTCCGTAGGGATGCTCGAAGATTCCGTAGCTTGCCAATTGAATCCACTGAAGATCGGATGTGTGTTTAATTTTTATGGAAGGTGTCAGCATGGCGAAATTTTTTTATGGGTGTTGCAAGGTATCGTTTGAATTATAAGGGGGATTAAGGCCGAAATGTTCACGAATGTCGTTGATGCTTAGCGCTATGCCCATGTCCCAAAGTGTTTTGAAAATGGCCAAATCATTGTTTAAATTTTTATTGGGAGAAAATTTGAGCTGAAAGTATGCCTTGGGTTGTTCGGTCCCCACAAGGTATTTGAGAACATAGCGGTCTACTTGGTTATTGAGGGTATCCGAAATCATTTGCGCATCTTCTTCTTCCAGAAGCGTTTTTTCGTCCCACTGGACGGATGCGCCGGTACCGTTTTGCTGAGAAAAAGTTGTTAGGTCGGATCCACGCCACAAAGCCGCCATTGCACGGTCCATACGTTCCACTAATTTGGGATACGGCAACTCGCCTTTGCCTGAAATATCAATGGCTTGAATATCCGTTCCCGTCGACATTAGGGCGTGGAATTCGGCCCCAAAGTTTTTTACGGCTTCACGTGCAATTTCCCATTCGTTGGAGCCAGGGCGTGCATTGGTGACCCCTTTGACGCCGGGCATTCCATTTCGTTCGCAGTAAATTAGCCAATCTCTCAGTGGCAAGTGCTTGAACAAGTAAGCGATGGAGCACGATTCCATGAGGCCGTCGCCGGTTGTCACAAGCCATTCGCCTGAGGATAATGGGATCTTTTTATCTTTATTCGCTTGTGCGAAGTGAAGGTGTCCGTCTTTATTTTCAAAAAACCAAAGTGGAACGAAGCGAAATTCGGCCGTTAAATATTTTTTTTGCTCTTGAAGCAAAGGTTTAAAAACAATTTCGTGAACGGCGTATCTTTTTCCAATGGCGTCCATCATTTGTTTAATGAGTAAAGAAAGTCCGCCGCGTTCATTTTCATCGTAGGCATTGATGCAGGTGGCGTTGTTGTAAAAGTTTTCTAGAATTTCTTTTTGCTGCGCTGCTTCTTCGGTGTTATCGATGGTTAGAATTTCCCAAGGGAGACGAGCAATTGCCTTTTTTCGCTTTGAAATGACACCTTGCAGCAGGTCATCTCTGCGTTCAATGGCTTCCCAAATGAGTGCCGCTTGTTTTAGTTGGCCCGCATGAAAGGCGTCCAATACACGCGACAGCGATGCGGGTGTCAATGAATGTATGGGGTTCCACGTTTGGCGAGCAATGCTATCCTGTCTAAATGAGGTGAGATAAGTGTTAATTTTCATAAATGAAGTGTTTGTGGGTTTGAAAAATTTCCGTGTTACAGGGGGTTGTTTGCATGTATTCCGCGGCCGATAGGGCCAGTGCAAAAGCCCAAAACCTATCCGCATGTCCATCGACCGTATGGTTGGCTACGAAGTGAGCTTGCGAGGATGTCCATTGTAGGTGTACGTTGAGAAAGTCGTTGATGAGCGCTGGGTCGTTTGGAATTTTGAGCCGATGTCGTTCGATGATCATTTTAAGGCCATAGGCGAGTTTTTCTTTAATTTTTTGAGAGAAATGGATGCCCTTAATACGGTGCGTTCCCCAACGTTTTTGCGCACGTTCTACAAATTGGTACCCTATGCCCGTTTGATCAATGCAGGCGTGTTGGACATGGTAGTCTTTCAGGAGGTGATCCAGTAAAATTTCCTGCTGGTCAAAATGTGCATTTTTTAAGGTGCAAATTTTTCTGGTAAAGCATGTGTCTCCGATGGTTTCGATGACTACGAAAACACTTAGGTCATTCGATCTTGCAAGATCGACACCTAGAAAAGTAGAATAATGATGGACTTTTTCCCAAGGTTCTGAAGAGGTGTAGAAACACGGTTCCAAATCGACAAATTTGATAAAGGCCGCATCATCATCCATGGGTGTACACATGTATTCTTGCCGAAATACGTTTTCGTGCACGCAGGCATTGCGTATGAAGTTGAAATAGGCGGATTCATCCATCGTCTGCCGTGGGTCATCCTTAGGGAGTTTCGATTTTAGCTTTTGTAAAAACCCTTGTTCCAATGCGTCGGCTAAGGTGATGGTATGCAGGGAGATATTTTTTGGATTTCCGTTAAATTTAATATCCTGAAGCAGTTTGTTGAAAAAGTTATTGGCCCCTCGGTGAGTCGATATGATTTCTAAGTGGCCACCCCACGTGATCCCTGGGTAAGCGATGTTGTAAAGATGTTCCGGATTGTCGTGAAGGGCAAATTCGTCTAGAATGCGTGTCCCACGTTTTCCGGCTTGTGCATTTGGGTTGGATGAGACAATTTGCAGCGTGCTTCCGTTGTGGAAGTGTAGCGCGTAAATACATTGTTTGCGTTTGTTGTCTAAAACGGGTTGACAAATTATGAGGTTGAGTACGTTGGCAAACTTTTTGCAGTCGTCGAGGAAAAGTTTTGCTTGCGTCAGATCGCGCGAGCAAATCCAGATGGATCGTTGGGGATAACGTAAACTTTCCCTTACGGCTCGATAGGCACTCGCCCACGATAAGCCTATTTGTCTTGATTTTTCCATAATCTTAATGCGAGCATTGTCCATTATCCAGCGCTTTTGATAAGGTAAGAAAAAAGTTTGCGGAGGGCGTAACATGACTTATAGGAGTTGCAATTGTTCTTCGATTTCCTTCAACGATTCTTCGGATAAAGCCCAACTAAGCGAATTGTTGTCGGCATTTGTTGAAGTCATTCCCAGAGAAAAATGATGCAAGTGTTGATAATTTTGCATGAGCTTGTGTAAAATGGTGGACAATTCCTTGATTTTTCCCCAATCGGGTTCATTGTCCTTGTGAAGGCATAGGTGATCGAATAAATGTTCCCAGAGTAATCCCATAGACTGTTCTGCAAGGGCCATTTGTTCCAATAGGGTGGTTGCTTGTTTGGCAAGTTTTATGCGATCGATGTGCTTTTTGAACGATGCGTTAGGTTTTGAATTTGTCATGAATTCGTTTCCAGGAAATCAATGCCTTTGCTGGCCAATTTGTAACGTCGGTGATTGGGGCACAATTCGTTCGATATGCATTGAATAAATCCTTTATCGAGTAAATATTCTAATTCTTTTCGAATCGTTTCGTTGTGCGAAGGGAGTCCGGCAATGCGTAATCCTTGCCAGAGTGTTTCGATGGGCAACGTAATTGGATAGGCGGCCTCTAGTTGAACGAGAAGTGCGCGGCGTACGGATTCTTGGGTATGCATGGCGAAGAAAAAGGAGCAATAAGGTTGTGTAGATTAAGGATTTGAGTCCACAAGCGCAGATCCAAAGTAGAGGCCGATAATGGCGGACAAGAGGTGGGTATCTAGAGGTGTAATGACAAGCCCTTTGAGTTGGGTCCACTGAATTTTTTCACAGGATGAAAAGAATAAAAACCCATTCGACATTTGAGAATAACCTACGGAAATGGGGAGTTCCGGGTGGAGCAATGCCATAAGTTTTGGGAATGCAATGACGAAAAATACGGCCATCAACGCAATTATTCTACGCGTTAGTTGTATTCCTTTGTGGGGAATATTACGCGCATTAGCGATGGAAATTTCCAGTAAGTTTCTTTTGTGTAATGCAAACAACCTTTCCCGATGACGCGTGAGGAGTGCAAGGCTAACTAAACGCATGGAACTTCCAAATAATGAAGAACCAAGAAGAGAAATTAATTCTGTGGGTAATGTGTTCATGATAAGATTTGCAAGTGAATCTCAATTTAACACATTTTTTCTATTTCTCAACAATTGGATTGGTTATATTTGATACGTTTTTTGTTTATGATCTGTTGTTTGTATTTGAAAATTGTAATTCTTGCTTAACAAAATTAAAAATTTGTCTAGATTTAAATTGATATAATTTTTTTGTTTTGGCGAATTGTCACTTGTTTTGTTTTAAATTTTTGTTGAAAACGAGCTATGGGCCTGTAATCCTGAAGTAGAAGTTTTACGCTATGGATATTCAAGATTTGCAGGCGATTATCAAACTAATGGAAAATTCCGATCTTTCGGAATTAAGTTTTGAAGGAGAAAAATTTAAGCTGTCTTTAAAACGAGGCGCACAGCCGTTAGTTGCACTGCCTAAGTCGCTCATTTCAATGCCATCGTTGGATGCGCAGTTGGAATCAAATAAGGAACAAGAAGTAAAAGCGTGTGTATCGGAAGATAAAAATATTCACTGGATTAAGGCCCCCATGGTGGGTACATTTTATAGTTCTGCTTCTCCGGAAAGTGGTCCTTTTGTAAGCAAAGGGGATCGCGTTACGGAAGGTAGCGTTGTATGCATTTTGGAAGCCATGAAAGTCATGAATGAAATTCACGCCGAATGTTCGGGAGAAATCCTCGACATTCTGGTTGAAAGTGGGGCTCCCGTAGAATATGGACAAGCCTTGTTTAAAGTGAAATTAATTTAACACGATTATGATTCGAAAGGTTTTGATTGCGAACCGCGGTGAAATTGCCCTTAGGGTAGTGCGTGCGTGCCGTGAGTTGGGTATGAAAACTTTAGCCATCTATTCGGAAGTTGACGAGCAATCGTTGCACGTACAATTGGCGGATGAAGCCATTTGTATCGGGCCAGCACCCGCTATTCAAAGTTACCTAAAAACGGATCGTATTTTGAGTGCCGCCGAATTGGGAGATGCGGATGCAATTCACCCGGGATACGGTTTTTTGGCAGAAAATCCTACTTTTGCCGAGCAATGCGAAGCGTGCAATATTAAATTTATCGGTCCCTCCTCAAATACGATTCGTAAAATGGGAGATAAAGTTTTAGCGCGTAAAATAGCCATTCGAGCCAACGTACCAACGGTCCCCGGAAGCGAAGATACGATTCTGGATGAAAAGACGGGGTTAAAAGTTGCCAGCTCAATTGGGTATCCCGTAATCATCAAAGCGGCTGCCGGAGGTGGCGGAAAGGGGATGCGCATTGCCCACAGTACGGTTGCTTTTTCAAAGGAATTTCGTACGGCCCAAACGGAGGCAGAAAAGGCGTTTAATAACGGGGCCGTATACGTTGAAAAATATATAGAAGAGCCCCATCATGTTGAATTTCAGATTTTAGGAGATCGGTATGGGAATATCGTTCATCTGGGAGAGCGCGACTGTTCAGTGCAGCGTAGATACCAAAAGTTGATTGAAGAGGCTCCCGCAACGTTCCTGAGCGATGCATTGCGTACCAAGATGAGTAAGGCGGCCGTTAAATTGGCGAAAGCTTGCGACTACGAAGGGGCTGGAACCTTGGAGTTTTTGGTGGATAAATATGGCAGTTTTTATTTCATTGAAATGAATACGCGCATTCAGGTTGAGCATACGGTTACCGAGGAAGCGATGGGTGTTGACTTGGTAAAATGGCAGCTGCGAATTGCCAATGGAGAACGTCTTACATTGGAGCAAAAGCATGTTCAGTGCAGAAAACATGCCATTGAGTGTAGAATTAATGCGGAAGATTCGGAAAAAAATTTTGTTCCATGTCCCGGTAATATTGATTTGTATTACGCCCCCGGAGGATACGGAGTGCGTGTGGATTCACACGTGTACGGTGGGTACAGCATCCCTCCCTACTACGACAGTATGGTGGGGAAATTAATTGTTTCGGCGGATACGCGTGAAGAGGCCATTGAACGCATGCATCGTGCGCTTAACGAGTATATTATTCGAGGGATTAAAACGACCATTCCGCTCTGTAAAAAAATTATGCAGGATCCTTCCTTCAGGATCGGCAATGTGACGACGAAGTACGTAGAAACTTTTTTTAACAGAACTGCAGAGTCTAACCCTGAAACGATCAAAATCCATGAGTAAAAATAAAGAGACAAATGATGTGGCGGTACCTTTCCCGAAAAATGAAAACAATGCTGTGATGGGGGATATCAAAATTAACCACAGTGTTGTTGCAAGCATTGTGCGTTTGGCAGCGCAGGAAGTGGAAGGTGTCCATTCTGTGGGTGGAGGATTTGTGGAAGGTATCACCGAGATATTTTCCAAAAAGGATTCCGATCGCGGTGTACGTGTATCCGAAAACGAAGTTGGAGAATATGTGATTGAAGTGCGTGTAAATTTGTTATTTGGTTTTGAACTTGCCAAGGTGGGTACGCATATTCAACACAACGTTTCGAAGCAAATTGCACGTATGACAATGAAGCAAGTTGATCGTATTGACGTTATTATTGATGGTGTGCGTACGGGGAAGCCCGCTCACACCGAAGTGGCAGAAAAGAGTAACGAAGTGTAAAATTATTTATGTGGTTGGACGCAAAAACGTTTTTCAATGTATGGATGGAATCGGTCATAATTTACTGGCCCTGGATATTATTTGCAGTCGTCTTGTTAATATTGGGGTACTTTTTGCGCCTGCGGAGATTGCGCTTGAAACCTATTCGAGCGTCCGGTAGCGAATTGGGAGAATTATTTGTAACCCAAAAAGCATTGTTGAAGTTGATTGCGAGTACCGTCGTTGAGTTTGAAGCGCTGCGTATTGAGAAAATTAAGTTATTGGACAAAAAACATGCGCTGCGTGTCAGATTATACATCAAGTTGCAGCCTGAAATAATGTTTGATCAAATTTCCATGCAATTGCAGGAAAAAATAAAGCAAATTTTTTCCAAGTACTTGGGGATAGCTAAAGCGGTGCACGTGGATGTTATTCTCGCCGGTATTCTTCAAGAGGCATCTCGTGTACCCGTAAATGGACAGCGGGACAGCTTTGAAAATTAGATACTTATGGGTATAAAGAAAATTATTGTAACGGGAGCGCAACCTACGGGGGGATTTCACTTGGGCAATTATTTGGGCGCTGTTAAAAATTGGTGTTTGCTGCAGGAAGATTTTGAGTGTTTTTTTTTCATTCCCAACTTGCATGCGATTACTTGCCTATCTTATTCGCCTAAGGAATTGCGCCGTAATACGATTCAGATGCTGGCTCAATTTATGGCGTGTGGTCTTGATCCCCAAAAGTCCCATATGTTTATACAATCTTCCATTAGGGGGCATACGGAATTGGCATGGATATTGAGTTGCTTAACACCCGTTGGGCAGCTTTTTAGGATGACTCAATTTAAGGCTAAAAGTGAGCAAAAAGATTTCGTTGGCGGTGGTTTATTATACTATCCCATCTTGATGGCAGCGGATATTTTGCTATACAATGCACATTTGGTTCCGGTGGGAGAAGATCAAAAGCAGCATGTAGAGTTAGCGCGCGATCTTGCCATCAAATTCAATCAGACTTACGCCGAAACTTTTGATGTTCCGGAGCCTTACATTTTGAAGGCGGGAGCACGCGTGTACTCTTTGCAGGAGCCGACAAAAAAAATGTCTAAATCGGATCCCAATCGGAAGGGAACCATTTTTATTTTTGAACCCATTGATGATATTAGGAAAAAGATTCGTTCGGCGGTCACGGATTCGGGTACGGGTATTACTTTCTCAAAAAATAAGCCGGGGATTGCCAATTTGATGGATATTTTGGCAGCTTTAACGGGCCTAACTGTGGAAGCAATTGAAGCGGAGTACGGCACATATTCCTATAGTGCTTTTAAAAATTGTGTGGCTGAGGCGGTCATTGAGCACGTAAAACCTTTGCAGGAACGATACTTAAAATTGCTCAAAAATAAAGAATATCTAGATTCTGTTTTGGAAGAAAGTAAAAAGGTAGTCCAAACACACGCATCCCGCACCATGTCAAAAGTCTATCGCAAGGTTGGATTGTTTTAAATTAAGCCGCTGGGTTATAAAAGTGAGAGCCACATCAAATTGAGTGAGTATCTGCGTTTAGCAGCATTATAGGCATCTAAAAGTTCGAAAAGAGTCAGGTCATGGTGTGGGACAACGCAAGCTTTCACAAAAATGAGAAGGTTGAAAAAACGATCGAAGACGCCGGATGAAAACTTATTTGACTACCGTCGTATTCTCCAGATTTAAATCCGATTGAGTGTTTGTGGGCTCATCTGAAAAAATGACTTAGAAATCACATTTCTACCTACGATACCCTGTCGTATGCAATCGCTGCCTTTTTCTCTCGCGATATAATCTTTACCAATTCTAACCAGATGACTATAGCCGATACGTGTTGATAACGCTCGTCAATCGCCACTCAAAATTTCTCATTATTAAAAAAATCGGGATGGAAACTATGAAAAATACACGTTATACAATCGTTATTAGTTTGAAAAAGCTAACAAACCCTCCCAACCCATTATGGTTGACAACGGAAAAGTATTTGCGGGTCATGAACAAATTGCCCCAAAACGGGAGCGAAAATTTTCTTCGCAAAATCATACAGGTCCTGCGGCGGAAGACTTAACGAGCATGCGAAAACATTTGCCGAAAAAACAGAATTTCAAAAAATGTTTCGCATAAAAAAATACGAGGAATCGAGAATAAAGTGAACAATCGCTAGGGAAAAGTGTTGGGACACAAAATATCGTCTGAGATTTTTTGCGGTCATAACGCTTCTGCAATTGATATTTGCCCCTCCTTGTTGCACCTCAAACTTGAAACGGTGTATTAATATGATTTGGTACGTATTCCTGCAAAGGAAATTTTGCACCCATTTAAGCCGCTACGTCCTGGACAAATTTGCTGTGAACCGTGGTGATCGAGCTCAGAATTGACTGCGAGATGTTGACGGGCGATTTTTCATCGATGCATTATTCGTCCATCCGAGCCGGACTAATGGAATTCCAATGTTTATTGCAAATCTTAAACCAGCGGCAGTTCCCGCAAATTTTTCCAAATTCTTTAGGACATAATTGTTTTTTCGTTGCTTTTTGTATTTCGAACATAGATGTAACATCACCTGCGTACAATTGGAAAATTTTTGCAAAATAAGCATCTAACTTCATTATTTCTTGCTCTTCTTCACATTGATGATTAACCCTTTTAGGACAGTGCTTACACACATCATCGCATTGATGGGTGATACTAATAATCTTCCCATGATAATTGTTGTTCAGAACAGACAAAATCTTTTTGACAGCTGCAATAAAGGCAGAGCTATACCCTTTCCCCTGAAAGCTTTGTAAACACATTAAATGATGAGGCCTAAGGTATATCATGCTCTAGTTTGTTAACAGTCAACAGCGAGAACACCAGCAGTTTCAGCAACTCGGTAAGAAAAAACGGAGCAATTCCCAAGATATACGCTTTTGAAAAACCAACAAAACACGCAAGACGTAAATATCCACATATAAGGACTATCGAAATACCTACCAATCCTGCAAAAAAAACAGCCATAAAACCTTTGGCATGCGATTTTTGCAAAAGCGTTCCGGATAAATACACTGCGGGGATAAATCCCAACAGATATCCTCCCGTAGGGCCCAGTATTTCATGAATACCGAAAGAAAGTCCAGCAAATACAGGTAATCCAAACATCCCTTCCAGCAAGTAGAGCAAAACGGCTAACGTTCCCTGCTCCGCTCCTAATGAAGCGATAAATAGGACTGCCATTGTCTGCAAAGTTAGCGGAACCGGAATCAACGGTACTGTAACTTGGGCGCTTAAAAAAAGAACTGCAGATCCTAACAGACCTTTTAACAATTCTCGAACATTCAAATGCCAATATTCTATAGATTTTTGAAGCAACATATCTCCTCCTCACCTTTCTATGTATCAAATAAATACTGTATTACTATACTTATACACCCTTTAATTTCAAGTCTCCAAACTATAAAACTTGTATACTGCGTAATCCATACATCTTTAGAGACGAATCATCTACAAATTTTTGAAAGTGTTCCCTGAACGTCAAACGATGGATCAATACTTGTATGTCCTAGAATATTATGTGGGGAGGTAATTTTTCAAAAATTGTTCTTGATAATTTTGAATTTGTTCAATGCCTACGCGTGCCAAGTCGAGCAAAGTATTCAGTTGATCGTTTGAAAAAGGTGTTTTTTCCGCCGTGCCCTGAATTTCAATAAAATGCCCTTTGCCATTCATAACAACGTTTAAATCTACTTCTGCCGCGCTGTCTTCCGCATAATTTAAATCAAGGAGTGCTTGGCCATCGCAGATGCCTACGCTGACTGCTCCAACGCTGTCCATAAAGGGATTTGTTTTTAATTTACCTTCACGCAGTAGGTGGTGGATAGCCAATTGGGCAGCCACATAAGCTCCAGAAACGGAGGCGGTACGCGTGCCACCATCCGCTTGCAATACGTCGCAGTCGATCCAGAGCGTATGGCCTTCCAGGGCATGAAAATGGGTAATTGCACGCATAGAACGACCGATGAATCGTTGAATTTCAACGCTTCTGGAATCACGTTTGCCGGAAACGCATTCTCTCGGCTTGCGTTCCAAAGTAGCGTACGGAAGCAAAGCGTACTCGGCGGTTATCCAACCGTTATGCGTACAGCCTTGTTTCTTCATCCAATGAGGTGTTTTCTCTTCCAGTGTGACCGCGCAGATAATTTTTGTGTTCCCGTATTCAACGAGCACGGATCCCATGGCGTTGGGAGCAATATTTGGAACCAATGAGAAAGGTCTTAGAGCGTTAGAGGGACGTTCGATTCTTGCAAGCATACGTTTGTATTATTGAAAGCAAAGGGAGAAGTTGACAAGATTTTTGTCTACCTACTTGACTACAGAGTTGGAGTAAGTTACCCTAATGATAACATGCAAAAGAAAGGCGGATTCACGGTGCTTGAAGTTTTAATTTCGGCGGGTTTATTTACAATCGTTGTATTGGGGATTTCGCAAACGGTGTTGACCATGCACCGTTACGCCCGGTCTAATCTTTGCAAAATGCAGGCACATTTATTTGCCGTAAGTATTTTTGAGCAGTTACTCTGCGACACGCACCCCTATGAGGTAGACACTGCAACGAATGCCAGTATTTCTTTGAGAGATTTTGGAAATCCAAATAGCAAGTCCGTTGTTTTGAAGGCCAATAATGCAACCAGCAACACTTCATTTACGCGTTCAGTTTATGAGGCGAATGACTTGTCAATTGAATTGAAATTAACGGTTCAAAACTCACCCTTGTGCAACGATTATGGAACCAAAAGTCGTACGGAAATTAACCCTCCCGAAGGTTTTCAATCATTGCGATTGGTTTACAGTTGGGCTACGCCTACCGTGACGAACTTAGCGGACAAAACCACTTGGTTTTCGAATGAATTATACGCCATTCGTCCGATAAATCCAGATGATCCCAATTACGATGTGTAGAATGGCATTTGAGTCTTGGATTTTTAAAGACCGTTGACATTCATGTTTTGCAGTAAGAAGTCTTTTTGTATACACATTAGAGGGAAGATGGGATGCGTGCGGTGGAAATTATTTTGTCGAAATTAAAATATTGCCCGTGAAAAAACTTGCGATGGTTTGCACGAAATCTTTACATTTTTGCCTTTACAACACAATAAGTTGAATGCTTGTATGGTAAATAGTTTATGCAAAAGACAAAAAAATCGATTGCCAAGAAGTTTAAGATAACGGGTACGGGAAAAGTGTTACACCGTAAGCCTGGGTTTAGACATTTTTTGCGCCGTAAATCCACGGTTTGTTTGCGTAAAGCGTGTAGCGATCAAACATTAGGGAGCGCAGCTTTGGCAAAACAAGTAAAAGCCAGTTTGCCCTTTGCTTAAAAAACTTGAAGTACAATAGCCTGAGGTGGGGTATTTTTTGAACGACGACCCTACATCGGCAGTAAAGAGAGGTAAAGATTATGACAAGAGTAACGAACGGAGTTGCAACAAGAAAACGTCGTAAACGAGTATTAAAACAAACAAGAGGATTTTTTGGCAATAAATCGCGTTTGTTTCGATACGCACACGATGCCGTTTTACGTGCTGGAGTGTTTGCTTTTCGCGATCGTCGAAAGAAAAAAGCTGCATTTCGTCAACTATGGATTGTGCGTATTAATGCGGCTTGTCGGGCCGCCAATATCAGCTATAGTCGTTTTATGAATGGTCTCAAGAAATTAAATATAAACTTGGATCGTAAGCAATTGAGCGAATTGGCAATACGAAATGAGCTTGGGTTCAATCAGTTAATGGAACAGGTTAAAAAAGTTTTAGCCTAAAATGGGTGATGTGGATGTATTGACGAAGCTGCACAAGGAAGCTTCACTTGCCATAGAAGCGGTTGATTCCATGCCTGCTTTGCAACTTGTTAAGACGCAATATTTGGGCCCTAAGAGCGCCTTAATGGCACAATTGAAAACGCTCAGCACCTTGCCAAACGAGCAAAAAGTTGCAATTGGACAGACCATTAATCGAATTAAGCAAGATTTGGAGCAAAGCTTAACGAGAAAAGGAAGTTCATTGCAGGAGAAAATGCAGCTGGTCCGTTTAGGGAATCCGCCGGATCCTTCTTTGGCGAATCCGATACATTTGCAAGTGCCGATGCATCCATTGACGCAGACACGCGATAAAATGTTATCCATCTTTACGCAATTAGGGTTTTCCACTGTGGAAGGTCCTGAGATCGATACCGAATGGTTTTGTTTTGATGCCCTCAATGTACCCAAAAAACATCCGGCGCGCAATGAACAGGATACGTTTTTCTTGCATCAAAGTGCACGTGTTAGTTCAACCTCCAAAAGAGCAAATGAGAATTATTTATTGCGTACGCATACATCCACGGTACAGATTCGCACGTTGTTAAAACATAGGCCTCCATTGAAAATTGTCTCGTCGGGACGCGTGTTTCGTCGAGATACCGTAGATGCAACACACAACTTCAACTTCCATCAGACCGAAGGCTTATGCGTGAGTTCAAAAACCAATTTACTGGATTTAAAAGGAACGCTCGACTTTTTTGTAAAAGCATTTTTTGGAGAAACCTACAAAATGCGCCTACGTCCAAGTTTTTTTCCATTTACAGAACCTAGTTTTGAAATGGATATTTTTGTTTCAAATTTGAGGAAAATCAAGGACACTTGGATTGAAATTTGTGGCTGCGGGATGGTGCATCCGAAGGTATTTGAAGCCGTGGGACTTAATGGGCAAGAATGGCAAGGATTTGCATTTGGATTCGGTGTTGAACGCCTTGCAATGCTTCTATATGGGATTGATGACGTGCGTCATTTTTATCAAAATGATGAACGCTTTCTAAAACAATTTTAATAAGCTTTGCCGCATAATTTTAAATCAAGAGATGGCGATGGAGGAGAGCATTATTGTCAGCTCAGAGGTACGCTATTTACCCGATGTTATAAGTTTCGTGGAAACAACATGTAAGCAAGCAAGACTCTCCGAAAAAAGTTTGATTCCCATTGCAATTGTTATTGAAGAAATTTTTACAAACATTGTTCGTCATGCCTACGATGAAGGTATTGTGGGGACAATAGAGGTTAGCTGTCGCATACATCCCGGTGCTCGAAAAATAGAAATTGTATTTATGGATGACGGAAAAGCTTACAATCCACTGGAACAGAAAGATCCAGATATTACTTTGCCGGTTGAAAAACGTACCGTGGGAGGGCTTGGAATCCTGATTGTCAAAAAATGGGTGGATGACATTCGATATACGTACAAGCAGGGTCGCAATCATTTGAGCATTGAAAAAACTTTATAATGCGTGACGTTCTATTGATTGTGAACATTCGGGTAGTCCGATTTGCAAACTAATAACAGAACTCAACACCTGCAAAGGTATTTTCTTATGTCTTGCACGTTGGCTCATTTTCCTTTCGTTAAAATGTTCGTTTAGGATTGGAAATGGAGAGTCGCTGAATGTATTTTAATAAACAAAATAATGATGCGACGTTAATAACTTACATTATATTTTGATCCCATTGGGTCTTGTGGATTAAACCATACGATCCCTCGAGGGTTTCCATTGCACTCAGGAGAACTTGAAGATAATACGTTTTCATCCACGATAGCCATATCTGACGTAAAATTAAGTGTGGATTATGAGCGTAATGGGGACTGTAAAATAACTTTTGCAAGACCCTAATACCCTGTGCCATAAAAGCTCACTTCCTACAGGTTAGGTAGCAATCTGCGGTAAGTCCTCCAGGTGATGGGATAGATGAATTGCATAAATCTTGTTACCACCGACTGGAACCTATGAAACTGTTTTAAATATCTTTTGAAATGATGCAATACGATGGGAAATGCAACTGTATCCGATACGCAATACAATGTCGATGAGGCATGGCGGGATGATTGCAATATACAAAATACACCTCATGCTTATTTTAGGGTCGCGAGATGCAAAACAACATTGTAGTCCAAAATAAAGACATCTTAAAGCATTTAATCCTACTTATTTGGACTTATATAATGTGATAAGAGAAAAACATGCCATCATCATTTCTCTTTTTCTATAAAAGCAACATGCTACCTTGATGGGTAGCATGTTTAAAGTATATGTAATATTTAAGACCTGGAGGACTTTCTTACTCTCGTTTTGACCTCTATGGCTTTTTTTAAACTAGACATAAAGGTTGGGTAATTTTCTTATTTAGTAATTCACATACTCCCGAGGTATATCCTGTTCGGTAGGGTAAACTTCACCCGTCTTTTCATCAATCCATTGTTGACCGTCGAAATAAGCACCTTCATCATCATCTAGTTTGTAATAACCCCTGTAAGACGCATACACAAAACGGCTATTGAATACTTCAACTTGTGCAAGCTCAATATTGCCATTCACGAACTTTGCTCGAGTGGCAATATAAGAACGCTGCGTCGGCTTCTTGAAAACTTTACAACCATCGGCTAAAACACCTATCTGTTGTATTCGATTGCCCTCGTGATCGTAAAGTTTATCTACTGTTCCTTTAAAATCCAACTCAGAAACTTCATTCGCTTTTCCTACAAATATATTCTTCCAAATAGTAGTATATAACCACTGATTTGCAATTTTCATTACATTTCTATTCTCTATCGACTTGTAAACACCACGATGAATTTCATAAACAGGAGCACCATCGGGAAGCCTTTCTATCACCAAGCAGGGATCATGAGCATCCTGCATCCCCTCTTCAAGATTTCCAGCCATCATGTTTAGAGCCGTCTGACTTTTCCCACTTACGGGGCAAATTGGACCTTCGTGTTCCCCCTGACAATCCTTGCACCACCAGGCGTTCAAGGTAATCGCACCCATCAAACCTACCGCCACTAGGCTTGTTTTTAGAAGTTTATTTATTATTTGCTTCATTTTATTTTATCTCCTCTATTTTAGGGTTAAATAATATAAAACTATGGATAATTTACTCTTGGGTAAGGGTATTGGGGATATGCTTTAAACAAGTTGTAATAGGTTTATTGGGTTTAACCCGATGTCCAAAGGCTTTTTGCTTTCGCTCTAACCTATCTTTAATGTTTTAATAATAAGTATTTGCCGTCAAAAGCATGTTCCCAATGTGGAGGCAAAGGTGCTTACGCCTGCGCACTGCCTCAAGTTGAAATCATTGCGCCCTTGAAGCATAATCTGATAAAGGCTTTTGTCTTAAACTAGTACATTCAACTTACGACATCTGCCTATATCTTTTAATATTCAAACTTCAATATCGCCCTTCTCTGAGATGATTAATCCTCCTCCCATTCCTTCCATTATTATGGCACCTTCCTTTGGCCATTATAAAAATGGTAGGCGGTATCTCTGAAAAATTCCTATAGCACACCGTAAAGTAAAAAACGCAATGTTGGATTATGGCTCCGGTTAAGTCATTTTTAGAGGTCCTCCTCGAATGACTTGTATTTTCGAAGACCCCTGTCCACAGGTAAAAAGTACCGATTTAAAGTGCCATGTATTTTTGTCCAATTTTTTAAAACTTTGCAAAACAAGCTGTGCACAAAGGGTTTCTTCACGATTGTAAGCGTAAGCCTCCATAATGGCATTAAAATTTTCATCGATGTACACGATAACTTTTTTTACATTGGGAAAATTTTCAGGGGCCAATAGACAACATTTTAGAACTTTACGACCTCGTTTTGCAGTTTTCTCGAAATGAACCAATTCCCAGTTTAGAAATGGCATGGCTATCATGAAGTAACAACAGCCACAGGATCCACCCATGGGATCAAGCCAACGGGAAGCGGGGTAAAGTACGCCATCCTTTAGAGGATTTTCGGGATGCAATTTGTCAAAAATAATTTCAAATGCGGGTTGGGTTCGCATCATGAAGTGAATTTCGCGGCCTTCACGTTTACCCATCAGGCTACCCGACAAGACATTTCCTTTATTAACGCATTCAAAATCAATTTGATACGTATCCCAGGGTTTAAAACTTTTTATGGCATTTATTCTCTCATGGATGTTCTGCAAACCAATTTCGCGTCCCCAAGATACGTGAATAAAAAAAAAGAGTATAAAACTACCTATGAATTTATGGGCATTGGAGAAAAATTTTGGCCTCACGCATGCATCACGGCGTTTCATTGGCATTATCTTGTACCGCAGGTAATTGCGTTAAAGCCCCCGCAGGTGTTTCCACAACCATTGGTTTTAATTCTTTTTCTCGAGGTTCCTTATGGTACTTGGGGATTTGACACAACGTTAACAGTAAAGCCGTTAAAAAAAATGCAACGATACCGTACACCGTCCAACGTACGAGTACATTGGAAGCCTCACCTCCAAAAGCAGATTCGGCCACACCTCCCCCCAGAGCTGCGCCCATACCGGCATTTGCGCTCGGTTTCTGCATCAAAATGAGCAAAATAAGCCAGGCACACAAAGCAACCAAAAAAACAGATCCTACACCGATTAAAAAATTTAACATCATTAAAAAGACCTTTCTTAATATCAAAAGGGTTAGGCAAAATTGCAAGAAAATTTTTCTTTCAAAGTTTTGCATTCACTTGTAAAGAGCAAAACACGTTTTTAGCAATTCCACTTACGACCACACAAATTTGAATTTGACTTTGGGTGTGTGTCCTAAACAATTTCTTTCGCATATGGTACATGTTTCTGTAGTTATTATTGCGCACAACGAAGAAGAAAATCTACAACGATGTTTGGAATCCGTTGCCTCTTTAGCGGATGAAATTATTGTGGTGATAAATGACTGTACAGACCATACGGCCCAAGTTGCAGAAAAATGGGGTGCCAAAGTTTTTGAACAAAGTTGGTTAGGGTTTTGCGCCCAAAAGCAGTTTGCGCTGGAAAAAGCAACGCAAAACTGGGTACTAAGTTTAGATGCCGACGAAGCATTATCCGAACAACTTCAAAAAAATATGCTTCTTTTTTTTGAATACGCGCATAAAAGTTTTGACGTCGTTACGTTCAACCGAAGAAATAACTACCTGCATCGATGGTTGAAGCACGGTGATGCGTATCCGGATAAAGTCGTGCGTCTATTCAGGAAAGAAGCCGTACGGTGGTCCGGCGGAAATGTGCACGAGTCCATTACCTATCTAAGTAAGGTTCGCATTAAACACCTGCAAGGCGACTTGCTGCATTACACCTTTAAAAATCTAGAAACCACCCTAAAAAAACAAATTTTATACGCACAATTATTTGCCAAAGACAAGCATCGGCAATATGCTGCCGTAAATTTTTCTCTGATGCTGAAGATTGTTTTTGATCCATTATGGGGGTTTGCTCGCTCTTACTTCATTAAAGCTGGATTTTTAGATGGAATTCCGGGTCTGATTTACGCGATGCAAAGAAGCATGTATATCTTTTTGAAATATGCATTTATGATGGAATTTTTACTCAAAACGTGATTTTATGTTACGTTATCCCATCATATGGGCAAATATAAGCCTTATCTTTGGACTATGTTTCGTAAATGCGATCTTTTCTAAAGATGCGATTAGTTTTGTGCGTACAGGCCTTTTTTTAATCTGCTTTTTTATACTTTACCGCATACGCTTTAAAACGAGCCATCTTGTGATGGGAGGGATCACGATTGCAACGCTCTACGGCTGTTTTTTTATTCAATGCTCGTGCAAACATACTGAAAAACGCACCCTCGATGGGATATTTTATTTTGAAAAAATTTTTAGAACACCTGCCGATCGCATTGGAGGCCTTGGTAATGCGTATCTAGAGGATTATGCCCACTGCAATAATATTTACATTCACATTAAAAATAGATCTGGATTGAAGGTTGCCGAAGATAAGCTTTATCGCCTGCGAGGAACCCTTTATCCACTAAGACCCCCTTGGGGTAACCCCCAAAGCTTTTCCTATTATTTATGGGCACGCGGTGTCCGATATCACCTCGCCTACGCCCAACTGACAAAGGCAGGTAACAATCCATTTCCATCTCTCATCCAACGCCTACGTCGGTACTTTAGAAAATCGCTGCAGGCCCACTTTAGAGATGCTGACAAATCAAATACGTATCAGGCCATTTTGTTGGGTAAAAAAGAGCTTTTATCCGAAAAAAATTTAAATCACTTCTTTAATACAGGTACAATGCACCTGTTCGCCGTAAGTGGATTGCACGTAGGTGTTGTCAGTACTTTTTTATTTTTTCTCTTTAAATCGCTATTTCTCCCGAAATTTTTTAGGTTATTTCTTACTTTGGCAGGGGTCTTCTTGTACGCAAGTATTGTTGGATTCAGTCCATCCACCCTCAGGGCCTCCTACATGGTTTTGTTCGTCATTATGATGCAGCTATGCTCTCGACCTGTAGATGGCCGAGCCGCTTTTCTCAATACGGCATTTTTCGCACTCGCCGTGAATCCGTGGCAAATTTGGGATGTTGGATTTCAATTATCCTATGGCGTTGTTGCAGGCATCCTTGGTCTCGGTACACCCAGCGCGAAACGGTTGTCAACGCAGCGCAACCGTTTTATGCGTTCATGCGTAGCTTCATTGTGCATTTCCGTAAGCGCGAGCCTCATAAGCAGTTTATTGACCATATATTATTGGGGCATATGGACCCCGTGGGCTTTTTTGGTTAACCTTTTCCTCATTCCAATAGCGAGCTGTGTTGTTATTATGGGTACAATAAGTTTTGCCACAAACCTAATTTTTCCAAGCTGCCTTTGGATAATTAATTACCTATCGGAACACGTAATCTCTTTGTTACTTTTTTGTGTGGATGTTTGCGCTCGTCTGCCCGGATCCGTCCTCAAAGTTTCATGCAACGCGAATGTTTTTTACACGTGCTTATTTTTGTTTTTCCTATACGCACTCAAGCCACACGAAGGTCATACCAAATTATCTACCCGCGGTCCTACAAATTTAAAATTGGGGGCGACGAGAAAAACACAAATAAACATTGTCCAAAATCCCGTTGTAAAAACATGATTGCCTTTAGCCTATTACCTGCCTCAATTTAGTTGACTTTTAGGAAAACAATTTCCTTAAGCCTTCAATACCGAATACGCTGATCCAATATGCGGCAAAAATGTAAACCGATATGGCGATTAGGGAACAAATTTGAGCAAAGCATAAAAATAGGCCATCCTTTTCCAATAAACCAACTCCAAATAATAGAATAATGGCAGCTGGCAAAGTGTTGGTTAAGGGAATGGGTAATGCCATAATGATGGATAAAATAAAGACATTAATACCTATGACGCATCGATTCAATACGTACTGTAAATAGGCACACCGACTGGAACGTGTAAAAATTTCCAAAATACGCAGCATTTTGCAAGCGAATGTAACCCATTTTTTCGAAAGAGAAAGTTTTTTAGTACCCCAGCGTTTTGGATACCAAGGTACTTCATGTCCAAAAATGAGTTGCATGCTCAGTAAAGCGAGGATAATGCCGAAAGGTGTACTGTAACCGGCGGCTGGGATAGGCAAAGCACTCGGCATAGATAATAACAGAATAAGCGCACCAAATCCTTGTTCTTTAAGCTGATCCACGAGAACTTTGAGTTCTAGAGCAATGGCACCATCACTGTTGCAAAGATTTAGCAATTTTTGAGACAACGTAACCATAGGGTTAATTCTAAAAGCAATCCGGTCAACATTCCAAACATGCACTTGGCTGTCAACCCATTACGTTCAATTTTCTCCTTTGGCCTGTGGAAATTTTTGCACCCAAAATACCGTAAGGTACACACCCAAATGTTTCCGTGATGAGGCCCCTACTTTTTAGGGAATAAGAGCAACGGGTCTGCAATTAAAGCCCCCTGTAGAAGCGACGTATTCCAAGTAAAATCCGTCGTCCGAGAAACCTGCAAGGCCTTTAAAATTTTAGCACTGCTCTCGGGAATGATGACTTGCAAAATTTGTGCACACAAACGAATACCTTCCACCAAAAAAGCCAATGTATTTTCCAAAATGTATTGATCTTTTGAGTTACCCGTTTTGGACAATTTCCATGGAGCTTGATTTTCGACAAAGCGATTCAATTCACGAATGAATTTGAATAATTTTTCCAAGCCCTGCGAAAAAAGAAAATTATCAAAACTTTCAAAAACACTTTTATGGGTTTCTCCCCAATGCATCTGCAAATTTTCGGAAGCAATAGAATCCGAATGGACTACCGGTACCCTAGATTGACAATAGCGTTGCAACATGTTAAACGTTCGACTGACCAAGTTGCCCCACTCGTTAGCCAATTCATGGTTATAACGCCCAATAAAGTTTTCTATGGAAAATTCGCAATCTTGCCCCGTTACCATTTCCCGCAATAAAAAGTATCGAGCCGCATCGGTTCCATAACTTTGTAACCATTCAAATAAATCAAATGCGTTTCCCAAGCTTTTGGAAAGTTTTTCTCCGGAAGTTAACCACCAGCCATGCACCAACAAATGCTTCGGTAAGGGTATATCCAAAGCCTTGAGCATGATGGGCCAATAAACGGCATGTGCCGGTACCAAAATATCCTTACCAATCACGTGCAAATCTGCCGGCCAGTAATTTGCAAACTCTTTTTGTCCATATCCCACAGCCGATACGTAGTTTAACAAAGCATCGAACCAGACGTAGGTTATAAACTGCGCATCAAAAGGCAAAGGTATGCCCCACTGCAGGCGCTCCTGTGGACGAGAGATGCAGAGGTCATTCAAGGGTTCTTTTAGAAATTCAAGGACTTGCTTCTGCCTAAATTGAGGCAGCACAAAATCTGTATTTTCATTCAAAAAAGCAATTAACCAATCTTGATATGCACTCAGTTTAAAAAAGTAATTATTTTCTACAATCTCTTTAACTTCTCCAAATAAAGTTGGCCACTCTCCATGAATGCGGTCTTTATCCTGTAAAAAACGCTCTTCCTTAACGCTGTAAAAGCCTCGATATTCCGCTTTATAAATAAGACCTTGGTCGTATAACTTTTGTAAGGCTAAACGCACAACACGCTTATGTCGCTCCTGGGTCGTTCTTACAAAATCATCATTTGATAAGTTTAAAACGTGGGTTAAATCAACAAATTTTTGCGCCATTTGATCGCAAAACAATTGCGGCTCAACACCTTCGCTCTGAGCTTTTTGCTGCACCTTTTGCCCATGCTCATCGACCCCCGTCAAAAAATGAACATCTTCATTTTTTAAACGGTGATAACGTGCAATCGTATCCGCCAAAACCTTTTCGTACGTATGGCCTAAATGTGGTTGACCGTTGACGTAATCGATGGCTGTTGTCAGATAAAATTTTTTCATTTTAGGTGTTTAAAGACATTAAAAATTCAACATTGTTGCGCGTTTTTTTAATTCGATCCAGTAGCATTTCCATCGATTCACTCGAAGGAATAACGCCCTTCATGGCACGCCGTAAAGAATAAATTTTTAACAGTTCATCCGGATGGTACAAAAGCTCTTCCTTACGCGTACCACTTTTTTCAATATTAATGGCTGGGAATATGCGTTTATCCGTTAAACTGCGATCCAAGTGTAATTCCATATTGCCGGTTCCCTTAAACTCTTCAAAAATAACTTCGTCCATCTTACTCCCCGTATCGACGAGCGCTGTAGCCAGGATGGTCAAGCTACCCCCTTGCTCAATATTTCTCGCAGCTCCAAAAAATGCTTTGGGCCCCTGTAGGGCATTTGCTTCCACACCGCCGGATAAAACTTTACCGGAACTTGGAATAATCGTATTGTAGGCACGTGCCAAACGCGTGATGGAATCCAGCAAAATAACAACATTTTCTCCTATTTCCACCAGACGTTTTGCTTTTTCAATGACAATATCGGCTGCACGCACATGACTTTCGGGGGCTTCATCGAAGGTGGAACTGATGACTTCAATGCCGGGCAATAAATTTTTGAAATCGGTGACCTCTTCGGGACGTTCATCGATCAACAGCACGATTAGGTGAGCGGACGGTTGATTTTTGACGATGGAATTTGCCACATTTTGCAATAGAACCGTTTTGCCTGTTCGGGGTGGAGCAACGATGAGTCCACGTTGACCAAATCCAATGGGTGTTAACAGATCCACAATACGCATGGAAACATTATCCCATTGACGCACATTATCCGTTTCTAACAGGATGCGTTGTGTTGGATAATAGGGGATGAGTTCTTTAAAATGGGGTAAAGTACGAATAGCTTCCGGCGCTTGATTCATCACGGAATTAATTTTCACGATGCATGGACATTGCTGGTAGGTCGGCGACATAAAAATTTGTCCCTGTACCATTTGCCCTTGCCTCAATCCATACTTACGTACTAAAGCTTTGGGTAAATAAGAACTCAATTCTCTCAATTGGTAATTGTCGGCCGGGTAACAGACGGACCATTCATCCGTATTGGGTACTTTGGCAACAACCCCCTCAACAATAACGGGCACTTTTTTGTTGCAGGCCTCACGCATTTTTTCTGCCAAAATGCTTTGGCGTGTTAGCGACAATAATTGAGCTTCCTGAGGAATTTTTTCCAATAAAAGTTTCAGCGGCTTTTCGTACCATGCATTGAGTGAAAAACTTTCCAGGGATACATCGGTAATTTCCTGTACTAAATGTTCCAAAGAAGCGATATCACCTATGTTTCGCCATTGATAGAGCTGTCCCATCCACCAGCGAAATCGTTGTACGTTGGAGGGCATCTGTACATTGTTTGTTGAAGAACGTTTAGCGCCGTTACCCCCATTGCCTCTTGGGTGACCTCTATCACCGTTTGAGTGTCTTTGATTATGGGGAAAATGTTTATTACACACATAAGGAACCTTTGCCATTGGTGCAATGGCATGCGCATTGTCTGAAACGAATGCGGTAGGGGATTTTGCACCTTCGTTTTCTATCGTTTGCACGTTCACTTCCGTAGCGGTTGAAGACTTACTTCCGATGACCGACTTTGGAGTCCGCCGAGCACGCGGCTTCTTGTCAGCAATTACACCCTCATTACCTGAAAGAACCGCAGGTTTTTCTTCTGGATTTTCACTCATAAATAAACTGTTTTTTGAAAAAGTTTTAAATTATTTAAACACTTCCCCCACAAAATGAACTCAATGCATCCAATGAAATATAACTGTAGGTTTTAACAACGAATGTTTATTCAAACTTTACCATGCTATCTTTGTCAATGCATAAAATATATTAAATCCTATGCATATTTCGGTTAGCGGTGTCGGATGTGCTAAAAATTTACTAAAATGAGTTTATGGGAACAAAAAATCGAATCCCATGTAAAGCCCCATCTCTCTTAATCGGCAGTGTTATTAACGGAATCGATTAAGTCGAGTTCACGTAAAATTTCCACTTTCTTTGAATTAAGTACGATAGTTGCTTTATGAGAGTAAGCAAGTATGTCTATTTCTGGTTTATCATTCCAAGCGCCGCCTCAGGCGGGATTACAACGTTCGCCCGCTGTGGCTAATCTTCGACTACTGGATGAAGTAAGTCAGATTTTGGAAAAAGATAGGCCGATGGCTTTTAATGACGTTATACAAATAGCACAAATGTTAACTCTCCCAGAGGACATTCAGCCTCCGACATATAACGTACAGGGTGTAAGAACACCCTATGAACCGGTACCACCGCATCGATTGTTAGAAGTTATATCGC
>JAIRKR010000005.1 GCA_031260015.1 Puniceicoccales bacterium
GGAGAGCCTGATTTTATGGCCAAGAAGCCTTTGGAGAATGCGGTAAGTAAGCCTAAAGTTATTTATACAATTACTCTGGAAGAAAACCATATCAAAGCTCTCGAAACTTGGTGTAACCATCATGCATGGGAATTTTACCATGTGGATTACGCTCGTTTTGCCTTTCGGGGAGACGGTGTTAACGTAGTTGCTTACCAAAGTGGCAAGGTGGTAATTCAGGGGAAGAAGACGGAAGGTTTTGTGACTTATGTTTTGGAATCTGAAATTACTCGGAAACCACAATGGGGTTTAGAAAGAGTCCATCATCCGGAATGGTTTGTGCCTCATGCGGGCATGGATGAAAGTGGTAAGGGTGATTTTTTTGGCCCTTTGGTAACGGCCTGTGTTATTGCCGACGGCTCCATGGTGGACGCTTGGATACAATCGGGACTCAGAGAAAGCAAAAAACTTGGGAGCGATTTAGCCGTTTTTAAAATGGAACAGTTAATTCGTCGGACGCATGGGGTTGTGGTTGAAATTGCTTTTGCCGGTATGGAAAAATATAACGCGTTGTACAAGAAGTTTGGTAATTTAAACGAATTATTGGCTTGGTTACACGCAAAATCACTGGACAATGCTTTGAAAAAGCGTTGGGTGCCCGAAGGCTTGTTGGATCAGTTTGCCAAAGGTAAATTGGTTCAAAAATACTTGGAAAGTACCCAATTCAATCTAAAACAACGCGTACGTGCCGAAGAAGATCCCGTCGTAGCAGCAGCTTCGGTTGTGGCTAGAGCAGAATATCTGAGGCAATTAAAAAAATTAAGCGATGAAGCTGGGATACCCTTACCGAAAGGTGCAGGTATCCGTGTGCAAGAAGCTGCACATGCGTTGGTTAAAAATCTTGGCCAAGAACGATTGGATTGTTTTGCCAAGCTGCACTTTAAAACGACCGAGAAAATTGTAAACGGTAGCTAAATAGAACGTTGTGCCAAGAAAAATGAAAGATTCCTTGAAGTAATTTTTTGCACGGTACCCGAGAATTCGCCGTTGGATATTAGACTCAGTACTCACATCATTTGATGCCCCAACCGGTCTTTTTAATGTGCCCCCACTGCCTTCTATGACTTTCTATTAAATTTAATGAGCATCATGTGTACGCCACACAACGCAAGGTTAAGTGTGGATTTGACTTAAAATAACTTTTGCAAGTGACCCTAATATCCCTGTGTCATAAAAGCCAATCTCCTGCGGGTTAAGTGGTAAACTTCGTTCAGTTATTCCGGTCATACGATAGATGAAGCGCATAAGTCTTGTCACCACCGACTAAGACCTATGAAACTGTCTTGAATACCTTTTACATGATGCAACATGATGGGAAATGCAACTATATCCAATAAGCAATACAATGTCGATGAGGCTTACGGGATGATTGCAATATGCAAAATACGCATCATGCTTTTATAGGCATGCGATGCAAAACAACATTGCAATCTAAAATAAAAACATCTTAAATCATTTGTCCTAAGACATGATCAGACCTCATTTGGTCTACTTTTAATTTCCAAGCGTGTATTGAAAAGCGAATGCTTTATTTATTTTTAATTCATTGGCATCGTTCGGTTAGAAAGTTTTAGAAATTGTAAGTACATATTTATCATATTTAACCTCAAACAATCCCCCTAGACGGTTTATCTTAGAAAACATCATCGTTTCTCATTATGCTATAAAAGGAAAAAAACAAAATGCTACCTTGATAGGTAGCATTTTAAAACATGCATAATACTTAACTCTTCTACCGCCTCTTTTACTTCTATGCGCTTTTTAAACTAAAGAGACTCAAAAGTCACAGGTAATTCTCTCGCTTACCAATAGCTTCGTTTATATTCCCGAGGTATATCCTGTTCAGTGTTGTAAATTTTACCCGTTCTTTCGTTAATCCACTGCCGACCGTCGAAAAGAAGATGCGGGCCCCCTTGCTGTGGGATATAATAATATCCGTGAACCCCATATACAAAACGGCCATGAACTAATATAACCGATTCATGGTCAATTTTCCGGCTGACATCAGGCGGGGCTATAGGGTAACTGTCCGGGCCATCAAACAAAATTCTTGCTCGACTAGAAAAAAACTTTTCAGGATTCTCTGGTGACCGATAAACGGCACAACCATCGGCTAGGTTGCCTACCTTTGGTAGGGGATTACCATCGTTATCGAAAAATGCATACACTTGTCCTGCAAAATCGCGATCGGAAACGTTATGCATTTTTCCTGCAAATACACCCGGAAGAGTAGTAAAATATAACCATCGATCTTTAATTTTTTTGACCTTTACATTATCGGGCGTTTCATAACTTCCATCCGCTAACGGACCATGAATCGGAGCACCATTGGGCGAATGTTCTCCCCCTTGTGCTGGGTGACGTTGGCAACGTTGTTCCAGCTTTTGCATCACCGCCTCTACATCTCCAAGTGTTATATTCTGTTCCCAGCCATCATCCCTAGAGCCATCCTGCGTCCTTCCCGTTACG
>JAIRKR010000051.1 GCA_031260015.1 Puniceicoccales bacterium
GAGCATTCGGTCATTTTTTCTGGCATGGACGAAATTTTATTCCTTAAACATGAAGTTCTAGATCGAAAAGTGTTTGCCCAAGGTGCTTTACGTGCGGTCGAATGGATAATTCGAAAAAAACCTTCACACGGCTTGTATAATATGCAAGATGTTCTGGAAGCATGATTGCATTTGTGGAAGGTATTTTGGTTGAATTGGGTGAAAGTTTTTTGGTTTTAGACGTGCACGGCATAGGGTACGAATTGATTATCAATCAAACATCAAATGCATTTCGTTTGGGCGAAACCTACAAATTGTATACGGCGGCTGTTTACAGAGAGGATAGTCAACAATTGTACGGCTTCTCGGATCCTTCCCAAAGGAATTTTTTTAGACTGCTTGTTGGTAAAGTAAATGGCATTGGTCCTAAGTTAGCCATGTCTATTTTAGCTTACTTCCCCATGGATGATTTGTGTCAAATGATTCTTTCTGAAAATTTTACTCTTTTGTCCCAATGTCCCGGCGTTGGTAAAAAGACGGCCCAAAGGCTTATTTTAGATTTGAAAGATTTTCTAAAAAAGCAATCAACTGTAGCAAAAAGTAATGAAACGACCGCTTTACGGCCTCACGTTCACAATGACGTAATTGCAACGTTGATGGCTTTAGGTTATGCGAGAAAGCAAGCAGAAAAATTGTTTGAAAATGCATCGCAGCAATGGAGCACGGAAGATTCGGTTGAAAGTATTCTGAAAAAGATTTTCTCCCAACGTGGTAATACTTGATTATGCATCCAAACAAAGCATTATCTAAAAACGTTGTATGGATGTTGGCAATTGACCATTGAAACTGTATTGTTGCGTTTAGAAAAAGTAAACACAATAGCTTTTCAAAGGGATGGGAGTAATTATAAATAAAAGATGTAAAGATGACAAACTACTTGGGAGCACTCGATATTGGGTCGGAAAATACCACGTTTTTGCTGGCCAAAATTGACAATACGATCCATTTGGTAGATTACGTCGATTTCTCGAGTCAAGGCGTGCGCAAAGGGACCATTGAAGATTCGAAAGCTTTAACGGATGCGCTTAAAAATGGATTGAGTCCATTGAATAAAAAACATGCAACATTGCCCGTAGCCATTTGTTTATCTCAAACGGGAAGTCACATACGCAACATCTACTACGCGGCTAACCTACCACTTACGGGATTTAATCACGCCATTGAAAAACAGGATGTCATTGCCGTTAATCAGTTGGCCACGGAGAAAAAACTACCCGAACATCAATTATTTCTCCACCATTTTAAACAATACTACACCGTCGACAACAGTATTGTTGATAATCCGTGCAGCCATTCGGGTAACCAATTAAACGTCCACTATTGCGGACTTTTGGGAGATACGCAGGCCATTAGAGATCATATTTATATATCGAATCAGTTTGGTTTCCACGTAAAAGAGCTTGTTTTTTCGGGATTAGCCTCCGCCTTGGCAACGACAACGGCCATCGAAAGAGAAAATGGCGTATGCGTCATTGATATAGGGTCCGAAATGACAGAATTTATTGCATTTAAACATCAATGTCCCTTCGCATTGGGGACATTACCCGTAGGTGGCAAAAACTTTACCTACGATCTATGCTCAGGGGTACGCATGCATTTGGATGATGGAGAACAGCTTAAAATAAAACAAGGCATTCCGCAAGTTGAAACGGATAATCAAGAAGAAGATTTTTGGATGGTCGGCAATCAAACAATCGGTGATAAAAAGGTTAAAGCCAAAAATGTACGCGTTGTTCTTCAGGCAAGAGCGCAAGAACTCTTCGATTACATTCAAAAGAGTTTAAGGTCAGCGCATCGCGAAGAGGAACTTTTGGCAGGTTGCGTCCTAACCGGTGGAGGCGCACTTTTAAAAAATATCGAAAAAACAGCGGCCCAAGTATTCCAATGCGATTGTTATGTACGTGGCCCTCTAACCGTAACCGACGAAAAATTGCAATCTCCCAATTACGCAACTTGTTTTGGGTTGTTGCACTACGCATTGCAGCAGCAGGTTTGTTCCTTGAAAAAATCATCGCATTTGTCTTTGTGGAAACGTTTGTCATCTTGGTTTTCTTAAAATTTTTCTGAAATGCAGCACCTAATTTTTATGCGAATGTCATTTGATTTTAAGGGTGGATGTATGCGCATAACACCTTTTATTGCAAATAAACAATTGCGTGTAAATAAAAGCCCACACTTTTGCTGGCAAATCAAGCGTAGTGGCATCCTTTAAGTCCCTACGTTAAGCTAAATGTTACTTTCGTTAAAAAATTTTTCCAACGAGAAAATTTGTAAATAGCGCTTCAAGTCGATGCTACGTTTTACGCCACCACTTGCAAAATCAGCTTTGCCGCCACCGTTGGCGCCTAAGGGCTGCAATAGCCGTTGAATCAATGCGTTCGCCGCGAATCCTTTTTGAATAGCTTTTTCTGAACAGAAAACAAATGCAATCCCTTTTTGCGCTTGTTCTCCAAACGAGCATAAAATGTCCGGCTTCTGTTCCTTAAAATACTGCTTGCTGAGATTTTTAAGCGTATGCGTGTCTACGGATTGCAGTACGAATCGAACGCAACAGAGCGTATTGTGGATGACCGTTTCGGCAACGAGTTGGCTAGAATTCTTTTGTAATGCTTGCTGATACCGCTTTTCTACTTCGACTTTTTGTTGCTGCAGTAATTGAAATCGTTCGTGGAGTTTTTGCAATGGGCAGTCCATCATTTTTTCCAATTGTCGCACGCGGGTAATATAAGTATTGATGTACTGCATTGCATGTACACCCACGGTGGCTTCGATCCGTCGAATTCCCGCCGCCACAGCGCTCTCTTGTTTAATTTTCAATAACCCTAAGTCCCCTGTACGCGTTGCATGGGTACCTCCGCATAGTTCTTTGGAACAGCCTAAGATTTGAACAACGCGTACCGTATCACCGTATTTGTCGCCAAAAAACGCCAAACAGTCCTTAGGTCTTTGATCAAATGGGACTTCCAAGGTACTGATGGGGAGATTTTCAAAAACTTTTTCGCAACATAGCCTTTCCACATCGGCGATGGTTGTTTCGCTAAGCTTTTCAAAGTGAGAAAAGTCAAATCTAAGTTGATCTGCCTGCACCCAAGATCCGGCTTGTTTAACGTGTTCTCCTAATATTTTTCGCAATGCCCAATGCAGTAGGTGGGTTGCCGTGTGGTGATTGGAAATATGCTTACGCCGTTCGACATCGACGGATAAAGTAACGGAAGTATGTTTGTATTTAATAATTGTTGAATAAGGTAGGTCGACTTGGTGTAAAATGATTTGATGCAGATAACGTGTGTTCACAATTTCACCTACGGTGCCATCTTGGAAGATAATTTGGCCACTGTCACCCACTTGACCTCCTTTTTCGGCGTAAAAAGGGGTAGAAGCGGTAATGACATAACTAACATTGGCGTCTTGCACGCAATCGTTGACTAGACTCTCGTGTGCAGTGCAATTGCCAAGATCGTATCCGACAAAACGCGTTTTAAGTGAATCATTTCCTTGCACAGCAATCGTTGTTTTCTTAAAAGCCGCTTTGGAACGTCCTTTTTGTTCCTGCATGCGCACATCAAATTGTACTGTATCTAGGGTAATTCCTTTTTCTTTGGCCATTAATTGCGTTAAATCGAGCGGAAATCCATAGGTGTCGTAGAGTAGAAATACCTGATCTCCACTTAAATATGCATTGTCGGAAGACCATTTTTCAAACAAGTGAAGGCCCTTTTGTAGGGTTATTTTAAACGATTGTTCCTCATTGTTCAGAACGGTTCTAACGGTCTCCGACCGTTGAATAAGTTCTTTAAAAAAGGTATGCATATGTTGAATAACGATGCGAGAAAGATCTGCAAGAAATTCATTGGGTAAATTTAATTTTTGTCCAAAAAGGATAGCCCTTCGAATGATACGTCTTAAAACGTAGTGACGTCCTTCATTGCCTGGTAAAATGCCATCCGCAATCGCAAATGTCAACGTTCTGACATGATCGGCAATAATACGAAAGGCGCAGTCTCTTAGAGTAGCCGCATCGACGGTGGCTTGAGAATCTTGAGAAAGGCGGCCCCCATATTTGTGGCCCGACCATTGTTCTAATTGGTACAGTAGGGGAGTAAATAGATCGCTGTCGTAATTGGAGGGTGTTTTGGAAAAGTCTTTAAAATTTTGCGTGGTTGAAAAAATTCCGGCGACGCGCTCAAATCCCATGCCGGTATCCACAAATTTATTCTTGAGTGATTCGAATGTACCATCGGGTAACGCATTGTATTGCATGAAAACAAGATTCCAAATTTCTATGCAGCGTGCGTCCCCTTGATTAACACAACGGCCTTGCGTATCGCCTTGGGGCGTTGGGTCCATATGAATTTCCGAGCATGGACCGCACGGTCCCGTATCGCCCATCATCCAAAAATTATCTTTTTTGCCACCCATTAAGATGTGCACATTGGGATCCATGCCTTCCGCTAAAAAAATCTTTTCCCATAATGCGTAGGCTTCTTCATCAAAACTGGCAGGTTCGCCCACTTCAGGTCGATAAACAGTTGTGTACAAACGTTCTTTGGGAAAATGCCAAACTTGGGTTAAAAGCTCCCAAGCCCATAAAATGGCCTCTTCTTTAAAATAGTCCCCCAAAGACCAATTGCCGAGCATTTCGAAAAACGTGTGATGGTAAGTATCAAATCCAACTTCCTCCAAGTCATTATGCTTGCCACCCGCTCGAATGCATTTTTGTGTATCGGCAATACGTTTGTATTGTGCACCTCTCTCGCCTAAAAAATAAGGGACAAATGGATTCATTCCAGCATTGGTAAATAATAAATTAGGTGTTTCCGGCAGTAAAGAACTTGAATCGACAATACGATGTCCCTTACTTTCAAAAAAATTGAGAAAACTTTGCCTAATTTCACTGGATTTCATATACATTTTACACTTATATCTTTAGGTTTAGGATGGCAATTTTTTTAGATATATAAATGGTCAGACCTAAAATTACTTCCGCATGAGCATGTTTTAGGACTCTACTAACTTACTCGCAGTCGCGTGAATTTAACTCTGCAAATTGTGAAATTTAGCCGTACCCTAAGACCTCATTACGGCCATCAATTTTTACGCGGTACTACTACATTTTGCCAGGATAAAGAGAATGAACCATAGCAATATTTTCAAAATATCTTAAATAATGAATGTACTCATTTGACTTCTATTTGGGTAATGTTTTTCAGATTATTAATCAAGATTTCATCCAATTTTAATAATTATGGGGGTGAAGCTCCTAATAATACCGATTCTCAACCTTGCCTGGACATTCGGGAAGTACGCAAAAGAGCTTTGCCGTACCTGTACTCCAATTAACCCAATTGGTAGTGTCCGTCACTAAAAATCGCTCATCGAAAATCAATTTTAGTTTTTCAAGACATGGCTTGATATTTGAAGACGACTTTAACATCGTTGCAACCGCACAGGTATTATAATTATGTTGAGTCATGGTCATCGTGTTATCTAAATCGTACCAATTATTCGTACTCCCCAAAGGATGACAATTAAAATACCACTCGGTACCTTTTTTTCTACTTGTAACGTAATGCTTTGGAATGAAAGGAATTAACACATTGGGTATTAGATCGCCGTTGCTTGCATTGGGAGGAAATTCATTGAAAATTAGATAATAAGCTCGAAAGGATTTAACGAGATCTACGACCTCGTTGGCGTAAATATTCATTCTTATGTCTTCGGTGGCTTTCCTAAACCCCGGAACGGCAATGGCGGTCAGGATGGCCACAATACACAGCGCAACGATAATTTCAACCAGCGTAAAACCCTTTCGACTTATGGATGCGGATGGATATTCTGATGTGTGGAATGGAACCGACGTCCTAGGATGCCTCGGTTTAAGATTTCCAGTTGCAATTAAATGGTCAGAGAGCTTGGTGTCTTGATAAAAACCATTTC
>JAIRKR010000046.1 GCA_031260015.1 Puniceicoccales bacterium
AATACGCTGACATCAAATGCGGCCCCTAAATAAGCCAACAATTGTTGAGGAAACATGATGAGAGCACTGGCAAAAATCACCGGCATTACACCTGCATAATTTACTTTTAAGGGTAAAAACGAACTCTGTCCTCCATACATTTTGCGTCCCACAACACGCTTTGCATATTGCACAACAATTTTTCGCTGGGCTTGCGTAACCGCAATCATCGCAGCCACTACGGCAAACAGTAAAATAATCATAAGCAAGCCCTGAAAAAGTCCAAAATGTGTTCCCTCTTCCAGGCCCAAAGGTTTTGCAAACAAGCTTCCAAATAAATATATACTCTGCGGTAACCCGGACAATATGCCCACCGTAATTAACAGAGAAATACCGTTACCTACACCACGTTGCGTAATTTGTTCACCCAACCATGTTAAAATTAACGTTCCAGTCGTTAGCAGTAATGTAGATATAAGCAAAAATGAAAAACCACTGGACAAAGCAATGGGCCCATAGGTATTCACATCAAACCCCGGAAATAATTTGTCCGGATAATTGGTAAACGCCATCATCAGCAACCATCCCTGAATAAAACAAATTACCAAAGTGAGATACCTCGTATATTGCATCAACCGTTGACGTCCAAATTCTCCCTCCTGTTGTAACTTAGCCAGAGAAGGTAGCATGGCCCCCAGCAATTGGAATATAATCGATGCACTGATGTAAGGCATAATCCCAAGACCGAAAATCGCACCTTTCAGAAAAGCTCCCCCCGTAAACAAGTTGTACAATCCCACCAATTGCCCGCCACCCAACATTTTTTGACTTTCAAAAAAGGATTTTAAAGTTGTGGGATCAATACCGGGCAATGGAATATTACAACCTATTCTTGCAACAAAGAGTAAAGACAAGGTAAACACAATCCTTTGCTTTAATTCTGGAATTTTTAAACAATTCAAAAAGGCAGCAATCATGATTCCAAATTACATCGCAACGAACTGACCACCCGCAGCTTCAAGTTTAGATTTAGCACCGGCGGTAATTTTATCTACTTTAACGGAAAACGCACGCGTAACTTCTCCATCTCCCAACAATTTTACAGGCATCGCTTGGGGGCTGATCAATCCTGCATGCAACAAGGCACCGTGATCCACAATGCCTGAAAAGTCTTGGGCTAATTTCTTTTCCAAATCCGCCAAAGAGATCAGTTGATAGTGCGTTTTAAACTTCGCATTATTAAACCCTCTCTTGGGGAAACGACGATAGATCGGAATACCTGAAAAATTAGTAGGTGTAGAATATCCAGAACGGGCATTTCCTCCCTTATGCCCACGGGAAGAAGTCTTCCCATGGCCACTTCCACAACCGCAGCCCAAACGTTTTACCTTTTTCAAACGATCCGCAGTTTTTGGCAACTCACTCAATTTCATCCTTAAAACTCCTCCAATCAGTTTACGTGCTTTCGGAATCAACATCCGCATTTTTCAGAGCCATCACCTGCTCTTTTGTGCGTAATTTCAACAAGGCATCCAAGGTTGCGCGCACCATGGCAAGATGGTTATTGGACCCCAATGATTTGGACAAAACATCCTTTACACCAATCACTTCCAATACAGCCCGAACTCCTCCCCCTGCAATAACTCCGGTACCTGGACAAGCGGGCTTCAAAATAACATGCCCCCCATCCGCACATCCCGTGGTCACATGCGGAATCGTAGTATTGAGTAAAGAAATTTGAAAAACCCTCTTCTTGGCGTTTCCACTCGCTTTACGAATAGCGTCCGATACTTCTTTAGATTTACCCTGACCAATACCTATCAATCCATTTTTGTTACCGGCGACCACCAAAACTCCAAAACTAAAACGACGGCCTCCTTTGACAACTTTGGCACAACGATTAATGTGAACCACTTTCTCGCTCCAACCTTGAATAGGTTCTGAGATGAGTAATTCAGATCGACTTCCAAAACCTTCAAATTCTCGCGTAAAACTACTTTCTTCTTTGACCTTCGTACCCATAAATGTTCTATTAAAAATGAATGCCCTGCGCTCTGACAGCCTCCGCAAAAGCTTTTACACAACCCTGATACGAACGACCGGAACGATCAAAAACAACCGACAGAGTACCCTTTGCTTTCAAATGAGCTCCAAAAGCTTTTCCAAAAGCCTCTGAACCGGAATAATTGGGTCTCAAATGTTGTTCCTTTAAATCCTTTGACAAAGACGATAACGCTTCCAAAGTTTTTCCAGCCGTATCGTCTATGCATTGCGCATACATGTGTTTATTTGAAAGACGTAAAGCCAAACGAGGCCGTTCCAAAGTACCTTTTACCTTTGAACGAATTCTAAAACGTCGATTTTTTTCCAAACGTTGCTTTTCAAACAATTTCATACCTTCAACTAAGCCTTTTTCTTACCTTCCTTATGACGAACAAATTCACCTGCAATGCGTACCCCTTTACCCTTATAAGGCTCAACCGGATAATAATATTTAATATGCGCGGCAACTTGTCCAACCAAGTGTTTATCGGCCCCTTCCACACGCACCTTCGTGCCATCTTTAACTTGAATCGCAATACCTTCGGGAATTTTGTATTTTATAGCATGGGAAAACCCCAAAGACAAATCCAATACGCTGCCATTTAAGGCGGCTTTAAAACCTACACCCTGTATTTCCAAATCTTTAGAAAATACCTCTTGTACGCCGCGCACCATGTTTGCCAATATGGAACGCGCCGTACCGTGCATAGCCTGCGACAGTCGGTCAGATCCCAGGGGAATGACGGTTAACGTATTGGAATCCTGCTGAATTTTAACGCAAGAGGCAAAGGTCTTTTTCAAAACACCTTTAGGTCCTGTTACCGTAACCTCTGAACCCACAATACCTACTTTAACCTTATCTCCCAAAACAATGGGAAGCTTACCCTTCCTACTCATATCTACCACACTTTACAAATTAATTCACCACCCACACGCATTTGTCTAGCCTGTTTCCCGCTTAAAATACCTCTCGACGTAGACAAAATACATATGCCCAATCCACTTAATACGCTTGGAATCTTGTCTTTCCTGACATACCAACGCGCACCCGGCTTGCTACAACGTTTTAAAACATTTAAGACCGAAACTCCTTTCACATACTTCAATTGAACTTCCAAATCTTTTAACCCATTTTCGCTGCAAATCTCATTTACGTTCGCAATATAGCCTTCTTGTTTTAAAAGCAAAGCTACCTCTTTGCGCATATTTGAAAAATGCGCTTTACACACTGATTTCTGCGCACGAACCGCATTACGAATTATCGTCAAAAAATCACCTATCGTATCCATATTTTTACCAAGAAGCCTTTGTTACACCCGGTAGTAAACCTTTCAATGCAAATTCACGCAAGGTTAAACGCGAAACACCAAATTTCCTAAAGTATCCACGCGCACGCCCGGTAATGGAACAGCGATTCCGCACACGTACACGTGAAGAGTTTCTGGGCAACAAAGCCAGTTCACGCTGAATTTTAAAAAATTCATCATCCGAAACCTCTAAATCCAACAGCTTAGACTTCAGTGCTCGACGCTTTTCCAAATGTTTTTCAACCAACCAAACACGCTTTTTATTCCGCTCTACAGAAGACTTTTTCGCCATAAAATTCCTTATTTCCTAAATACTATACCCAATCCTTCCAATAAACTTAAACCTTCTTTGTCAGAACGTGCCGTTGTTACGATGGCAATATCCATCCCGATATTCTGTCGATTGCTGGACTCTACCCTAATTTCTGGGAAAATGGTATGATCCACTATCCCCACATTTAAATTACCTCGACGATCCATTTTCTTGGACATACCTCTAAAATCTCGAATCACCGGTAAGGCAATATTGATTAAACGATACAAAAAGTCGTACATACGATTTCCTCGCAAGGTTACTTTAATCCCGGCGGGTACCCCTTGTCGCAGTTTAAAATTTGAAATGCTCTTTTTAGCCTTCGTAATCAAAGGCTTCTGTCCAGTTATTAAACTCACTTCTTTAACCAATTGTTCCACATGCGCCTTATCGGCATCCGCATTAATTCTAGAATTCAAAACAACCTTCTCAACTTTTGGCACAACATGAATATTTTCATAACCAAATTGTTGTTTCAAATTTGGAACCACTTGCTTAAAATAATGATCCTTTAATGCAGGTACCGTCTTCATTTGATTACTCCCCATTTAAAAACATTCTTTACGTACCCATCACTGCAATTAACGGGCTGGCCGTTTTTGCGCCCTTCTCTCTACTTCTGCCAAAGACATAACATTGGAATAATGAATCGGCATTTCTTTTTCCACAATACTTCCCGTAGCATTCTCCCGAGTCTTCTTCAAATGTTTTTTATGCAAATTGACACCTTCCACAAGCACCTTCTGGGTTTCGCGAAAAACTTTTAAAATCTTTCCCTTTTTTCCCTTGTGGGCCCCCGAAATAACCACAACCTCACTGTCTTTTTTTAAATTATACTTCATCATATAACCTCTGGAGCCAATGAAATAATCTTCATAAAATTCTTTTGACGTAATTCGCGAGCGATGGGACCAAATACACGCGTACCCTTCGGATTATCGTTACCATCAATAATGATGCAGGCATTCGTATCGAATCGCAAAAAACTTCCATCTTTGCGAGCAATGGGATGTTTTGTTCTAACAATCACAGCACGCACAACACTTCCCTTTTTTACACTTGCTTCCGGAGTACTTTCTTTAACGGCCGCAATAATTATATCACCCACCTTAGCGGTACGTTTATTTTGACCTAAACGACGGATCATGGCTACACGTTTTGCTCCCGTATTATCTGCAACCTCCAATCGACTATTCATCTGTAACATAATAACCTGACCCTTACGCTTGAATTTTCTCCAATACACGAACAACGCGCCAACGCTTCATGTGACTCAGGGGACGTGTGGACATAATCTCTACCTTATCTCCCACATTGCAAACATTATCGGCATCGTGGACGTGCAATACCGTTTTACGCTTTATCTCTTTACGATAAAGACTATGGGGCCGCTTATAAAAGAAAACGACCTTAATCGATTTATCACCCGAACGACTTGCAACACTCCCCACCAAAACTTTACGCTGCTTTCTCTCCACCAAATGATTCATATGTATAAACGCACTTTTCTATATTTCAACTTTGTGTAATCTGTCGGGACAATGCCATCTTCATACGTGCTATGTCTTTGCGTAAGCCGCGCATTACCGAAGGACTTTTAAGCTGCCCTAATCCTTTTTTCATTCGCAATTCAAAATATTGTTGCGAAAATTCGGTAATTCGTTCGCGCATTTCTCCCGGTGTTAACTTTAAAATATCCTTAGTTTTCATTACAAAATCTTATTCAAAAACGTTGCGTTAAAGCTTCCCGGCTTAAAAAACGGCAACGAAGGCCCAATTTTCTATCCGCCAAACTCATGGCCTCCCTAGCTATGGCCAACGAAATTCCCGCCAGTTCAAACAAAATAGCACCCGGCTTTGCCACGGCTACCCAATATTCTACATTTCCCTTACCCTTACCCATACGTGTTTCGGCGGGCTTTTTTGTGATTGGTTTTTGGGGAAACACGCGCATCCACATTTTCCCTTTTCTTTTTAAATGGCGGTTGATTGCAACACGCGCAGCTTCCAATTGTGCGGCTGTAATTTTCCCTCGTTCCATAACTTGAATGCCAAAATCTCCAAAAGCTAATGCGCTACCCCTTTTCGCATTACCGTATACACGCCCCTTCTGGACTTTACGATATTTTGTCTTAGCTGGAAGTAAAATCGCCATATGAAACCCTGCTTTAATTATTACTGTGACAAATCCAACATTTTACGCCAATGGTGCCATAAACGGTCTGAGCTTCATTAAAACCATAATCTACATCGGCACGCAGCGTATGCAAGGGTACACTTCCGGCTCGTTGCGATTCCGTTCTTGCAATTTCGGCTCCCCCTAAACGGCCAGAACATTGCACACGAATGCCTTTTGCGCCCATACTCATTGCCAATTGAATGGCTTTTTTCATGGCGCGTCTAAATGAAACTCTTTTCTCCAATTGCAGGGCAACATTTTCCGCCACCAATTGAGCTATCAAGTCGGGATTCTTAAGATCTTGCACGTCCAACAAGACATCTTTGCACACTAATTTTTGCAACTGATCCTTAATTTTTTCAAGTTCCTGCCCCTTCCTGCCAATAATAACTCCAGGACGACCACTTAGGACGGTAATTCTGATGCGAGAACCCGCACGTTCCAATAAAACATCCTGTACGGAAGCATAACGCAACTTTTTGTGTAAAAACTCACGAATCTTGTAATCTTCCGCAATCCACAAAGCATAACGTCCCCCTGCGGCATACCAACGCGAACGCCAATCTCTACGCACCGAAAGACGAAAACCAATAGGATTTACTTTTTGTCCCATAATTTACTTCTTACCATCCTTTTCAATCTTGTCCTTGGAGGTCAATACAATTTTGATGTGACTTGTCCGTTTTCGAATAGGATGGGCTGACCCACGAGCAACTGCTTGAAACCTCTTAATGGCTGGCCCCTCATTCACAATGGCTTCCGATAAGGTCAATTGGTCTATCGACAAATTAAAATTGTTTTCAGCATTGGCCACGGCACTTTTCAAAGTTTTAAACATCAAACGAGCCGATTTTTGGGGAATCCACTTTAAACTTTGCAAAGCATTATCCGCAGGCATACCCACCAAATTTTTCGCCAAAGCGCGCACCTTCAGGGGAGAAATTCGCACATATTTTGTTATAGCTTGAATTTTCATACGGCCTTCTGTGTATGAGGATTATGCGATTTAAAAGTCCGTGTCGGTGCAAATTCACCCAATTTGTGACCCACCATATTTTCCGTAACGTAAACTGGAAAAAAACTTTTTCCATTATGTACATTAAAATTTAAACCCACAAACTCGGGTGTAATGGTGGATCGGCGGGACCAAGTTTGAATGGGCTTCTTACTCCCAGATTGTTGAGACAAATCCACCTTATCCATCAACTTTGGATCCACAAAAAATCCCTTCTTCAACGAACGTGCCATAATCTACTTATCCTCTTTTAAATTTCTTTCCATTACGCCGTATCAAAATATATTTATTGGTAACATTCTTACGTTTCCGCGTTATGTAACCTTTGGCAAGTTGCCCCCACGGTGACACCGGATGATTCCCTCCGCCCGTCTGGCCTCCTCCCATGGGATGATCCACGGGGTTCATGGCTACCCCTCTAACGCTGGGACGACGACCCTTCCAACGCTTACGACCCGCCTTTCCAAGAATTACATTCTGATGATCAGTATTACCCACCCTGCCAATCGTGGCTCGACAGCGCGCATCCACCAAACGGACTTCGCCGCTGGGCATTTTTAAGGAAGCATATCCATCTTCAAGGCTTACCAATTCTAATCCAACACCAGCGCCACGAGCCAATTGAGCCCCTTTCCCCGGCACCAATTCAACCGCATGTACCTTCATGGCCAATGGAATACACGACAATGGAAAACTCATTCCAATGCGATAATTGGAAACAGGTTTATCCAAACTCACCACGGAATCACCGATCGCCAAGCCTTCGGGCGCCAAAATATAACGCTTTTCTCCGTCAACGTACTTCAAAAGTGCCAAATGGGCAGAACGATTTGGATCGTATTCTATAGATTCTACGGTTGCGGCAACGTTACATTTATCTCTCTTAAAATCAACCAAACGATACAAACGTTTGTGCCCACCTCCACGATGACGACACGTAACACGTCCGTAACAATTACGTCCACGATTGTATTGAAAACCTTCCGTTAATTTAGGTTCCGGCTCTTTTTTAGACGTCCATGACTTATTTTTTACCAAAAATCGCTGTCCCGGCGTCAAAGGAATACTCTTTATCAATACCATATCAATTTTACCCTCACATCATATCAATCTTATAGCCCTTTGCCAAGACAACCATCGCTTTCTTCATCCCCCCCACATGACCGGGACGAGTATGCCGCATACGACTACGCCTTACTTTAGCTTTCCTATTTAAAATCCGAACTTTTTTAACTTTTACTTTGAACGCGTTCTCCACCGCCGTCTTCACTTCCAAACGATTGGCCTCTTGGACAACTTCAAACGTATAGCACGCATCCTTCGACGTTAGTAAACTCGCTTTCTCCGTTACTCTGCACTCTTTTACCACCTGACAAGGCTCTATCATAGCAACTTTCATGTTTCCATCAACCTATTCGATCCAAAAATAAGAGTAATGCACGTTCCGTAACCAATATATTGGCATAACGACACAAATCCAACGCATTCAAAGAGGACGTATCCACCGTATACACACGATCTAAATTGCGTGCAGATAGTAAAATATTTTTTTCGAATTCGTTATCAACCAACAAAATTTTACCTTTAATCATCCAATTATGCAACCACTGAACCATCAGAGAAGTTTTAGGGCAATCAAACTGCTTCAAACATTCAAAAACCGATAACTTACCTTCAGAAACCGTATCAAACAAAGCACGCCGCAAAGCCAATTTTTTTTCTTTTTTATTGATGGAAACAGAAAAATCGCGCGGCTTTGGCCCAAAAACAACACCGCCTCCTCGCCAAATCGGACTTCTTTTCTCACCTTGACGCGCCATACCGGTCCCTTTTTGCCGGTAGGGTTTTTTCCCCGATCCCTGCACATCGCCTCGCGTTTTTGTACAAGCATTTCCCTGGCGCAAGTTGGATTGATAAGCCAATATTACAGCTTTCAACGTTTGAAGACCATGATCCTTTTCAAATGTAGGAATAGCGTACTCTCGTTCTTCCCGAAAAACGCCATCAACCCCGTAAAAATTAACCTTCATACGCTTCTTCCTTATGCTCGCTTGGCTTGCCTTATCATGACGAAACTCCCCCTAAAACCAGGGATACTTCCCTTTACCAAGATCAACCCTTTTTCTGGCACCGTCTTAACAATCACTAAATTTTGTACCGTCGTACGTACTGCCCCCATGTGTCCCGGCATTTTTTGGTTCTTGGTAATGTGACCCATGCGACGAAAATGACCAAATCCTCCACCACGCCTATGCGACATGGAACCGTGGGAAGCACGTCCTCCCGCAAAATCATAACGCTTTACGAGTCCTTGAAAGCCCTTGCCTTTCGATTGGGCAATGATGTCAACTTTTTGGCCCTCTTTAAAAAGATCAACCGTTAATTTCTGACCCAATGAAAAATTATCTACATTTTCTGTGGTAAATTCTCTAAAGGAAGCCAATTTATCCGACACTTCGGCCTTCTTTAGGTGGCCTGCAACGGACTTGCGAACATGGTTTTTTTCTTGATAGGCAAACTGTACCGCATTGTATCCCTCTTTGTCTTTTGTTTTAATCTGAGTAATTTTACAGGGTTCCGCCAAAATGACCGTAACAGGCAACAAACAACTGTTTTTGTCAAACAACTGCGTCATCCCTATTTTTTTCCCTACAATTAACAATCTATCTTGCATAACACTAAGCGGTCTATCTTCACCTTCTTATAACATATCTACATTCGACACAAAATAAATACACCTTCTCTGTCAACGCTATTTAAAAAAATTAAAGATGAATTGCAATTTCGATGCCTGCAGGCAAGTTCAACTTCTTCAAATCATCCACCGTTTGAGGTGTAGGATCTATAATTATAATCAGGCGACTGTGGGTACGTAGTTCAAATTGATCCATAGATTTTTTATCGACATGCGGCGAACGATTCACCGAAAATCGTTCAATTTTAATAGGCATTGGAATAGGTCCACAAATTCTGGAACCCGACCGCTTCGCCGTATCAACAATTTCAAACGTAGACTGATCGACCGTACGATAATCAAATCCTTTTAACTTTATTCTAATTTTTTGCCCAGCCATCTGAATTCTTTCTTTAATTTTTTGCGAACATTTTATCCAACATCCTATTACGACCTCGCCGGTGCGCGCGACACGGTTTCAACAATTTTAGCCAGTAAACTTGCGGGGACTTGTTCAAAATGCGAAGGCTCCATCGAGTAAGAAGCACGCCCCTTCGTCAAAGAACGAACATCCGTTGCGTAACCAAACATTGTCTCCAAAGGAACAAAAGCCATGATAATGCCCGCAGTTCCCTTAGTTTCCATCCCCTGTATTTGTCCACGACGACGGTTTAAATCTCCCATGACATCCCCTTGATATTCTTCGGGTGTGGCCACTTCAACTTTCATGATGGGCTCTAGAAGAATTGGATTTGCCTTCTTCATGGCATCTTTGAAAGCAAAAATTCCAGCCATTTTGAATGCCAATTCCGAAGAATCTACCTCGTGAAAGCTACCGTCCACAATACGAACTCTAAAATCCACGACAGGATATCCTGCCACAACGCCATTTTGAGCGCCTTCCATAAGACCTTCTTGCGTAGGTTTTATGAACTCGCGAGGGATAACACCTCCGACAATTTCATTGACAACTTCAATGCCTTTGCCTTTTTCAAGCGGCTCGAGTTTAATGACAACATGCCCGTATTGTCCACGACCTCCACTCTGACGAATAAACTTGCCTTCACCCTCTGCAAATTGCACAATGGTTTCACGGTAAGCAATCTGAGGACGACCCGCATCCGCTTCTACCTTAAATTCACGAAATAATCGATCCCTAATAATTTCCAAATGCAGTTCACCCATTCCAGAAATCAAGGTCTGCCCCGTTTCCGTATTACTGCTGACTCTAAACGTAGGATCTTCCTCTGCCAAACGTTGTAATCCCATGGACAGGCGCTCCTGATCCGACTTGGTCTTGGGCTCAATGGACATGCTGATAACGGGCTCCGGAAATGTTGGAGGCTCCAATTGCACGTTTAAATCTTTGTCGCATAAGGTATCTCCCGTCACAACCTCCCGCGGCCCAATTAGAGCACAAATATCACCCGAAAAAGCCTCTTCTATATCCACCCGTTCATTGGCTTTCATAATCACCAATCGGCTGATTCTTTCCTGCTTACGCGTACGTGGATTATACAAAACCATGCCTTTACGAATCACCCCAGCATACACACGATAAAAAATTAATTTACCTACGTAGGGATCCGTCATCAACTTGAAAACTAATCCCACAGGCTTACTGCGATCGTCCGGCAAAATTTCCACCTTTTCCTCATCCCGATCACCCTGCGTAGGTGGTAAATCTAAGGGGCTTGGCAGGTAATCTATGATCGCATCCAACAGCATTTGAACACCTTTATTCTTAAAGGCACTTCCAGGAATAACGCCCAGAAACTTCATCGATAGGGTAGCCCTACGCACGGCTCCTCTAATCGCATCGACGGATAAAACTTCTCCATCGAGGTATTGGACCGCCAAATCATCATCGCAATCCGCCAAAGTTTCTATCAATTGTTCTCGATATTGACGCGCTGATGCTACGTACTCGTCGGGAATGGCAACGTTCTCGTAACGCATTCCATTAGGATCCTGCTCGTCGTAAACGTAAGCTTTTTCCTCAATCAAATCAATAAGTCCACGAAAATTATCCTCCTGGCCGATGTTTAAAAACAGAGGATGTGCATTGCCTCCCAATTTTTCACGAATATCCTTAACGGCATTTAAAAAATGTGCACCCGTACGATCCATCTTATTGACAAAAGCTAAGCGAGGCACACGATATTTATCCATTTGTCGCCAAACCGTTTCAGATTGGGGCTGTACTCCGGCAACCGCACAAAACACTCCCACAGCACCATCCAATACACGCAGAGAACGTTCCACTTCCGCCGTAAAATCGACATGGCCTGGCGTATCAATAATGTTGATACGGTGAGGAATCCCTCCAAAGAGGCCCTTTTTATTTGTCCAATCGCAACTAATGGCCGCTGCCGTAATGGTGATACCTCGTTCCCGCTCCTGCTCCATCCAATCGGTTACGGTTTCACCCTCGTGAACTTCCCCCACCTTATGCACCACACCCGTGTAAAACAAAATACGCTCCGTCGTCGTGGTTTTACCGGCATCAATGTGGGCGGCAATACCAATATTACGCAGGTACTCCAATGGATTCTTGCGTTGGGGAGAATTTGCGTCGGAAAGATCTTCTTTGCTCATAATATAACTCTACTTACCTCACCTAAGACCAACGCAAATGTGCAAATGCACGATTTGCTTGAGCCATACGATGGACTTCTTCCTTCTTCTTAACAACTTCCCCCGAATTGTTATACGCCTCTATGATTTCACTTGCCAACGTTTCCACCATACCTCCCTTACGCTTGTTCGCGGTTTGGACTAACCAGCGAAAGGCCAAGCTTACCTGACGTTCATACCCAACTTCCACGGGCACTTGGTAGGTAGCCCCCCCAACACGGCGACTTTTAACCTCCAACTTGGGACGTATATTTTCAAGTGCAGCCAACAAGAAATCCATGGGATCCCCCTTGCCCAAATTTTCGCTTACACGCTCAATGGCACCATATACAATGCGCCTTGCCAAAGATTTTTTACCGGAACGCATAATGCGATTCGTCAATTGTTCAACCAATGTACTTTTATAACGAGGATCTTCCTTTAATTTTCTGTGTACTGCTCTTCTACGACGTGCCATAACTTAAAAATCTACTTCTTTTTATTCTCTTTAGGCCGTTGAACGCCATACTTTGAACGACTACGATGGCGCTTTTCAACCCCCTGTGCATCCAATGTACCACGAACAACATGATATCGCACTCCCGGTAAATCGGGAACACGACCGCCACGCACCAATACCACACTGTGCTCCTGCAAATTGTGCCCCTCATCGGGTATGTAGGCAATAATTTCCACTCCATTTGTTAAACGGACTTTTGTCACTTTACGAACAGCAGAGTTGGGTTTTTTGGGTGTACGCGTCATCACTTGCACGCAAACTCCACGCTTGAATGGATTTTTTCCCAATGCAGGCGCTTTTGACTTTGCATAAACCCTTGCTCTTGGCTTTAAAATTAACTGATTAATGGTAGGCATTTTATATTAACTCACAAAAAAGTTAGCGTTAGCATCCCATGCGTTGCAAGCCTTTTTTAACAAAAAAGCAATTAAAAAGTTCTTCATTTTACGCACTATTCAACTCCTTTGCATTCGGATTCGCCGGTGGATTCGCACAAAGACCGAATAGTCATACGACGATATTTCGCCATACCTGTACCCGCAGGAATTAAATTACCCATGATAACATTTTCTTTAAATCCTTTCAACGTATCCATCTTTCCCAAAGTTGCCGCTTCGGTTAGCACGCGCGTCGTTTCTTGGAATGAAGCTGCAGAAATAAAACTATCCGTTTCAAGGGAGGCTTTTGTAATACCCAACAGGATAGGTTCTCCTTCCGCAGGTTTACCGCCCGCAGTCAAAACTTTTTCGTTAGCGGTCAAAAAGTCCGCCCGATCCACCTGTTCTCCCCAGAAATAATCGGTATCGCCAGGATCCGTCACGCGCACTTTACTTAACATACGTGCAATGATAACCTCCAAATGTTTATCATCAATGGTCACCCCTTGCAGACGATAAACCTTTTGGATTTCCGTCAATAAATACTCTTGCAAAGCGTGTACCCCTAAAACTGTCAAAATCTCATGTGGATCCGCAGCACCTTCCGTCAAACACTGACCTTTTTTCACCAAATCTCCCGGATAAACAATCAATTGCTTACCGTGTGGAATTAGATGCTCCTCATTTTCTTCCGTCTCTGGATTGGTTATCAACAAGCGTTTTTTACCACGGACCATCCCCGAAGCCACCGATACAATGCCTTCAATTTTGGCTATTTCCGAAGCATCTTTGGGCCTTCGCGCTTCAAATAATTCGGCCACACGGGGCAATCCACCCGTAATATCTTGGGTCCGAGATGCCGAACGTGGAGTTTTTGCCAACAACGCTCCAGGATATATCTCGTCACCCACGTTAACAATAACCTGAGCACCTACCGGAATAGCGTACGTAGCCAACACCTTATGGGCATCTTTCTTATCCATAATTTCAATGGAAGGATTCAAATCTTCTTGGTGTTCAATGACAACACTCGTTATTTGACTGCTGGAATCATCCATCGCACGGCGGATCGTAATCCCAGACATCATATCCTTAAAACGAACCATGCCTCCTTTTTCGGATAAAATCGGGATATTATGCGGATCCCACATGGTCAAAACACTACCACTTTCAATAAAATCACCGTCGGAAACCGTCAAAAGTGAACCCGCAAAGATGTGAACCGTTTCAACTTCACGACCTTCATCATCCATAATGCAAACGGTCCCCGTCTTGTTTAAAACAATGGTTGCATTATCGGCCGTTTTTACGGTACGTAACCCACTATATTTGACTCGTCCCGAATGTCTTACGCGACTTTCCGGAGATTTTAACACTTGGCTTGCAATACCTCCAACGTGGAAAGTACGCATCGTTAATTGCGTTCCCGGTTCTCCAATCGATTGGGCGGCGATGATCCCTACCGAAGTTCCCTCCTCAACCAAGTGATGCGTCGATGGATCCAAGCCGTAAGCTTTGGCGGGAAGATAATCTTTGTTCATGTGGGTCAATGGAGATAAAACCTTTACGCGGACTATACCCATTTCTTCCACTTGTTCGGCCATTTTTTTCGTAACTATTTCACCACGGCGAATAATAATTTCTTCTGGATTGATCGGATTCACAACATTTTCACAAGAACAGCGCCCCACAATCCGTTCCGATAACTTAACAATTTCCTCGTCGCCTTCATAAATGGCTTGCTTCCAAACACCTTTATTGTAATCCAAATTGTCGGTATCCGGAATAATCACGCAGTCCATCGCAACATCGCACAATTTACGCGTTAGGTAACCTGCATCTGCCGTTTTTAAGGCGGTATCCGCCATACCCTTACGAGCACCATGGGTTGAAATAAAATACTCAAGAACATTCAATCCTTCCCGAAAAGAGGATAAAATGGGCTGTTCGATAATTTCACCGGATGGCTTAGCCATCAAACCACGCGCTCCACACAACTGACGTACTTGTTGACGATTCCCACGTGCTCCCGAATCCATCATCATATATACCGAATTTACCTCTCCATCGCGCATATCTTCAAGGCCTTTAAATGCCATCTTGGCAATTTCATCCGTGGCATTCGTCCAAATATCGATCACCTTATTGCATCGTTCACCGTTGGTAATAATACCTTTTTTAAATTGAGAATCAACCTCCTTAATTTTTTTGCGGCTTTTTTCAATGATCATCGACTTTTCTTTTGGTACCACCATGTCTTCAATACTTATGGAAGCGCCTATTTTTGTAGCCATCAAAAAACCCATTTGTTTCAAAGAATCCAGCACATGTACAGCCTCCGAACGATCTACCAAATTGTAAGCCAAAGCAATCAATTCGGATAATTTATTCTTACCTACAGGCTCATTGATAAAACCCATGCGCGTAGGCCAGATAGTATTAAAGACAGCCCGACCAATCGTTGTGCGAATGAATTTGACATCTTTATGACCAAACTGCGTCTGCTGACCGTAATCCGGATTTGGCATATCCACCCAATCGTGCAACGTTAATATACCTTCGGCTTGTGCCATTAATGCTTCCTGAATGCCGGATACGACGGGAACACGAACCATTTTTACAGGTTTGTCCGTCAAATTTAACGTCAAATAATAAATCCCCAACACAATATCCTGCGAAGGTGTTAAAACAGGCTTACCGCTCGAAGGCGCAAACATATTATTTGTTGAAAGCATCAACAAACGCGCTTCCATGATTGCTTCCGTCGACAAAGGCACGTGTACGGCCATTTGATCTCCGTCAAAATCGGCATTAAATGCAGAACACACCAACGGATGTAGACGAATGGCATCGCCTTCGATCAATATGGGTTCAAAAGCTTGTATGGACAATCGGTGCAACGAAGGTGCGCGATTGAGCAACACCGGATGTCCCTTGGTAACTTCAGCCAAAATATCCCATACTTCCGACGCTTTATTTTCAATCAATTTACGCGCTGAGCGCACCGTATGCGCAAACCCCAGTTCCTTCAAACGACGAATAATGAATGGCTCAAATAAAATTAAGGCCATCTTTTTGGGCAGACCACACTGATGCAATTTCAAGTCCGGGCCAATTACAATCACCGAACGACCACTGTAATCAACACGCTTGCCCAGCAAGTTTTGGCGAAACCGACCCTGCTTACCTTTTAGCATATCACTTAACGACTTGAGGGGTCGATTGCCCGAACCCGTTACGGGACGCGCACCGTGGCAACCATTATCAAATAATGCATCCACGGCTTCCTGTAACATACGTTTCTCATTGTGAATAATTACATCGGGCGTCTTCAATTGCAGCAAGTTTCGTAAACGATTATTACGATTAATAACACGACGATACAAATCATTCAAATCACTGGTGGCAAACCTTCCTCCTTCAAGGGGAATCAGTGGCCTCAAATCGGGTGGAATAACGGGAATAACATCCAATACCATCCATTCGGGTCGAGCCCCTGACTGCAAAAAACCGCTCATCATTTTTAAACGTTTTGCCAACTTTTTTTTAATTTGCTTCGAGCGTGTATTGTAAATTTCCATTTGCATCGACTCCACTTCCGCCGATAAATCGATTTGCGACAACAAATCTTTAATGGCCTCAGCTCCCATTTTAGCCACAAAAGCGTCTTCTCCAAATTCTTCTTGAGCCATCTGATATTCTTGTTCCGTCAACAATTGTTTTTCTTCCAGAGACGTACGGCCTGCATCAATTACGATGTAATTTTCATAATAAACGACTTTTTCCAAGTCACGCATGGTCATTTCCAACAATAAGCCGAAACGACTTGGCATCGTTTTCAAAAACCAAACGTGCGCCACGGGAACAGCCAAATTGATATGTCCCATCCATTCACGACGTACACGCGATAGCGTCACTTCCACACCGCAACGGTCACATACAACCCCTTTATATTTGATACGTTTGTATTTACCACAAGCACACTCGTAATCCTTAACGGGACCAAAAATTCGCTGGCAAAACAATCCCCCCGATTCAGGCTTAAATGTACGATAATTGATCGTTTCAGGATTTTTTACCTCACCTTTAGACCACCGACGAATGGTATCCGGAGATGCCACCGCAATACTTACCGAATCAAACCCTTGTTCTTCGTCAAAACCAAGTACTTCACGAACTTCTTCTCTAGTCATAACTCCTTTTAGAATCGAACGTCTTCCAGGGCTTGTTGCTGCTTAGATCCCAATCGTACATCCAAACATAAACCCTGCATTTCTTTTACCAAAACATTGAAAGATTGAGGTACACCCGCCTGTAAAGAATGGTGTCCTTTTACGATAGCCTCGTACACACGCGTACGCCCCTGCACATCGTCTGACTTTACTGTCAATAACTCCTGCAAATTGTAGGCAGCACCGTAAGCCTCCAGAGCCCAAACTTCCATTTCTCCGAAACGTTGACCTCCGTATTGCGCCTTCCCACCCAACGGTTGTTGCGTAATTAAACTATAGGGACCAACCGCACGTGCATGAATCTTATTGGCAACCAAGTGATTGAGTTTCATCATATAAATGCAACCCACCATCACTTTTTGAAAAAACGCTTCACCCGTACAACCATCGTACAAGGTTATTTTGCCACTCTCGGGCAAATTTGCTTTCTTCAAATACGCACGAATGGTGTCCTCCGAAACACCATCAAAAACCGGTGTCGCAATTTTGATGCCCAAAGCACGACAAGCCCAACCTAAATGCGTTTCCAACACTTGACCCACGTTCATACGGCTTGGAATACCCAGCGGATTTAAAATGATATCCACCGGTGTCCCATCGGCTAAAAAAGGCATATCTTGCACGGGCACAATTTGAGCAACAACCCCTTTGTTGCCATGACGACCCGCCATTTTATCGCCCACTTGAATCTTACGCTTTACGGCAATGTAAACTTTTACATTTTTAATGGTACCCGTCTCTTCACCTTCCTCTTCAACGTTTCGAATTTTTGCTTCGTATTCTTCATCCAAAAGTTCAAAACGTTTTTTGAATTGATTTAAAATTTCAACAATCTTAACTTTTACAGGTGATTGTTCTATCTGCAAACTATCGGGGGCCGAAGCCAAACGGCGCAGCAAAGTTTTGGTAATTTTACGATTCGCCGGAATAATAATTTCACCCGTCCCCTGATGGATGATGTTTAAAGGAATTTTTTCACCCAATAAAATATTGGATAAGGCTTCCGTTAATTCTTCGCGTAAACGTTCTTTTGCAGTCCTCTGTTCTTCCGTAATTTTCTTAAGCTTGCGACGATAATCCACCGTTTCAACGGACTCTTCTTCATCTTCCTTATCGGCATGTAACGATGTTCGTACATCCATGACGATGCCCGAACAACCTGGAGGTGCGATCATTGAAGAATCTTTAATATCGGCTGCCTTTTCACCAAAAATTGCTCGCAACAACTTTTCTTCTGGTGCCAATTCAGTTTCACTTTTGGGTGTAATCTTACCGACCAAAATGTCCCCCGGATGCACCTCGGCACCCACGCAGATAATACCGTTGCGATCCAAATTTTTAAGCGCTTCTTCGCCCACATTGGGAATATCACGTGTAATTTCTTCTGCACCCAACTTTGTATCGCGCGCAGTTACTTCAAATTCTTCAATGTGGATGGAGGTAAAAACGTCCTCCTTGACGAGACGCTCACTTAAAATAATGGCATCTTCAAAATTATAACCATTCCAAGGCATAAAAGCAACCAAGACGTTACTTCCCAATGCCAATTCACCGTCCTGCGTTGCAGCCCCATCCGCCAGAATTTGCCCTTTCTTCACCTCGTCCCCTAAACGTACTAGAGGCCTTTGATTAAAACAAGTGGTTGCGTTGGAACGAATAAATTTGTACAAATCGTAAACGTAAATGCCTTTCTTGTGATCCGTCTTTAGGAGCTTATCCACACGCGATGGCAAAGTCCCACTTGCGGCAACAATAATATGTTTTCCGTCGACTTCGACAACTTTTCCGTCCGCTTCGGCAACCACTACGGTACGAGAATCTTGAGCCACTTTGGCTTCAAGTCCTGTTCCCACGAAAGGAGCCTCAGCTCGCAACAAGGGAACCCCTTGACGTTGCATATTCGATCCCATCAAAGCGCGACCCGCATCGTCGTGTTCAAGGAATGGAATTAGCCCCGTGGCAACGGAAATCAGCTGCTTGGGAGAGACATCCATGTAATTAACTTCTTTGGGGTCTACTTCAATCACTTCAAATCTTTTACGCGCCGTAATTCTTCCTTCCAGGCGACCTTCTTTATTGACGAAAGAATTCGCCTGCGCAACGACCACTTGCTCTTCCTGATCCGCCGTCAAATAATGAACTTCATCGGTTACCACACCTTTTTTAACCACTCTGTAAGGCGTTCCAATAAAACCAAATTCGTTAACGATTGCGTAGGTCGTCAATGAATTAATTAAACCAATGTTGGGCCCCTCCGGTGTTTCGATGGGACATATGCGTCCGTAATGAGAAGCGTGCACATCGCGTACTTCAAAGCCCGCCCGTTCACGGTTTAATCCTCCCGGTCCCAATGCCGACAAACGACGCTTATGGGTTAGCTCGGCCAGTGGATTAATTTGATCCATTAATTGCGACAATTGACTGCGCGCAAAAAAGTCACGTACAACGGTTGCCAAAGCTTTGGTATTCATCAAACGCTGCGGCGTGACGGTATCCACCGTTTGATCGTACAATGCCATGCGCTCCTTTACAATGCGCTCCGTACGTGACAATCCTAAACGACACTGATGATACAGCAACTCTCCCACTGGGCGTACTCTACGACTTCCCAAATGATCGATGTCATCCACCACACCATTGCCCTTTTTTAAACTACACAAATAACGCGTTGCTTGCACGATATCATTGGGTTGCAGCAACCGTTTAGATAAGTTGACACTCTCACCAGATTTTTGATTTAAACGATAACGTCCCACACGCCCCAAATCGTAACGTTTTTCATCAAAAAATAACCTTTTAAACAAATTCTTAGCGTTCGCCAGAGTTGCCGGATCGCCTGGCCGTAAACGCCTAAAAATATCTCTCAACGCCTCTTCTTCATTGGGAACTGTATCTTTTTTTAGACAGCGAATAATGGCCCCTTCATCCACGCTGCTGTCCACAATCCATACGGTTTCAATATTAGATTGGGTAAACGCTTCCAATACCGTCTGCGTAACGGGCTCAAATGCACGTGCCAAAACTAATCCCTTGGTTGCATCAATCACATCTTCAACCAAAATGTACCCCGTCAAATCTTCCTTCAATAACAATACTTGGACGGATATTTTTTCCGGCGCATAGAAAAGCTTTAAAATATCCATATCACCACTGAATCCAAGCGCACGTAAAAATGTAGTAACCAAAAACTTACGACGGCGGCGGCGACGATCCAAATAAACGTACAGCAAATCGTTGGGATCAAATTGTACCTCAATCCAGGTACCACGGTCGGGAATAATGCGAAAAGAATGCAGTATTTTGCCCGTTGTATGCGCTTCCTGTTCAAAACAAATACCGGGAGATCTGTGCAATTGACTGACAACCACCCTCTCGGCTCCATTAACGATAAAAGAACCCCTTTCGGTCATCAGTGGAATTTCCCCCATGTAAATTTCACTTTCCTGAATGGATTCTTCAGCTTTAAGCCGTAAGGTTACGTATAAGGAAACGGAATAAGTATTGCCCTCTCTAATGCACGTGTAGTCCGATTGCTTCGGTTCCACAAGCTGATAGGATACATACTCCAAATGAAACTTATTGTCGTAACTTTCGATTGGAAAAACTTCTTGAAATACAGCTTCCAATCCAACATTTTCCCGTTGACGGGGTGTTTTATCCGCCTGCAAAAACTCCCTGAAAGAATCAAGCTGCAATTGTATTAAATCAGGCGGTAGAATAACCTCATTTAGTTTTCCAAAATTAATGCGATGTGACATAAAATAAATAAAATCTTAGCAAGGATTTTCTCTCCATCCTATCCCTGCTCACACAAGACACGTTCACAAATCAAAAATCACTTAACTTCAACCTTTGCACCGGTTGATTCAAGTCTCTTTTTGAGATCTTCTGCCTCCTGCTTCCCTATGCTTTCTTTGACAGCTTTCGGAGCTCCTTCCACCAAATCTTTGGCTTCTTTTAAGCCTAAACCTGTAATGGCACGAATCTCTTTAATAACATTGATCTTATTGGCACCCGCATCCGCCAAGATAACGTTAAATTCCGTTTTCTCTTCGACGGCTTGCTCGGCAGCCACAGGTGCTGCGGCAACCGCAACCGGAGCAGCGGCACTTACGCCCCACTTTGCTTCAAGATCTTTAACCAAACCAGCAATTTCCAAAACCGATTGATTACTCAACCATTCAATAACTTGATCCTTTTTTAGATTACTCATATTTCCTCCTAGCACAGATTAGCGTTCATCTTTTATTCTTTTTTCTCCGATGAAGCATTTAAGAAGACTATCTTCCTAACCTGACCTGAAAAATTATTTTGCGACACAATTCCTTTTTTCGTACGCTTTTAGCAGCGTTAAAAAACTCTGCGGCATCCCTTGCATAACGTACAAGCATTGGCGATAAGGCGTCCATAATAAGGATAAAAACATGGCCCTTAGCGTTGTTAAATCGGGCAATTTTGATAGAGCCTCCAAAGCCATAACATCGTACAATTGCCCCTCCAAAAAACCACCTTTCGCGTTTAACTTTTCCTTATCTCCAGCAAACTTCAACAATAATTTAATGACACCCGATGGATTATCACCTCCGTATACGATGGCGGTTTGACCTTCTAACCACTGCACAAAAGAAGGCCACTTGAGATCTTCTCCCACTTTACGTAAAATTGCATTTTTAACAACGTGAAAATAAGCCCCTTCTTTGGACAAATCCACTCGTAGTTGTGCAATTTCCGAAACCGTTACCCGCCTAAAATCAACCAAATACCAATAACTTGAATCCTTAACTCGGTTTGAAACTTCGCGCACTAAAAATGTTTTTTCTACTCTCATCCGATTTTCCTTTCCAAAACCTATTTCCCGTAACGAACCAACAAAGTTTCATGCAAAGTGAGTCCCGGACTCATTGTGGTTGAAACCGTTGCACGCTTGACAAACTTCCCTTTTAAAGATGCGGGATGTGCGTGCTGAATAGCCTGCAATGCACTTTCTGCATTTTCCACGAGCTTTTGAATGCCCAAAGAACGCTTGCCCACACCCATTTGCACGTTGGCACTTTTATCCATTTTGAACTCCACACGCCCTTTTTTCAAAGCTTCAATGCAGATCACCAAATCTTCCGTTATCGTACCCGTCTTTGGATTGGGCATCAATCCACGAGGTCCCAGTATGCGGGCAACGGCTTTTACTTCCTTCATCGCTTCGGGCGTAGCAACGGCCACATCAAAATCCAACCAACCCTCTTTAACTTTTTCAATTAAATCCGTCAACCCAGCTGCGCAAGCACCCGCACCTAAAGCTTCTTCGGGCTTAGTTGTAAACGCAACAACGCGTACCTCTTTACCGTTACCGTGAGGCAATTGAACAATGCCTCTCACCATCTGATCACTTTGTTTTGGATCAACCGCCAAATGCATCGATAATTCAATCGTTTCATCAAATTTAGCCGCCGGCATTTCTAACAGACATTGAAAAGCGTCCGCGAGTAATTCGTACGATTTTCCTTCTTCCACTTTTTCCAAAGCTGATCTATAACGTTTACTATGTTTCTTCATTGCTCTTACCCTTATCTTCAGTCTATTACCTGAATACCCATGCTACGGGCCGTCCCTTCAATCATCCGCACGGCACTCTCCATAGAATGCGAATTTAAATCCGACTGCTTTACACTCGCTATTTCTTTCACTTGCTGGCGAGTCACCGTACCTACTTTTGCCTTATTAGGTTCTCCGGAACCCTTTGGAACCTTAGCCGCCTTACACAACAATATGGATGCCGGAGGTGACTTCAAAATAAACGAAAAAGATTTATCCGCGTAAACTGTGATGACTACCGGAATCACCAAGCCCGTCTGATCTTTGGTTTGCGCATTAAACTCTTTACAAAACGCCATAATGTTAACACCCTTTGCCCCCAGCGCTGGACCTACTGGCGGTGCAGGATTAGCCGCACCTGCAGGTAACTGCAAACGTATTTCTCCAATAACCTTCTTCTTAATCGCCATAACCTAAAAACCTACCCTCATTCTTTTTCCCTTTGAACTTGCCAATATTCCAATTCAACGGGGGTAAAACGTCCAAAAATAGAGACCGAAATCTTTAATTTTCCCCTTTCGGGATCCACAACATCAATTTTACCGGTTAAATTTAAAAATGGCCCATCTATAATTTTGACCATTTCTCCAACTTCATACGCAACCTTCAAGACCTTTTTACCCTTGGTCTCTTCCACTTGCCCCAATATCCCTTCCATCTCTTTTTTCTTAAGGGCAACAGGGCAATCTCCTCCCATGAAATTTAAGACCCCTTGAATGTTTTTTACGTACGAAACAACTTGCTGCAACATCTCTCCCTTATCGTCGTAGAGTCGCATATGAAGGAAAAGGTAACCCGGATAAAATTTGTGAACCTTACTACTTTTTTTGCCATTTTTAACCTCCACAACCGTCTTTGTGGGTACCAAAACGGTCTTTATGTATGCCCCCAATCCCTCAATGGCGGTAAAGTGGTCCAAATGACGCTTAATTTTTAATTCCTGGTTGGAGGCCGTTTGAACCGCATACCACTTAAAACTATCATCCACTTCTACTTCGGTCATCTTACGTACTATTTCCTGAGATTACGCGATCAACGGCTCACACAACGTATCAATAGATCTACCATCTGAAATAATGAAAAATCTACCATACTCACAAAAACTCCTAAAAATAATACCCCCAATAAAACAATCACCGAAGATTTACGCAATTCATACCAACTCGGCCAAGACGCCTTCTTCAATTCTTCGACCATTTCGCGTCCAAAAATACGTATCTTTTTAAAAATCTTCATCTTCGTTTTATGCCTTGGCAGGAGAAGAGGGACTCGAACCCCCACCCGACGGTTTTGGAGACCGCTGCGCTACCAATTGCGCCATTCTCCTACTCAAATTACACCCTCACGCCCAATAACCTTTCCGGAGGTCTTGTTTTTGTCAACGAAAATCGTTCCAAAACGTTACCCAAGCACTTAAGTAATAACTTCAACAATACGTCCTGCGCCAATGGTTCTTCCGCCCTCACGCATGGCAAAACGCTGTCCTTTTTCCATGGCAACCGCCTTTTGCAATTCAATTTCAATGGACAAATTGTCCCCCGGCATGACCATTTCAACCCCTTCTGCCAAAGTACAAACACCCGTTACATCGGCCGTACCAAAGAAAAATTGGGGACGGTACCCTTTAAAGAAAGGTGTATGACGCCCTCCTTCATCCTTTGTTAAAACATAAATCTCTGCCTTAGCTTTCGTATGCGGTGTAATGGACCCCGGCTTCGCCAAAACTTGACCACGCTCGACATCCTTCTTCTCAATGCCTCTCAACAAGACACCCACGTTGTCTCCCGCTTGTCCGCGGTCCAACAACTTATGAAACATTTCAACACCCGTACACGTTGTACTGTGTGTTGGACGTAATCCTACGATTTCCACCGTATCCCCTACTTTAACGCTACCCCGTTCAATGCGACCCGTCACAACGGTACCTCTTCCCGTAATGCTAAAAACATCTTCAATGGCCATTAAAAAAGGCTTTTCTAAATCGTGCTGCGGCTCAGGAATATCCTTGTCAACAGCCTCTAACAAACGGCTGATGGAATCTACGCCTTCAGGCTTTCCTTCCAAAGCCCCCAGAGCAGATCCGCGAACAATTGTAATGTCATCCCCTTTATATTCGTATTTATTCAAAAGGTCCCTAATTTCCATTTCTACCAACTCAAGCAGTTCCGGATCATCCACGAGATCCACTTTGTTGAGAAAAACAACCAAATTAGGCACACCTACCTGGCGCGCCAACAAAATGTGTTCGCGAGTTTGAGGCATGGGACCATCGTAGGCGCTAACTACCAAAATAGCACCATCCATCTGTGCGGCCCCCGTAATCATATTCTTTACAAAGTCCGCATGCCCTGGACAATCTACGTGCGCATAGTGACGAACCGTCGTTTCATATTCAACGTGTGCAACGGCGATTGTAACGATTTTTGAAGCATCCCGAACGGTACCTCCTTTTGCGATTTCTGCATAAGACTTACATTCTGCCAATCCTTTGTCCGATTGAACTTTAAGAATAGCCGTTGTGAGCGTTGTTTTACCATGGTCTACGTGACCAATTGTTCCCACATTAACGTGTGGTTTTGTTCTTGCGAAGGTTTCTTTAGCCATACAAAAAAATTGAGATTAAGATAAAATTTGGTTGATGGAGCCCTCGAGCGGACTTGAACCGCCGACCTCATCCTTACCAAGGATGTGCTCTGCCAACTGAGCTACAAGGGCAACTTCTCATCCACTTTTGGTCTCTAACCAAAATACTGTGAAAGTTAAACTTTTGATGCCTAATCGCAAACAGTCAACCTTTTATTTGAAAAAATATTAAAAAAATAAGGATAATAATTTTCGATCGCCATTGCACGTGTCTGAAAATTTTCAAAACGCATGCTAATCCTTTATCTCCAATCATTTAACCCACCCAACGTTCCTCAAAATACTTTCACGGCATTTCCCAGGCAATGTAACTGCAGCTTGATTTCGGCAAACTTATTGAGATAATGCCGACCCTTTTCTCCCAACATCACCTTTGATAAAACCCAATATCTACCATAATTAAAATAACTTACACGCGTAAAAAGATTCTTTTTAGGTAGATACAATTGTGACTTATAAAAGGGAACATTCCCTTTTTCTATAACGGCAACTAAAAATTGTTCCAAATTTTTTTCATTATTCAGCATTGATTCCTCCTTAACGATAGGTTCGCGAAGCATAGCAAGATACTTTGTGTCATCTTGATCGAGTTCTACCACTTTCCGTATCACCGCATCCAAATCTTCGTATTCGTGACAATTAATAAAAGCTTTTGTATTCAACAATGTGCCTATGCTGGGATTTCCCCAATAAATTGGAATAGAATTTGCCATGAAAGGATGTACCAGTTTTTCGGTTACATAGCCTTCACTCGAAGCATTTTCAAAGGCAATTGTAAACTTATAATCTTTGATAAAATCCACCTTGCCCTCCCACGCGCTATCGCCTCCTCGTGGAACGATGGCCTGTTGCATGTTATTTAAAACACACCCAGGGCAATCCACCTTCTTGTAACGCATTAATTTCTTAGCAAAATCCTGCCTTAAATGGCTCCGTCGCCTTTGGAAGCATTGCAGTATACAAAATTACAAAACTTTCAATGCAGGCATTTTTGATCCACTTGCAAACGCATACGTTCACAGGATTTAAAACTCGGAATATCCGAATTATATTGAAAATGACGTGATCCAAAGCGAATTGGATGGCACGTAATGGCATAATCGCATTCGTTGAAATTGGGCATAACATTTTCTTCTGTGTAAAATATTTTAACGCAATTTTTATACTGCCTAAAAGCATCTCCCCAGCACGAGTAAAACAAAAAGTCAGCGCCCGGACCTATTTCAACGTGGTAATACTTTTTCAACATAGCAACAAACTTTTGCCCTTGGATGTCCGATGGCCCCGATGAGCATGCGCAAAAATCGGCAAAAGCAATTCTTATCGTCTGCTTTTCCGCAGGCAGAGCTAACGTCACTGCAAAACAAATAACAACCAACCAAGCGATGCGGTTCAAATATGGCCTCCTCAATTCCTACAATGTTACACAATATTGGTGCTTGAAAAGGGACTCGAACCCTTACACCCTGCGGCACTAGATCCTAAGTCTAGCGTGTCTACCATTCCACCATTCAAGCAAAAACAAATATTCACCGTTGCCTTCATAACAAATGTGCCCTTCACCATCAAAAGAGGTCTTTTTCATTTTATGCAAGCCCGCACAAAAGATTTAAACAAGGGATGTGCGGCATGCGGTTTAGATTGAAATTCCGGATGGTATTGTACCCCCACAAACCATGGGTGTTCTTCCAATTCAACGGCCTCGATAAGGTCTAAATTGCGGCACATACCAGCAATTTTCAATCCTTTTTCAGTCCAAAGATTGCACAACTGCTTATTGACTTCGTAACGATGACGATGTCGTTCAAAAATGGTATTTGCCCGATAAATCTCTTCCAATAAAGAGTGGGGAACTATATTACATTCCATTATCCCCAAACGCATGGATGCCCCTTTATGCGTGCTTCCCTTTTGTTCTTCCATAAGACCAATGATAGGAGTCGTGGTTTGCGCATCAAATTCGGTACTGGTCGCATCCGGCAAGTCGGCAACATGACGTGCAAATTCAATCACGGCCAGTTGCATTCCCAAGCAAATACCTAAATAGGGAACACCTTGCTCTCGAGCGTAACGGATTGCCATTATTTTCCCCTCAATGCCTCTTATCCCAAAACCTCCGGGAACTAAAATTCCGTCTAAATCGTTTAAACCATTGTCTCCTTGACGCTGCTCTAGCCACTCCGCATCTATGGGTTTTACCTCAACGGTACATTCATTGGCAATACCCGCGTGAAATAGAGCTTCGTAAATAGATTTGTAAGCATCTTTTAAATCAACGTACTTGCCGATTACGCCAATTTTTACGCGACACTTGGGAGAGTAAATCCTATCCAAAATTGTTTTCCACGTAGCCAAATTTGAAGGACGATAAGGCATTCCAAAATGCGCCAAAACCAATTGATCTAACTTTTCTTCGTGTAAACAAAGCGGCAGCTCATAAATGGAGATTTCAACATCCTTTTCTTCGATCACCGACTCCACCGAAACATTGCAAAACAAGCTTAATTTTTGCCGAATAGATTTTTCAAGCGGCCTTTCGGTTCTACAAACCAAAATATCCGGCTGAATGCCAATTTCACGCAATTTTGCAACGCTCTGCTGAGAAGGTTTTGTCTTCAATTCCGAAGAAGCTTTTAAAAATGGGATTAACGTAACGTGCAAAAATAATACGTTGGTTCGACCAAAATCTAAGGCCAGCTGCCTCAATGCCTCCAAAAAAGGTAAACCTTCAATATCTCCAACCACACCTCCAATTTCGGTAATTAAAATGTCCGTATCGTCATTGGCTCCCGATAAAATACGCGTTTTAATTTCATCCGTAACATGCGGAATAACTTGCACCGTATTTCCCAAATAGTGCCCTTGCCGCTCTTTTTTAAGCACACTTTCGTAAATTTGCCCCGAAGAAACGCTGTGCTTTCTGGACAAGGCAACATTGGTAAAACGTTCGTAATGCCCCAAATCCAAATCGGTTTCCGCTCCATCTTTTAAAACATACACTTCTCCGTGTTGAAAAGGGCTCATGGTTCCCGGATCCACGTTTAAATAAGGATCAAATTTTTGCAGCCCTACGCGTAATCCTTGTTCTTCCAGTAAAGCTCCCAAAGATGCTGCCGTTAAACCTTTCCCCAACGACGAAACAACGCCCCCCGTCACAAAAACTAATTTCATCGACCTATGCATACCTTTCAACAATGATTTTGAATCAAACACAAAACTCCGCTAACATCAAGTATGTATCCTCAAATTCGTCAAAAGGCTTTTTGTCGAGATGCCGTACGCCCCAAAGTATGAATAATCATTCTTTCGACACACCCCGCATCACCTAATTTTGATTTGTAAAACAAAAAATCTAAAGTAGAATAAACGTATGAATGTTTTTATAGGAGCCGACCATGGGGGATTCGAGCTGAAACAAAAAATTGTACATTGGCTGCAGCAAAATCAATACCCCGTCGAAGATGTAGAACCTTTTTCGCAAAACCCCTGCGATTATCCTTTAATTGCTCAAAAAGTCGCTTTGCGGGTACAAAAGAATAACCAACATTTGGGCATCCTCATTTGCACTTCAGGCATCGGCATGTGCATCGCGGCCAACAAATTCAAAAATGTGCGGGCAGCACTCGTACATATCCCCGAAGCAACTCAAAAGGCGCGAGAGCACAACCACATCAATATACTCTGCCTCGCAGGTACTTTAGATGCAGATACCACCTACCTCATCGTTCAAAAATTCTTGACGACGGTACCTAGCCTAGAATCTCGACATCTAAGGCGCTTAAAACAAATTCAAGAGATTGAAGATTTATAAAAAGCACATGGAAAATGCCGCTGCGAGGTAGAAGGTATTTTTTTCAACAAGAATTATTTCTTCTAAAAACGTTATCGTTAGACCCATACGGCAGCAAAACTTAAACACAAAAATACCACCCTACACGTGGCAGGATAGCATTTTTTTAGAAGTCTTTAAACCTTTATTCCTCCGACTCAATCGATGAAAAGACAGACTTACCAACAAATTTCACCTCACGACAAGATATCTCTATCTTACCCCAAGCTGGACGAACAAACGGGGGTAAAAGCAACATATTATGACTAGACATACTTCTCTCCGAAGTTCTTATAGAAAGAAAATCTCCTGTGTTATATATAAAGACCTTGCCACCTTTAACCGTTATCATATTCACGCATCTAGTCAAAACGTCCTCGAAATCATTTTTTGATCCGCATAAATCAAGCCAATGGAGATATTCAAAACCTTTCTCATATATTGCTTTTTTTGTTGCAACATCATCGGGGGGAATATCATTGCAAGTTGGAACAGACATTGACAACAGTCCTGTACCAAATTGTGGATGCTGACGAAAGTCGCCTGTGTCTATCTGATTAACACCTACGAGACCAGACCTAGGGAGCCCATCGTCGGTAATACGCAGAACATTACCCTCCATACGGATAATACCCCCCTTTGAACATACTGTAGATAAGAATACATTCAAAAAAGCTTCAATGTCATCCACCGCTCCACGTAAATCGAACCAATTTAGACATTGAAAAAATCCTCTGCGTGCTTCCTCACCTTTCTCGAATGTAATTGGGTACTCTTTGGGGCAATGTGAAAGGACATGCTGCCCAGCACAATCGGGACAATATTCCAAACAGCTTTTGGGGCAATAAGAACCAGGTACATCCGCATGCTCCTCGTCACAAAAGTCACAACGCCAAGCATTCAAGCTCACCGTTCCCATCATAAGACTGACTGCTGTTATCGTTTGAATTATATTTTTCACATTCATAGAACCTTTCTTAGTTAATGATTAGACAACAAAGGTTTTCAAATAACTCCATGTATAGCAATGAAAAAATTAAACATTTTACTTGAGTATCTGCAAATTAAAACAGTCAGCCTCACATTTTTGATTTTATCTGCCGATTACCCGATTCACCCTCCGAAGTATACGTTGCGAGGATTCAATGACGCATGCTAAAAAATTACCCCAAATCAACCCCACCAATCATGTTTTCACGATACAAGCATCGCCTCCTATGACTTCTGATTTGCATTTCTGACGCATCCGCCTAAAACTTAACCCAATGTTACAAAAAAAACAACGAGGCAGCCTCGTATTAAGTATCATACTACTAAGTACCCTTGGCGCTCTCATATTCATCTGTACCCACAAACAAAATTCTCTGTATAGGCAATGGAAATTTAAAACACACGCACTACAAGCAGAAAAATTAGCTCTATGGGCTTGCCAGCACGCACTCCAAAAGTTGTCGAAAAAAGCTACCGTCGATACCATAGCCACGTATGTTGATGAAAATCCAACGCAACCCATCGTTCAATTTTTCGATACGCTTACCGGTAATCGCTTAAACCCTGTCGTATCCAAAGGTAAATCATCCATTCAGATCAACACCGATAAAAATAAACTCCATCCCATCGTATTGCCTTTGGAGCAAAAAACGAACAATGTTGCGGTTGCTTACGGTATATTGGAAGGAGATTTTTTAAAAAATTACACCCCAAAAATCCCAATTTGTAATGCAAAACAGGGAGGCTTACGCGAACCTTTCAGCAAAGCAATTCGCAAATCACTTCCCAAAAATTTTCCAGGCCCAGAGGGGTTGTGGAACAAAAATTACCAAAGATTTCTAAATCTCGAAGATACCCCCCAACCCTTAAGTACCCTAAACGGTTTTATGCCCGTTTTACTTCGTTGTAGACTAGAGCTCAGCGAACAAGCAATAACCGTGGAAAATCTTTGGTGGAACCCTTATGATCGTGAATTGGTTGGAGCAATGGATTTTCAAATCACACTTGTAATAAACTCAGAGAGTGGACTTACTCAAATTCATCATTTGTTCAATCAAACTATGCACATAAAACCTGGAGACATGCATCGAGATGACACAATTTATCCAACTACTGCCCTTAAAGATAAAAAAAATATTTTTCTCAATAACCTACAAATTCAAATAGGGACC
>JAIRKR010000006.1 GCA_031260015.1 Puniceicoccales bacterium
TCAATCCTTAACCCTTATACCAGGTATTGATATCACGAGCATAAATTATATCTTACAATGTCATTGGATTCGATGGAAGCCTGGAAAGTAATTAGGGCAGAATGCAGCGAGACCGGATAAGGGCATCAAATTGCACACCGAGTTACATATCTAAGTCGAACAATGGTCCCTCTAATGCCCTTAGATACGCCGTCGCGTTCATCGCGAAGGAACATTGGTAAGTCGCAGAGGCTTAAAAAACACCTGTGAAAATGCTTCGGTTGAATGAAGGTAACTAACAGCAGGTTAACTTTACGGCAAAACTGTGTTCGGAAGCCAAGATTGGGGTGGTAAAATCGTTTGTTGCGAATTCAGACCGATAGTAGTAAAATCCCTAATGCCGTGACGTAAGCCGGAGTATTTGCAAAGCTTTGCACCGTTTTCAATCCTTTAGGGACAAAGGCAGTTAATCCCGCCAAAGCCGTTTTGATTGTAAGCTTAAAGGTTGCAAGGCTTGTGCAGCTTACTGCAACACATGCGTTTATACCTAACTTCTCGGAGGATCTACTATTTACCGAAGCTTAAGACCATTAAGATTATCGCATCCGAATATACAAAGACTTGTTCATACTTAAAGTACGAGTAGGCATGGGTAGATTTTACATTTTATTACGTATTATGACGCGTTGACTGTTCGTGACATTGCAGTAGCTTCAAATGGTATGTTTGTATTGCTACGTTACGCTCACGTCGGACGTTGCTATCATGGACGAAAACATATTAAAATAATTTTCAGTGGCTCAACAAATATGTCCGGAATTCAATAGGCATATGACCGTTGTATTTTTTCAAGCCATGGAATGCCCACAACAATTAGGTAATCCAAACGAAAGATTTTATCAACCTACCTCGTAATGCATTTGTCTTTGGGGGCATTGCCTTTGTTTTTCTTGCATTATTTTCCAAACGTGCTACAAGTATATCCATATTTTATGGTCACCGAAGAGAGGCAATTGAGGTTGGAAGATGCGGCAAGCGTTTCAACAGGTATGGAAGAGAAATACGACGCTTCTAAAATTCAGAAATTGGAAGGACTAGAAGGCGTTCGCAAGCGTCCCGACATGTACATTGGGGATACGCACGAGCGTGGGTTGCATCACTGTATTTTTGAACTCGTTGACAATGCCATTGACGAGTCTTTGGCGGGTTATTGTACGGAGATTAACGTTTGCATACACCTCAATGGGGCGTGTTCCGTTGAGGATAATGGCCGTGGCATTCCGGTTGATATACACCCCATTTACAAAATTCCAGCTTTGGAATTGGTGATGACCAACTTGCATGCGGGGGGCAAATTTGGCAAAGGCGCCTATCAAGTTTCGGGGGGCCTGCACGGCGTCGGTGCCAAGTGTGTCAACGCCGTATCGGAGCTATTTGAAGTTGAGGTCCGTAGGAATGGGAACGTGTATAAAATGGCGTTTTCAAAAGGGAAAGTTGTTGAACCAATGTTTGTGATTGCGCAAAGTAAGCGTACAGGAACAAAAATTACTTTCCTTCCAGATCCGGAGATTTTTACAGAAATTCGCGAGTTTAAGTACGAGATTGTGGCAAAACGTTTGCGGGAATTGGCTTTTTTGAATCCCGGTATCCGCATTGAATTATTGGACGAACGTGTAGAAAAATCGGAAGTTTTCTTATTTAACAAAGGAATTTCGCAGTATGTTGCCTACCTAAATCGTGGTAAAACCGTACTGCATGCGGATCCTATCTTTTTTTCGGGGGATATCCTTGTGGAAGATTCGGGTAAAGAAGGGCGTGTTTGCGTGGAAATTGCCATGCAGTACAGCGATTCTTTTGCGGAACAAATCTACGCTTACGCAAATTCTATTTTTAACGTAGAAGGGGGCACGCATCTGTCGGGGTTTAAAACAGCATTGACACGCGTCATTAACAATTACGGCAAAGCCAATGGTTTCATCAAAGATAAAGATCCTTCACTCATGGGGGAAGACGTGCGTGAAGGTCTAACGGCCGTCATTTCCGTCAAAGTTTCGGAACCCCGCTTCGAGGGGCAAACGAAAACAAAATTATCCAACAGCGAAGTGGACGGCATCGTTCAAAAAATTGTAGGCGATTCGCTGAAGTACGCGTTTGAAACAACCGCTGGATTGGGTAAAATTATTTTGGATAAATGCTTAAATGCGGCTCGAGCACGGGAAGCCGCACGCAAAGCTCGAGAAACGGTACGTAAAAGTGCCCTAACGGGAGGCGGACTACCGGGAAAATTGGCCGATTGTTCCGAAAAAACACCCGCATTATGCGAATTATTTATCGTTGAGGGAGATTCCGCAGGTGGTTCGGCCAAACAAGGGCGAGATAGACGTTATCAGGCCATTTTGCCCATCAAAGGTAAAATTTTAAATGTGGAAAAAGCACGACTGGATAAAGTATTATCCAACAATGAAATACGTACCATTGTAACCGCATGTGGTACGGGGATTGGTGCAAGCGGAGAAGGTGCCTTTGATATCACGAAAGCACGCTATCATAAAATTATCATTATGACCGATGCTGATGTGGATGGTGCTCACATTCGTACGCTGTTGCTAACATTCTTTTTTAGACAGATGCGCGGGCTAATTGAACATGGGTACGTTTACATTGCGCAACCTCCATTGTATAAGATTAAACGCAGAAAACGTGAAAAATACGTTGATAACGATGCCGAGCTGAATAAAATTCTACTTGAACTCGGTTCGGAAGGTATCACCCTTGTGCGCGCATGCGATCAATATGCATTTCCCGAAACGGTATTAACATGTTTACTGTCTCTCCTTTCTCGGTTAGAGCAGTTGGGAGCTTCCGTCATGCGGCACGGCTGCGCGTTGCATTTATATTTGGATCAGAGCAATCTAAATAAGGGTGCGGTTCCCAAGTACGTAGCCCGCATACGCAACGGTAACCAAGAAGATTTTCAATTTCTGGCAAACGATGAAGCACGTGCTCGTTTTTACGTTGAAAATGGTATTGTGGACGACATTTATGGGGGAGCGACAAAACGTGAAATTGAAATCGAAGGACAAAAGTTTGTTCAAAGGATTGTCGTAAGTGAAATTTTTGAGTACCCGCAAATCGGTAAAATTTTAAAAGAATTGTCAGACCTGGATCTGCGTATCCCGCGCTTTTCACCGGATGAACATCCCTGCTACTATTTAAGAGAAAATGGAGAAAAAGAGGGAGAAGTAGCTTTGCATTCCATTTTGGAATTGATTGACGCCGTTCGTCAGTTGGGACGTAAAGGATTGCACATTCAACGATACAAGGGGTTAGGCGAAATGAACGCAAAACAGTTGTTTGAAACAACCATGGACCCCAAGTCTCGCCGATTACTCAAGGTCAACATGGAAGATGCGGCACAAGCGGAACAAACGTTTACCATGCTAATGGGAGATGATGTCCCCATTCGTCGGTCTTTTATTGAAGACAATGCCTTAAATGTAGCCAATTTAGATATTTAGCCATGCATGTAGAAAAAGAATTTTTAATAGATACCAACGTCGATGACATCATGAAGTCGGCCTACATCGATTATTCGATGTCCGTGATCGTTAGTCGTGCACTCCCCGACGTCCGTGATGGTTTAAAGCCGGTACATCGCCGCATTCTATACGCCATGCTGCGGGAAGGCCTTTTGCACAATCGTCCTTTTGACAAATGTGCAGGTATCGTTGGAGAAGTACTGAAAAATTATCACCCCCATGGGGACAGTTCCGTGTACGATGCGCTTGTCAGAATGGCCCAAGGATGGGTCATGCGTTATCCTCTGGTAGATCCACAGGGAAATTTTGGTTCCATTGACGGAGACTCTGCAGCCGCTTACCGTTACACCGAATGTCGATTGAAAGATATTGCCGAAGAATTGCTCAAAGACATTGACGAGGACACGGTTGATTTCACGGCCAATTATAAAGAAAGTACAGTAGAACCCGTTGTGTTACCTTCTGCGTTACCCAGCTTATTGATGAATGGATCCACGGGGATTGCGGTGGGTATGACGACTAATATTCCTCCACACAATTTAAAAGAATTGCTGGATGCGCTTTTTATTTTAATTGATCGTCCCGAAGCGAGCATAGAAGATATTTTAAAAGTGATTCAGGGCCCCGATTTCCCAACGGGAGGCACGGTGGTTGGATTAGAGGGTGTTTCCAATTATTTGAAAACGGGGCGTGGTATCATTCACGTACGTGGGGAAGCGCACTGCGAAGATTTGGGGAATGGAAGGGAACAAATCGTCATTACGGAAATTCCTTACAACGTAAATCGTGCAAATTTGGTAACGAAAATTGCCGAACTCGTGCAACAAAAAATTTTAACTGAAATTAGCGACATACGCGATGAATCGGATGAAAATACGCGCGTTGTCATTGAGCTAAAACGAGGTGAGGTCTCTCGAGTTGTTTTAAATAAACTATTTAAAATGACGCCTTTGGAGTCTTCTTTTGGTGTGATTTTGCTGGCCTTGGATCGGCAACGACCCAAGCAGATGAATATTAGGGAAATGTTGGAATGCTTCCTTGAACATCGCCGCGAAGTGGTAACGCGCAGGACTCATTTCCGTTTAGAGAAAGCCGAAAGCCGTTTACATATCCTGGAAGGCTACAAAATCGCCCTGGATCATTTGGATGATTTTGTACGCACGATTCGTTCCTCGGCCTCTCGCGATGAAGCCAAAATCGCCCTAATTACCCAATTTCAATTAAGCGACCCGCAGGCGGATGCAATTTTAGAGTTACGGTTGTATCAATTGACGGGACTTGAACGTGATCGTATCGATGCCGAATATTTAGAATTACTGAAAATTGCGGAGGAATTACGCGCTATTTTGGCCAACGATGCCAAATTGTTGGAAGTGATTAAGGATGAATTGCTGATCTTAAAAAAGCGGTATGGGAACGAACGTAAAACGCGTATTATCCCTGCCGAATCTGAATTTAGATTGGAAGACGTCATTGCCAACGTGGGATGTATCATTACGGTAACGCACAACGGGTTTATTAAGCGTACCGACATCAGTTCTTATCGCTCGCAAAAGCGTGGAGGCAAGGGTGTTGTGGGGGCAGGACAATACGACGACGATTTTATAGAACATTCTTTTACGGCGAGTACACACGATTACATTTTGTTTGTCATGCAGAATGGTCGTTTGTACATCAAGAAAGTATACGAAATTCCAGAAGGTTCCAGAATAGCCAAAGGACGTGCTTTGATTAACGTTCTCGAGTTGCAAAAGGGGGAAAAAATTGCCGCCATGCTGTGCATTAAGGATTTTAGCGATGCCTATTCTTTGGTGATGGCAACCCAGAAAGGCATTGTTAAAAAGACGGTTTTATCGGCCTACAAAAATTGTCGTGCATCCGGGCTCATTGGGATGAACATTGATGACGGCGATTTCATCATTGGTGCAGACATTACGAACGGGAATGACGATTTGATTTTAATCACTTACAAGGGCATGTCCATCCGATTCGGTGAAACGGACTGCAGGGATCAGGGGCGCGCCACACGCGGTGTGAGAGGTATCCGATTGCGCAACGGCGACTGCGTAAAAGCTTTGATTGTTGTAAATGACCACAGTACACTGCTTATTGCCGGAACAAAAGGGCAAGGGAAACGCTCTGAATTTTCAGAATACCGCCTACAACAGAGAGGCGGCATTGGTGTGATCGCCATCAAGACACACGGTGTCGCTGGGGCCATCGCCGTTGACGAGAAAGATGAAATGATGTTGTTCACGAAATCTGGGCAAGCGGTTCGAACCCCCGTTCGAGATGTTCGCGTTATCGGTCGAACCACAATGGGTGTGCGCTTGATCAACTTGGCCAAAGCTGATACGTTGATGGGCATCTGTAAAGTGGTTGAAATTGAATCGGAAGAAGCGTGAGGCGGTGTATGGAAAAACAGATATTTGCGATTTATAACTTTATTTCATCGATTCAAAGTGGTTTTTGGGTTTTAAAAATTAAGACAATTCTCAAAAATTAATGATTGTTTTATTTTTTAATGATTTAAAGCTGCTTAACATTAAAAAAATTGAATTTTGCTTAAGCTTTTTTAATTTTAATTATTGAACACATAATGCTCAAGAAGGTTATCTTGATTGCATTCGTTTTTGATCAAGAGTAACAAATGTACCTATCTTGTAGACATACATCTCGTACTCTCCCACCAAGCACTTGAATTCTTTAGCACTACACCCAGCGGAAATATGCTCGGGCGGCTTATTAATCATGTTTTCCTGGATCCAGGGTATTCATTGTGCTTTCTAAAACTTCCCTGATTAAGGTTTCGGCGTGCATTAAACTTTTTCTGGAACCAAAATTTTTCTCAAAAACTTCGAATGCTTCTTCTTGCACACAATCTTTTCGGATAGAACGGCTTTTACAAACAAACAGAATGCCCGTATCCTCTTTACCGCGCAATGCGGATGTCCACTGTTCTTGCTTCAGGGTTTCTAGCATCTTAATCAGGCGGAAAATTTCACCTACTTCCAATATTTGAGATAATGATACGATGGATGAGTCCAGGGTAAAGGTATCTACATCGTGAATTTCCAAGCCTTTATCCGCCAGAAATTTTGCCGCATCCGTATGGGGATTGTTCAAGTCTTCAGCCAAGTGGGATAATTGTTGACTAAACATCTTTTCACGCTCACTTCGTTGACAATCCTGCAAAACTTTTTCCTTTACGGTATCTAAGGTAGGGTAATACGGATCCAAAAACTGTTTTAATGCAACCAAAACGTACCCATTTTTTACGGGCATTGGATCGCTTAAAAACCTTTCCTGGTCCAAATCAAATGCTTTCAGCAATACCTCTTTGCGGAGGCCTTTGCGTTCGGGTAAAGAATTTTGTCCATAGGGAGGCAACGTATCAATCGTCCTAACGTCGTTATCGTTAAGCCACTGTCTCCATTCCACCGTTTGCATTTGTATACCCTTATCGTAAACCGTTAGAACAAATTGTGTGGCGCACTTCTCGGCGAGTGCATTTAACTGTTCTTTTTCCCAATGATCCTTCACCGCTGATTTGACAGCCTCAAAAGATACTTCTTCTCCATCCGCTTTTTTAAATTCATGCTCGTGCAAGGCAAAATGACGTTCCAATTCTTGATCAGAAATTAAGGGTAAAGATGCCCTATGCTTGTTGGCTTCAAAAAATAGTAAGGCAACTTCCGCTTTACGTTCAACCCTATAATCATTCTTGTGCGCCTCAAAAAATTCCTGTAACGTCTTTTCGGAAATATTTTCTGGAAGTGCAACTTCATTTTGAAGACGTACGTATTGTAATTGATGAGAAGCCGTCCAATATTGGTACATCGTTTCGCATTCTCTTGGGAGGACAAAACCCGGTTCGGCTAAAATTTTTTTTATCCTCTCGCACAAGTAATCTTCCGTTAATAACCTGCGCAGACTTTGGGTTTTACCAAATTGTTCGGACCACTTTTTTAGATAATCGTTGTACAATCGAGGTTGAAATTCCTTGTTTTCGTCCAAAAATAGAAGCTTCGTTTTAATAAATTGATGCAATTCATCCTCTATGGGATCTGGCAAACCGACGACACGGGCAATGTGAAGTAAAAATAAGCGATAAAAGGCATACCCTTGGGCAGATTCCATCCACGCATTTTCTTCTGAACCCGTTTGCAATGCAATACTCAAAGCACCATCGCGTACGATGCGTTCCATCTGCTTAGGATCTCCAAGATCGTAACCCCAAAATTGCATTCCTACTTTCTTTTTGCCGTAACCCAGCCCCGGCATACTACCGATGGTGAACACGAACGGAATAACGATTACAATCAATAAAAATGCAAACAGCCACCTGCGGTTTCTTTCCAAAAACAATTGAATGCCGCTCAACATAAATGCAACCTCACCATTCAAATTTATCGCTTGCCTTCAAAGAGCGCGTAAATTCAACGAGCAGTTGGATGGCCCATTCCATATCGTCCAGGCAAACCACTTCATTGGGGGTATGCATGTAACGCAAAGGAATACTAACCAATCCCGTAGCGACACCGTTACGAGACATTTGGATAACACGGGCGTCTGTTCCCGTAGGTCCCGACTCGGCTTCAATCTGATGGGGAATTTTGAGTTTCTCTGCACATTCCTTAAGTCTAGCAAACACAATAGGACTGATATTGGGACCCCGGGCTAAAATGGGTCCTGCACCCAGTTTAAAATCTCCCAGACGACTGCTATCTCCATCGGGAAAATCGGTTGCATGTCCAACGTCTACCGCAATGCCTACGTCGGGATGAATCGCGTAGGTAACCGGCGTTGCACCCCGAGTCCCAATTTCCTCCTGCGTTGTGGAAACCGAGGTAAGTGAAGCCTCCAAATGACGATCTTTTGCCAAACGACGCAACACTTCTTGCACCACATACGTACCGCCTCGGTCGTCAATGCCGCGTCCACACATACAACCATTGAGCACGTAAAAGGGGTCCTGTTCGTAAACAACGGGATCTCCTATGGCAATTTTTTTTAAAGCCTCTTCTCTGGATTTTGCGCCGATATCGATCCAAATGGCCTGCAGTTTTGGCAATTTTTTTCTCTCTTCCGCATCCAACAGATGGATGGCACGTCTCCCGGTAACACCGTACACAACCCCTTTACCCGTTAAAACCTTAACTTTGCGCCCTGAAATGAGTCCAACATCGTGCCCACCGATGGTATCAAAAAACAAAAATCCTTCCTTGTTGACGTACCTAACGATGAAACCAATTTCGTCCATGTGCCCGGTCATCAAAACATGCGGATGCCCTTGGGAGTGAATTGTTGCAATACGGTTCCCCAAAACATCCTTGCTAAAAATTTCGGCCACCGGGGTTACATATTTTTCAACAATGGCCTGAGCCTCCGATTCGTACCCGGAAGGTGATGACGCTTTCAACAGGTCGATGAGGAAATCGTCGGCGACGGTCTTTAATGGCTTATTCGTCTTTTTATTACTTGATTTCATGGCACACTTTCCCCACAAGACATAGACTTTTTTAAGGATAATGCAAGATCTTTTGACGTCAAGGCCCCAACCATTTCAAAAGCAAATTCAAATGCTGCACCCGGACCGTTGGCCGTAATAAAGTGGTGATCCACAACCACCGATTCCGTCCTCAACTGAGGTAAATCGTCTTTAACCGAAACATGCGCCGTAAATTTTTCCGGTAAGATACCTGCTCGTTTTAGCAGTAATGGAGCTGCACAAATTGCTGCAATCCATTTGGAATCGCGATGGAATTGCCGTAGGCATTGGTGTACATCCGTCCTGTTTAATAGGTTAAAAACTCCAGGCCCTCCGGGGATAAGGATACCGTGAAAATCGTCGTACGATTGCAGCGAAGAAAAAAGGCCGTCGGCCGTTAGTTGGATTTGATGAGCCCCCATAACTTGAATATTGTCCGATAAAGAGGCCGTTAAAACATCCACAAGCGCCCGACGCAATACATCTAATGGGACGACCGCTTCAATTTCTTCAAAGCCCTCATGAATGAGAAGTAAAATTTTTAAATTCACAGGGTAAAAATAAAGCAAAAATTATCGGAGGTAAAGCTCTTAGAAACAAAGAAACGAAAAATAGCATTGAAAAACCTAACTCTGGGTGCAATTCTCTTAAGCGTTTATGCTAGATCTTACACCTTTGCAAGATACGATTGCATCCTTGGAACGTGCCATTGCCGTTGGAAAACAAATGAATAGTACCGACGCTTCCATTAGAGAAGTTGTGCAGGCAGGCATTATACAAAATTTTGAAATTGTTTACGAAATGTGCTGGAAGTTCATGCAACGCTGGTTACGCCTAAATCAACCCAACGATGTCGACCATTTGCGAACGCGTAAAGATCTTTTTCGTCTAGCGGCTCAACACCAGCTGATTCAAAATCCCCAAGCATGGTTTTTATACGGTGAGGCGCGTAATTTAACTTCGCACACCTACCAAAAAGAGCAAGCGACAAAAATTTATTACTTGGCGCCCCAATTTTTATTGGATGCGCAATTCCTCTTACGTAAAATAGAAGGCATGAATGATTGATCTGGATCCTCTCATCGCCAATGAACTAAAAAAAATATTGCAGGCTTATGTCCCGGAATGCCGTGTATTTGTCTTTGGATCCCGTGTCCAAGGCAACGCTCAAAAGTACTCGGACATCGATTTGTTGCTGCAGGGAGATTGCCCTTTATCGGAAAGTATTTTAGAAAAATTACGTTTCGCCTTATCCGATTCGAATATTCCCATCAACGTCGATGTTGTGGATGTACACTCGCTATCCACACAATTTATCCAAAATATCCAACATAACAAAGAACAACTACTTTAACTCCATTATTATATGTTCACCATTGGGTAAAAAATTCCCACATATGCGTGTTCATTATAGTAGATAGTAGGGCACTTTTTTAAATCCAGACAAAATTACTTTTGACGTTTCAACGTCTACTTGCCTTCAAGGGATGTTGGTATTCTTTCCAACGTAATCTACATTACATCCAAACACCTATGCGGACGCATTTAATGCGATTTTACATTTACACCTCAGGACGCGCATCGCTGTGCGGTACCCAGCCTCTTTGTTCCAAAGTTTCCATGATGCGTGCAGCCCGGTTATAGCCAATTTTTAAACGACGTTGCAGCAAGGACGTCGAAACGCGATCCGAAGTCTTTAACACCTCCAAGGCCTGCGGAATGAGCGCATCCTCATCTTCCGTAGACCACGTATCCCCCTCGGCATCTTCTTCGTTAACGTCCAAAATACGTTGGACTTCTTCTGCAAAAGCAGGAGGGCCATTTTTTGTCAAAAATTGAACCATGCCATTGATTTCTTCATCGGATACCCAGGCCCCCTGGGCGCGAATCAATTGGGATGCTCCCGGTGGAACGAATAACATGTCCCCTTTACCGATTAAACTGTCGGCTCCACCCACATCCAAAATGGTTCGACTATCCACTTTCGAAGCAACCTTAAATGCAATGCGACTTGGTAAATTTGCCTTGATAATCCCCGTAATAACGTTGACCGACGGCCTTTGGGTAGCAATAATCAAGTGAATGCCGGCGGCCCGCGCAAGTTGTGCCAGTCGGGCGATGCACGTTTCAATGTCACCGGGTGCCACCATCATTAAGTCGGCCAACTCGTCAATAATGCAAACAATGTAGGGCAAGTGGCGCATATTTTTTTCCATAGCGTTTTTTTGGGACAGTTTTTTTACCTTGTCGTTAAAAATTGCAATATTGCGCGCTCCATGCTCCGCAAATAATTGATACCGTCGTTCCATTTCACCAATTAACCATTTAAGTGCCGAGGGAACACGCTTAGGTTCCGTTACCACAGGAATAAGCATATGCGGTAGATCATTGTACAACTTCATTTCAACAATTTTTGGATCCACCATGATAAACTTTAATTCCTCTGGACTTGAATGAAATAGCAACGAAGCAATGATAGCATTGATGCAAACCGTTTTACCGGATCCCGTAGAACCTGCGATCAACAAGTGGGGCATTTTTGTCAAATCTGCTACGATCGGTTTACCCGTAACTTCCTTGCCCAAGACAATGGGAATTTCAGCGTCCGAATGCGCCCAGGCTTTTGATTCCAAAATTTCACGCAGGCAAACCGGTAAAGGGAATTTATTTGGAATCTCTATGCCTACGCAACCCTTACCGGGGACCGGAGCCTGAATGCGTACGGACAACGCTTTTAATCCTAGAGCAATATTTTTGTCCAATGTGGTAATTTTTTCTACCCGAACACCGCGGGCCGGCGTGACCTCATACCTTGTGATGACAGGCCCCGACTGAATTGCCTCCATCTTAACTTCAACCCCAAATTCGGCAAGCTTTTGCACAAGATCTTGTGCCGTTTCATAGTAATCTTCCCCCTCATTGGCATCCTTTAAAACAGGAGGTGGATCCTTCAGCAATTCAATGGGAGGGAAAAGGTAATCACCCGATTTTGCAGGTATCGCTCCCGAAGACTTTTCCACAACTTCACTTTCCAATACCTTAATTTCTTGGATCGTCTTTCCCTTATGCGATCCTTGCAAGCAGGGTTTATCGGCAACACGGGGTCCCTGCGTTTCGTGCCGCGAAGCATGCGGATTCAATGGCGCCACTTCCAGTGTTACAAGTTTGTTGATGGGAATCTGCTGCTCACCTTCCGAAAATGCGTTTTCTGCTCGCCCTGAAGCTTTTATTTGTCGCCTATTTAGCAGCGTTTTCCTGCAACTTGCGCACAAAAGGTAACTTTTGCGCAATATCCCAATGAGTCCATTGAAACCGTTCTTCCAAAAAATTTTTAAACCCGCAAAGATTTGCTTCAATCCTCCCGTAACCCAGTAAAAAACGCGACTAGGACTTGCAAAGGCTAAAAACGTAGAGAAAAGCGCACTCGGGATTAAAACAAGTATACAACCAATTTCTCCAAAATAGCGCGCAAAAATGTATTGAAAGAGGTACAATCCCATCAAACCCCCGGCGCCCGCCGAAAAAAAACGGTAATCCGGTATCCACCATCGTAGCGCTTCAAGAAAGGTAAACGTGGTGGGGGTGAAAAAGCAAGCTAACCCAAAGAAAAACCATTTCCATCGGGAACACTTTTCTCCACGTCCTATAAAAAACAAAATGCCCGTCCACAATAAATAAATGGGCAACAGCCAAGCTGCTATACCGCCTATGCGATAGGCGTAAAAGGAAAAATAAACGCCGCAATATCCCAGCCGATTCCCGTGCGCTTGCCAATGATTGTGTACTTTTGTGGTATAAAACTGAGATTGCAAAGGATCGTAATCGATGAAAGACAACGTTATAAATAAGCCAACAAGGATTAAAAAAAATCCCCAAAAAGGCTTCTGCAAGTGTATTTTTACGTCTTTATCGACCATACGCATGGAAAACAATCGTATTACAATGCGTTTTTTGCAAAACAGGCAATATTATTGTAGTCAAAATAAAAGATTGCCCCCCTCAAGAGATGACGTAGGCTGAAGACATGCGCGTGTTTTTACCACTCCTGTTATTTGGACCTAAAATAACCTATGGGAACAACCTGCCTTTAATGGATGCACTCACTCAACAAGCAAACACGGATCCTTTTTACCTAATTTCAACGTGTATTTTTCTGGGAGCCATTTTGCATACTTTTTTGGCTAGTACGTTTACCAAACGTGCGCAGGCCTTAACCACTCGATGGGGGCATCCCACCTACAAATCGCAAATTTATCACCTTTTGGGGGAAGTTGAAGTTATTTTTGCCCTCTGGTTGTTGCCACTCGTACTGTGTTTTACGTATTATAAGAGTTGGGAGGCCACGATTCACTACTTTGAGACACGACAGTATACGGAACCCATCTTTGTCGTTGTCATCATGACCATTGCCGCCACCCGTCCTATTTTAACGCTCGCCGAAAGTGCATTGCGATTGCTGGTCAAGTGCTTCGGTGGAGAAACGCCCGCAACGTGGTGGATCTGCATTTTGGCCTTCGCCCCTTTGTTGGGATCCATAATTACAGAACCGGCGGCCATGACGATAGCAGCCCTTTTGTTGGCCAAACAAGTTTTGATTCACAATTCCAATACTGCTTTTTCCTATGCCACCTTAGGACTACTTTTTGTGAATGTATCCATAGGAGGTGTTTTGACAAATTTTGCTGCCCCACCGATTCTGATGGTCGCCACTCGATGGCATTGGAATTCAAGCTTCGTATTTAAACATTTTGGACTGGAAGCCGTATTGAGTATTTTACTATCAACCGCATTTTATGCACTCATTTTTCACAGGCAACTGCACAAAATGAACAGCCAAGCCAAAGTCCATGCAGCTTTAGATAAATCGCATGAAAACATCCCTATCGGCATTGTCTTATCACACGTTTTATTTCTTATCTGGACTGTATTTAACGCGCACCACATCCCTTTTCTTATTTGGGGATTTCTAGCATTTTTGGTTTTTACGCGTATGACGGTCGTGCACCAAAGTCCAATTGCTCTACGCAGTGCCCTGTTGGTGGGCTGTTTCCTGGCGGGCCTCGTGACGCATGGTGGATTGCAAGAATGGTGGATTGAGATTATTTTATCGCGTTTGGGTGAACAATCGTTATTTTTTGGAGCCCTATGCCTAACGGCCTTCAACGATAATGCGGCCATCACTTACTTGGCTTCCCTGGTCCCGGATTTCGAAAATAACTTTCACCTGCAGTACGCCGTTGTCAGTGGGGCCGTGGCGGGTGGTGGACTGACTGTCATCGCGAATGCACCGAATCCAGCAGGGCAGTCACTACTGTCAAAATTCTTTACAAATACCATTGTTAAACCCTTACCTCTCTTCTTGGGTGCCTTGATTCCCACTTTGTTTACAATACTCAGCTTCAGAGTTTTGGCGCATTTATTTTCCTCAACCTAAACACCTGCAAACAATCCATTGAATGTTTTTCCCGACACGCCAGAAAAATTGTGGGGACAACTGGAAAATAATGAAAGGCGGTCGATTGTACTGTAAGTAGCTTATGGTAGGCACATAATCCAAAATTTGAGTGGCACAAACGATAAATGAGTGCCGTGGATACGAATGAAAGCAACGTTTATCCCATCAATACTGCAACAAAAAACGCCCTTGAGTACGAGAGGGCGTTTTTTCTCCATAGGCAAAACCACTACGCCAAATAAGATTTAGCTTGCAAATAAGATATTCCTTGCCGAGGTACGGCTGGAGGAATTTGATTCGTATGCTGCAAATGCTTAACGTTATGGTCGTTAAGTCCGCCTACATGATCAAGAAGTAGGGGTGCAAACACA
>JAIRKR010000015.1 GCA_031260015.1 Puniceicoccales bacterium
GTGAATTTTACGATAGCAATGGCAAGCCTCTGAAACAAGTAGGTACCCTTGCCAATGGTCGTCCTGTTTATCAAGGTCAAGACTTTTTGTCCCCAAAGTTACAACTCTGGGCCTTAGGAGAGTATTCTGAAGGGGATTGCATGTTGGTTACGCGTGTTGAAAAATCATTTGGCCGTTTTGCATATACAAACTATAATGCGTACTGTATGGCTTATTTATTTGATGGTCGTGTTTGGATTAATAAATATACGGGTAAAATTTACAATAGTGTAGAAGAACTGCCCTAATAGTATAAAATATCTTCTAATTAAAGCGCATAGAAGTCAAAGAGGTAATCCGAGACTTCTGTGCGTTAGGTGTTATTATACGCTTTACCGTCAGTCGTTCAAAATAGTCGTTTTTTACAAGGAAGTCGTTCCATTTTAGGAGATCTCTAGCTGTTGAGACAATACCTCCACTGGGATTCATTGTTTCCGTAAGCGAATCGAAACATATTTCGACGCATCCTAATTTTTCGGCAAGCTGTGCTCTTGTAAAATCGCTATGGAAGTAAGTATGCGTCATCTCTGCTTTCTTAAATAATTCTCGTGACAAATTTGTGTACGACCGACCTGTTACGCTTTCTAAAATTCTGCCAAGTAAGTCGAAATTCTGATTTTGATATTTAAATTTCGCAATTTTTTCTCCCGTACTGTAATCGAATTCCGTTGAATGCGTTAGCAATTGTTTAACTGTAACACCTTTAAAATGACAAAACTCTAATTTCTTCCAAAGGTCTACATCGGGTACACTTTTTAGAACACTCTCGAAATCTCGTTCTATCATCAGTGTTGTAATCTCGGTATCGAGGAAATTTGCGAGGTATTCCAAACATAAAACGCCTGTGAATTGTTTTGTGAGAGATCCAATGAGAAAAGGAGTATCTAGTCGAAGACCTCGCCCATTTGTTTTCACATGAATGGCGTGCCCTCGCTTTTCAACAACGATCATGGCCCTTTTATCGAGATGCCCCTGGTGCACGCATCCACTCAGCAATAACAGGGCAATACCCATGCCACTTCGCGTACACTTCATCTCCACAAGTTAATATTGAAATCCTGGAGCAATGGGCATTGTTTTTTCCCAAGAAGCGGGACGCCCCCAAGGCATTTTTGAATCATCCAGGGCAGTGGTTGTCTCCATGCTTTTGGAACATCCGCCCAGACAACTGACAATCGCAAGGGTAGCCCACAAAAGAATTGATTTCAGGGGTCTTTTCATTTTTTCCTCAGGCAGTAAGTACTTTGTGTTAAAGGCAAGAGCTTATTGCGAAAGATTTTTTTGTTGGCCGCCAGATATTCTAGAAGTTTGAAAATACTTTCGGTATCTTCGTCTAAATTGAGTGCTTGAGCGAGTGATTCTGCACTGAAGTATTCACCTGTGTGGTCGATCAGGAAGTTGAGTATACGTTTTTGCAGGTTCAAAAATTTGGCAGCAGCCTTTTTGCCAGCTTCTACACCGGGTTGATTGTAGGCGTTGATTCTTATAAAGCTGGCGTAAAACCCAACTGCCCGCTCGAATAAAGCAACCAGGGCCCCCAGGCTTTGCGCGTTTAAATGTTTCAGCGTCAGTGTAATGGAAGGACGCTCTACTTCCGCCAGAGCAGCACGCGTGCCAAGTAAAAAGCCTTCCAAAAAATCGCCCGAGCTCAATCCAGGTTCAACTTGAACGTTGGAAAGATTGCAGGGTACTTGGACTTCAACAAAAATAACGAAAGCGTCATCGAGGCCGTCTCTCAATTGTTGCACGTAAGCGTGTTGATCCGTTGATCCTTTATTGCCGTACACGGTCAATCCTTGAAAAACTTTGCGCCCATCATTGGCTAACTTTTTTCCCAACGATTCCATAATAAGTTGTTGCAAATAGCGCGGGAAAAGAATGAGAGCGTCTTTATAGGGTAAGACCACCATATTGCGCTTACCCGTGCCTTCGGTGCAAGCGTACCAAGCTAAAGCGAGCATCATCGCCGGATTGTTTAGCACTTCCGTATTCCGGGTCAGAATATCCATTTCGGTGGCTCCTTGAATAAGAGCACTGATGTCAATGTTCTGCAGGGCCGCAGGAACCAATCCCACATTGCTGAATAAACTCGTCCGTCCTCCAATCCAATCCCACATGGGGAAACGTGCCAACCAACCTTCCTGTTGCGCTTCCATGTCCAAAATACTTCCTTCGCAGGTAATGGCAACGGCATGTTGATTAAAAGGAATATTCTGTTTGATGAAGGCAGATCGGATTTCTATGAGTCCGTTACGCGGTTCCGGTGTCCCTCCAGACTTTGAAGTGACCAAAACGAGCGTTTGCCCCAAATGCTTGTGGATCTTTTTTAAAACTCTAAAAATGCCATCCGGATCCGTATTGTCTATGAAAAGTGCCCTTAACCCTTTGGGTCTTCGATCCAAGGCATCCGATAATAGTTGTGGCCCTAGAGCGGATCCACCGATGCCAATGCACAGGAGATATTTAAAGGGCCCCTGAGATCCTTGGATTTCTTGATTGAGAATTTTGTCGGTAAACGCGCGTACTTTTAGCCAATTGTCATGCAAAAGCGTATTGATGTTTTTTTTAGGGGCCAATTGAAAATTCCTTAACCAATAATGTCCAACCATACGTTTTTCATCTGGATTTGCAGTATTCCCTGCCTCCAGCGCTTCCATATCGTTGAAAGCACGTACAATCTTGGATTGCATCATTTGAAAAAAATTATCTTTGAAAGGAATTTTGCTTGTATCCAGAGAAACCTTCAATGGGTGAAGGTAAACGAAAAATTTTTTAAAAGTTGACCAACTCATAAGAGACAAAAATTTTAAAAACATTTTTATTTTTTTTGCAATCTAATGATTGACTTTTTTATGAGTCGACATAAACTTTTACTTGCTATGAAGAAATTATTCAAATGTGTTTTTGTTTTGTGTTTGGAAGTAGTCCTCATAAATCCGCTTCAGGCTAAAGGGTTCCCTCACGAAAGAGATCCTATGGAGTGTTTGTTTAAAGATAGCGTGGCCTTTATGCATCATTGGCTGTCTCAAGACGGATTTCCCCATCGCGATCACTTTGTACGCCCTCTACGATGGATGGAGTGTAAAAAGGCATATTGCTTGGAGGTGGCCATACCGGGGGCTGACAAAGACGATGTTAAAATTTCCGTCGATGAGTCCTTGTTGATTATTGAAGCGGAAGTGGAACGTTCTGGATGTTGCGCAGACAAGGAGGGCGACTCTAAGAACTCAAAAAAATATTCCAAAGATTGCGACTTTAAGAACCCGAAAAGACGTTTTAAATTTACAACTTTGCTCCCGTCCGATGGTCAAGTAGATAAATTGGACGCCAAAATGAAAAATGGCCTCTTGACATTAGTTTTACCAAAAACGAGTAAGCCGGAGGCAAAAAAGATTACGATTCATTAATAAAAAATTCTCAGTTTTTTTCATATATGCTCCTTGGGGCCCCTATGGGGCCTTTTTTATGTTTGTCGCGCATGTTTGGAAAAAACTGTGGTGTATGATGTAAAACTGGGAGGTACATTTAAGTGCAGAGGTTATGGAATTGTCAGACGGATACCATGCGATTGGCGAATCCTATCATTTGTGGAGTAAAAAATATGGAAGTGAATTTGGAAGGCCTAGAAAATAATTTATTGGTACGATAATTTGCTGTTATTTTTTACATACAAAATTCAAAATCGAGACTTTTGTATTCATACCAAGAGTACGACAAAACTAGCGTCTTAAAATGCATTGAATATAAATATAGGTAAATGAATATTGTCCGTTGATGACAACCCAGGATATGGGGATATGCTTTATTTTAAGATGGAGTAAATAACATCTTTGTATTGAGCAAGAGGATTCGTTGTGACTTTTCCATGTGCATGAAAATTTGGAGAAAGCCTAGCGTACTGCCTAAAGGATGTATTTAGATCGATTTGGATAAAGGGAAGAGGTTTGGGGGTACAAAGGCATCGATGTTTAAAATTAACAAGTTTATTACAATTCTATAATTTATATTAAAGTATTTTTACAATATACTTGACAAATAATAAATTATTTACAAATTTGTGGCGCTTAAATTTTGAGTAAATAAAGTATTATGCAGAAAATAATTCGTACATTTATAAAGGCCGGCTTTGTAATGACCGGAGTAATGCGTGGGGTTATTTTAAACGCTTGGTGGTGCCATGAGTGTAATGTGGAACATCGAGGTGAGTGTCCTCAAATGGCCACATGCCGGTACCGTATGGATGTTACGAGGCGTATGCACCTTTTAATCCTACCTCATTTTCGCATGCAGAAAGTATACCCATGGTACTCCAGTTTATGGTCCGAATGGAGACTGCAGAACGAGGAATAACAACATAATTGCAACCATCCCAGGTAGATGATCATACAGGGATGACCTGCGAGATATCTTTGTAGATGATGAAAGTAATTTTTATGATCGTGACCATCCACTACGGCAGGTAGACACACCGGCTGATGGTCATCGTGTTTACGAAATACCAGAATATGTAGAATGTTTGGGTGGATGTCGGCACATTACTCCAGGAGAATCCGTTCACCAGTGGCCCAAAACTGAGACTTGTATGCTGTGTGAAGAGGTTAGGTTCGTTCGTGGCCGCGCAGTGTATAATAATTATAAGTGCTGCAACTCACGGAATTCGGAAATGGCAGGTGCTTATTACGCTGGCAGAGGTTGGGTTAAGGGAAATAGAGATCAATTTTATGCTACTTTAGAGGATATGCCGAGAGAGTATATCCATGTTTGATAGGTGAGAAAATTACCCGACTCTCAAGTTTAGCTTAGGTAAAGCGGCAACAAGAAAGATAAAGTGGACAATCCATGTCCATTTAATTCATGGAAGGATTAATGGAGGGTTGATTGATATTGGTTGGATGAAAGAGAAACATTAATTTATGCCACAATTGCGTATTTTTGGAAGCAAAGACTTCCTTGGGATGCATGGGAACGGGTAACCAAAAGTTTTTCCGCATTTCTTCCTCCAATTGCCCTGGCGCCCAACCCACATAGCCGCAATAGGCACGCAAGGCAACGGCATTATTCTTAGACAGTAATTGAAAAATTTGTTGCGTTTGTAATCCAAAATACCATTTCAAAAAGTGACCCTTTTGCCCCCATTCGATGGCCGTTAAAATGAGACGTTTTTGCTCAACAGGACCTCCTTTAAAAACAGGTACGGTGTCAAAGTTTTCCCACCGTTGTTCGTCAAAATCATTGAGTGTAAGTCTTAGTGGGCGGTTGAGCATAAGGCCCATAGATCCTTTATCGGGTTGATGTTGGACGATGGCAATAACGCTTTGCAAAAACTCTCCATCCTGTGTATATTGAGGATTTGATAATAGGACCAATCCAGCAAAATTGTGCATTGTCAGTGGCATACATGCTATAACTGTTGTAGAGGAACATGTGCTTCGTTAAAGAGTTCTTCCACGAGAGAATCATTGTTGTAATTGGTATGATAATAACAACATTGAATGCCTGTTGCCAATAATATTTTTGCACAATTGATGCATGGATAATGCGTGGTGTAGACAATTGAATTTTGTATGCTTACCCCACGTCGTGCGGCATCGGCGATGGCATTTTGTTCTGCATGGACGGTAGCTTGTTCGTGGCCATCACGCATTTTTGAAGTGTGAGGTAAGCCTGCCAAAAATCCGTTATAACCTGCAGCAATAATGCGATTTTTGTTACCTTCTCCAGAAACTAGAACACAGCCTACTTTGAGTCTTGTACAACTGGAACGTGCGGCCATTAAAAGTGCAATGGACATAAAGTAAACATTCCAAGAAGGACGTCCATCAAGCGATTCAATCGTTTTTTGAAATAAAGTGAACCATTTTTGATCTTCCAACATTTTTTATGCTTCTATTTTATATCAATGGTTCATATATAAAATGTGCTATGAAAGCAAATCTTTCTTTTTCGTACCGTTGTGTAAGCTTATTTTTTAAGTTTCTCTTTAGAGTGCTGTACCGAGGAAAAATTTATGGCGAGGAAAATATTCCTGCAAACGGAGCTTTTATTTTAGCAAGTAATCATGTAAGTTATTTAGATCCGCCCATTATTGCCCTCCATTGCCGCCGTCAGCCTGTATTTTCATTTGCGCGCAGTACATTATTTAAGAAAGGTATTAGTTGGTTTTTTGGGCAACTCAATATGATAGCCGTAGATCGCGAAAAGGGAAATGATGTCCAATCCATTAAACGGATCTTAAACATTTTGTCCGCAGGTTACCCTATCCTCATGTTCCCGGAGGGAACACGTTCCGTAACGGGCATTCCCCAAAGAGCAAAAAAAGGGATCGGTTTGTTCCTAGAACGTTCGTCGGTCCCCGTAGTCCCCGTTCGGATTTTTGGCACTTTTGAAGCCTTACCTAAGGGAAAACGTTTTTTGAATTTCAAACCCAGGCTTTCAATTGTGTACGGGAAAGCCCTGTATCCGTCCGATTTTGTAGCATGTCATTCCGAAAAAGATCCGCTTCAGGCAATCAGCGATCGTGTGATGCAGGCTATCTGTCAAATTCAACCCAAAGGATAGTTATGCAAGGCACATTACTCATTGTGGACGATGAAAAGAACACGCGCGAAGGGTTAAAGTTAACTTTTTCAAGTAAGTTTGACGTGTACGTGGCAAATGGGCCCGAAGAAGCTTTCAAGCTGATGCATACACACGCATTTGACGTCATCATTACCGATTTACGTATGGGACAGAAAAGCGGCATGTGTGTCATTGACAGAGCGCTGGAATTGGCCAACAAACCCATCTGTATCATGATGACCGCTTACGGAAATATTGAAACGGCCGTTGAAGCCATGAAGCGAGGTGCCTACGACTTTTTAGGTAAACCCATTCATTTGGAAAAATTAGAAATGATTGTTCAACGAGCTCTGAATGATCGAAATTTGCGCAGTGAAAATCGGGATTTGCACAAAAAATTGTCGGATCGTTACCACCTGGAAGGTATTTTGGGCAATTCGGACACGTTTCAAAACGTTTTGAAGAAAGTGGCTGTGGTTGCGCCTTCGCGTGCAACCATTTTAATTACGGGGGAGACGGGAACGGGGAAAGAATTGATTGCACATTTGATACATCAACAGAGTACGCGATCTCAAAAACCATTTGTTCCCGTTCACTGTGCAGCTTTACCTGCAAATTTGTTGGAATCGGAATTGTTTGGTCACGAGAAGGGGGCCTTTACGGGAGCCATTAAGCAGCATGTAGGACGTTTTGAATGCGCCGATCACGGTACTTTATTCCTGGATGAAATTGGTGAAATTGATTCCAGCGTCCAAGTGAAATTGTTACGTTTTTTGGAGACCAAAACAGTGGAGCGCGTGGGTGGAGTGCGTCCCATGCATCTGGATGTGCGATTGGTTTGCGCCACGCATAGAACGCTTCGAGAAGAGGTAAAACTGGGGCATTTCCGAGAAGATTTGTACTATCGTCTCAACGTTATAGAAGTCCACCTCCCCGCATTGCGTGAACGCCCGGATGATATTTTAATCCTGTTGCGGCATTATTTGGCTTTATTTGGCGAAGAAAACGGAGTTAAAGCACCTTCTATTCCTACCCATGTACAAAGTGTCTTATTAGGGTACAATTGGCCTGGGAATGTGAGAGAATTAAGAAATTTTGCCGAGAATATCATTGTAATGTATCGGGGATCTCCCATGGATTTGTCTCAATTGGGAGAAAAGTTTTTTGTAAGAAAAGAAACAATCGATAATCCACTTTCTGTAAAAAATAATGAAAAACAGCTAATTTCAGACGCGCTATTGCAATGCGACGGAAATAAAACGAAAGCGGCACAATTGCTTGGAATACCTCGAAGGACGTTGTATAGGAAGTTGGGAAAATTGTAAGGGCTAAAATTTTCTTTAAACTTAGCCCTTATGTTCTTAAATAATGGCATAAGTTGTCTTCACTACTAACTTCTATTTGTAATAATACTTTTTATAAAATATTTGAAATAAATAGGATTCTCTTTGAATAGATAGATGCAACCGTAGATTAATAAGTGGTGTCCGATTAATGAGAGTTGCGTGTATACTAGTTGTCCACATGTAAATAGCTAACTGTTGGATCCGGCCTTCCGTAAAGCTAGTAAAAATGCCTGGATGCAAGAGACTTGTGTCTTGGTTAATGATTTCGCTACATGGTTCATTGTACTCGTAAAAAATGAGATGATCGTCCACATTTAAATGGGATTGGGTCAATCTGTCGAAATAGGTTTTCACTTGTGGGGTAATAAAATCAGTTTCACTTAGCTTATGGGGTTGGACTGAGAAATTGTGTGGATAGAATCAAAAATTGGTCTTTGGCTTGCTCGCTAAATGTAGAGAAAAGTCGCTCAAATCCCGTCCTAAACCCACTACCCCATATTATCACAAAAAATTGTGTTTTTACGTTATAAAAGCAACACCAACAGGGTGGTTGGTGGTTCATATCCCTACAAACACACTGGGCTGGGGTTTCGGGCGTGATACGATTCGTATATTCCGCTAAGCAGTCGATACACGAGAAACTTACGCAGAGTTTTTCATTACGGGAAGACAGGCTGTCAAATTTATGGGCTATTGTCATTATTTTTTCTTGTAAGGGATCACCCGTACCCTTTACGTTTTGATAAAAAATAGCGACAGTGAACATAATATAATAAAAAACTGGATGATTGTTGGATGGATGCGCAAAGCGTGCTTGGAATTTCACGTACGGATAATGTGAAGATTTTGGCTTGACGTGTTTTATGAAGGCACAAAACTTTAATTATTTAAGTTAAGTATAACATTAAGTCGTTGTTTATTATGAGAAAAATGTATGCATTCGGAGGAGTAGTGGTTGCTCTTTTTTCAGCCCAGCTACAGGCTAAATTTGCTTTGGAAAAAGCGAAGGTGGAGGGTGATGGGAAAGAAGTAATGTTTGTTTTGAATACCGGTAATGGTGAAGATCTCTATTATGTGGAGTCTTTTGTAGACGACACGGATCCTCAAAATCCCCAAGTGGTACGTGGGTTTAAAAAAGTCGAAACAAATTTCTCAGAAGCGTACGAAGCTTACTTGAAAAAAAAGAGTACCAAAGGTATTTCTAACGATCAATAGCACATATTAGAAAGTTAAGGAATTGTGCAAGAAACACCCTTGTGATGTATTGAGGGTTTCCTATGGAATTGTCTCAAGTGGAAAAATGTTTTTCGCCCAAAGAGGTTTCGGTAGTCCATTTGCTGTGAAAAATAATGAGAACTATTATTCTGTGGACAAACCCGGTAACTCTTAGATTGTTTCTGGGGTGTGCATAAATTTTTACGTATAGATAATGTAGATATTTGGCTTGACGTATTTTTACTGCAGTACAAAACTTTACTTGTTTGCAGTTAAATAATAATTAAGTTGTTGTTTATTATGAGAAAAATGTACATATTCGGAGTGGCAGTTGTCGCTCTTTTTTCAGCCCGATTACAGGCTGAATTTGCTTTGGAAAAAGCAAAGGTAGACGGGGATGGTAAAGACGTAGTGTTTGTTTTAAATACCGGTAATGGTAAGGATCTTTATTACGTGGAGTCTTTTGTAGATGATACGGATCCTCAAAATCCACAAGTGGTACGTGGGTTTAAAAAAGTTGAAAAAAATTTCTCGGAAGTGTACGAAGCTTTCTTGAAAAAGAAGAGTGCTAAAGGCACTGCAAGCGACAAATAGTACCTATAAATACTAAAATGATTCCCTGGTTAAAGAATTTGGAAAGTGGGTTGCACAAAGAAAATTTTGGATTACTTTTACTCCGCTTTTTTTGGGGAAGTCATTTAATCGTTTACAGTATTTGCTGTTTTATGGATGGTGGAATGTTGAAACATTTAGGACATCCTGCCATCCAGTTGCATTTCCCATTTTCTGAATTATTTTGGGGTATTGTGGCTGCGTTTACTTTTATTTGGACGGGCTTATTTATCATTTTAGGTTTTTATTTTAGATTGGCGACCTTAATTTTGTTTACTATAGGCCTCATAGGTATGTGGGAAAAATTGTCCTGGAAATTATTTTTTTTGCCCCCTTTGTCACCTCTAGTGTTTCTGACCATTTTAGGCTTAGTTTTTTCTTTTATAGGAGCCGGTAAATTTAGTATCAAGTAATGCAGGGAAGCGTATGAAAGTAATTATTGAGCCCATTCGTTCGGTACTAAAAAAGGTGGTGGCAACGTTGGATGCAGCAACGTGTTTGAAATTCAAGCAAGACGTTTTGAAAAAGGTACAAGCAAATGCAGTTATACCGGGTTTCCGCAAAGGGAAAATCCCATTGGATATTTTAAATAGGCGTTATGCAGACATTATTGCCGATGAAATCAAACAGTCGTTGCTGAGTGAAGTTGTTGAATATCTGAAAAGTACTGAAAAACTGGAGATTGCTTCTCTCGTAAAAGCAGATTTTGAAGCAACTACGGATGACCAACAGATTGTGTCCCTGGAAGTAGAGATCACACCTGAAATAACGCTCCCCGATTATAAGAATTTTTTGTTGGAAGAGAATAACACGCAAGTCCAGGACGAAGAAATTCAAGATTTTATTGCACATTTACAAAAGCAGCAGGCAACTTACGAAGTGGTCCATCGTGAAGCCAATGTTCGAGACTACGTGAAAATTGCGTACGAAGGTATTTGCGACGGCGAGCCGGTGGATAATTTTAAAGATATACCTCATGCGTGGCGCAAGCAGAAGTCAACTTGGGAAGAAGTGGGTAACGGTGCAGCATCGGGTATTCCGGAAATAATTGATGGCATTGTTGGAATGAAAGCGGGTGACAAAAGGGATATTAAGGTGCTTTTCCCAGAAAATTTTTCCGTTCATACGTTGCGCGGAAAGGAAGGATTTTATACGGTTGAAATGCAGGAGGTCCGTGAGGTTAAAATACCTGCTATGGATGAGGCTTTTTTCAAAAACTACCAAGTCAAAAATTTGGATGAATTGACTGATTTTGCCCGCAAGACTTTGGTGGAACGCAAACGGCAAGCGTATGCCGGGCAACAAAAGCAGCGTATTTCAGAGTTTTTCATTCAAAGTGTCACGTGTGATTTGCCACCTTCGTGGGTTAAACGTGAAGCCGAAAAAGTTTTGCAGGAGATGGTAAATTTATTTGCGACCCACGGCGTTAAAAATGCTTTGTTGGAGGAGCAAAAGGAGAACGTTATACAAAAATCGCAATCCATTGCCGAAGATCGTGTTAAGTTGAACCTATGTTTTGAAAAAATTGCGGCCCAAGAAAAGCTTAAGTTGGAAGGCAAAGATATTGAACCTGTGTTGATTCAAGAGGCCATGCAACGGCAGATTACGGCTCAAAAGATGCTGCAAATGATACAAAAAAATTCGCAATTACGTCAAGAAATTCAGCAAAAAGCGATGCAGGCAAAACTTATAAATTGGTTGTTTGGTTATTTGGAAAACCAGCAAAAAAATGTCGAAAAGAAAAAGGATTAATGTGAATTATTTGCCCTTACCTTACGTTTATGAACGCGATGGACGCGGTGAAAAAGCGTGGGATATCTACAGTCGTTTGCTCAAGGATCGTATTATTTTTATTGGTACGCCGATTGATGATTTTGTGGCCAACGCCGTGATTGCACAGATGTTGTTTTTACAGATGGAAGATCCCAAGAAGGATGTTCACGTTTACATTAATTGTCCGGGAGGTGTTGTGACATCCGGTATGGCCATTTACGATACCATGAATTTTCTTCATTGCGATGTGGTCACTTACTGCGTTGGACAAGCGGCAAGTATGGCAACCGTTTTATTGGCATCCGGAGCCAAAGGGAAACGTTATGCTTTACCCCACAGTCGCGTCATGATACATCAACCTACGGGGGGAGCTACGGGACAGACTTCAGATATTTCAATTGCGGCAAAGGAAATTTTGCGCTGGCGTTCGACGATCAACGAAATTTTGGCAAAGCATAGTCAGCAGACCATAGGACAGATTGAAAAAGATTCGGATCGTGACTTCTATTTGGCTGCCGAAGAAGCGAAAGCCTATGGATTGGTGGATCACGTGATTACGAGTGATCCCACAAAGCATTCGGCATCCAAAAAGTAAATTTTTATGTCCCAGGAAGGATCGCCATTTTGTTCTTTTTGTGGTCGTCATGCGAATCAGGTTAAAAAGTTAATTAAAAGTCCCAACGGAAATTTTGGGATTTGCTCGAGCTGTGTGGCCATTTGCCACTCTCTGCTGCTAAAAGAACAGGGAGATGCGTTGGAAAAACACCCGGTCGAGTCAAATGCTTTACGGGTGCAAGGCAAGACGGAGCCAGCAGAGCCGTTGCATTTAAAAATTGCTACACCGCAAGAAATAAAGGCTACCTTGGATGCCTGCGTGGTCGGCCAGGAAGATGCCAAAAAAGTTTTGTCGGTTGCCGTTTACAATCACTACAAGCGTTTGATTTTTGAAAAAGATACCGATGTGATCCAGCATAATGCACATTTTACCCGTACTCAAGAGCTACCGGAACATCTGAAGCAGGTGGAGGTTGAAAAAAGTAACATTTTATTGGTTGGCCCTACGGGAAGTGGAAAAACATTGTTGGCACGTACGTTGGCTAAGATATTGGACGTTCCATTTGCCATTGCCGATGCAACGACGCTGACGGAGGCGGGTTACGTAGGTGAAGACGTCGAAAATATTATTTTGCGGTTGCTGCAAGCGGCTGATTATGACGTTGAAAAGGCCCAAATGGGTATCGTTTACGTGGATGAAATAGATAAAATTAGTCGTAAAACGGAGAATGTATCCATTTCAAGAGATGTGTCGGGAGAAGGTGTTCAGCAGGCTTTGCTAAAAATTTTGGAAGGTACCGAATGCAATGTCCCTCCCAAGGGAGGCCGAAAGCATCCCGAACAGGAGTACATTCGGATCGATACAACCCACATTTTATTTATTTGCGGAGGGGCTTTCGTTGGATTAGATAAGATCATTGCCGATCGTGTTGGCCATAAAATGCTTGGGTTTGATAAACGGAATTTTGGCATACATTCGCAGAAAGACGACGATCTACTGCGGCAACAGGTACAGCCGGAAGATTTAATTAAATTCGGTTTAATTCCAGAGTTCGCAGGCCGTTTACCCATTGTTTCGGCCTTAAAAGAACTCGGCCAAGAGGATTTAAAGTTTATTTTAACGGGTACGCAAAATGCACTGTTGCTGCAGTACGAAAAGCTGTTTGCCATGGAAGGTGTGCAATTAATCCTAGAGCCCGAAGCCATAGAGGCCATTGTGGAAAAGGCTTTGACGTTCAAAACAGGCGCAAGGGCCCTGCGGTCCATCGTTGAAACCATCATGCTGGATGCATTTTTTATCGTTTCTCAACGTCTGGAAATTAAAAAAATTACCATCAATGCCCAGGTGATTACGCAGGGCATAAAGCCAATTTTTCAGTAATACCATCAGTCGGTATGAAATCTATAAAACCATGATTCCCTAGAGAATTGCAGGGGACGCAGTACTCATTTTTTACTTCCATAGGGACTTCTAGTCGTTTTTTAATTGTGAAGCTTTGCTGTCATCCGACATCGCTGTTCATAGTCTCACTACCTTATGGACTTTCATTGCAGGCCAAGGGTGTCTTACCCCAATACATTTTAGGGCTGTGGGAGAATAATTGCCTGTTGAAAGCATGCGCTCACCTGTGTTGATGTATAAGTTTATAAACCTCCGAATAAAGACCGCAGAGAATCCCTTACGTTTTCATGGTAGCTCATCAACATTTATCCGATGGCTACTTTATAGCGTTGCATATGCGGGCACATGGCCCTTGTTACAAGCTGAGAAAATTTAAAGAGACCCCAATCTATGAACTTCCCTGGAGTATCATCCATCCACGTGTTGAGCTTTAAAATTACGCTACATCAAAACAGTAGGGTGTACAGCTGAATGGGGTTTAAATGGGATGATGGGAATCGCTCCATAGGTTTTCTAAATGACAATCACTTAGGGAATATGCATATTGCTACAGAATGGGTCGTGGACAGAAGAATGCAGCAACGACCAATATGAAGTCAAGGTATCACAGGACCTTCGCAAGGGACTACAATGCCATAGATGGGTAATGATAAAATCTGACACCCATGCCCATGCGTGCTTTAAGCGGACTAAATCCTTCGTATATTTGGACACCGATAATCTTAATAATCTTAAGCTTCGGTCAGCGGTAGGTTCTTCCGAAAAGTTAGATGAGTAGGCGAAATAAGGCTTTACCGCTGTTTGCCTAAGCCTGCAACTTAGTTTGGGATATCTTTTTAAACAATGCCATAGGATGTGACAACAGCGTCCGAAAACACTTTCAATAGGTAGTTGAATGTGACAATACATGTAGCAGCAGCAATATTCCCGCACCCTGCAATGCAGTAACCTTTGAAGCTACTACAATGTCACGAACAGGTAATGCGTCATGATACGTGGTAAAATATAAAATCTACCCATGCCCATGTGTGCTTTAAGCGTGACCAGGTCCTTTGTACATTTGGGTGCGATGGTCTATAAGCTTCGGAAAGCGGTAGGTTCTCCGAGAAGTTAGGTATGAACGCATGTATTGCAGTAAGCCGCATAAGCCTTGCAACCTTTAAGCTCACAATCAAAACGGCTTGGGCGGGATTAATTGCCTTTGTCCCTAAAGGATTTATTTAATGGAGGCACGTGTGAGCGTATTTTCTGATGATACAATGGCTTGTGCCTGTTGCTTTCCAATAGGTTTTGGGATGGGTATAGGGAAAATAAGCCATGGACAGAGGAATGCAACGCATGCGCGAAATCGGGATGCTATGTGCGCCGTTGCGCTTCAAACGCAGTTGAAGTGCAATCGAGCATTTGAATCCGGAAGACGATTTTGGATGGCTCTTGGAACGATGCAATGCGGTATACCGTTTTGAAATTTGGGATAAAGTCGGTTTGTGCTGATGATGAGTTCCGTGACTCCATGATGTAACCCATCATCACAACGGATGTCA
>JAIRKR010000017.1 GCA_031260015.1 Puniceicoccales bacterium
ACTTTGAAAACATTGCCAAGAAAGATGAAAAATACTTCATCCCTTGGAGGTAGCTGTAGATTAAAAGTAATGCATTAAGATTCACATAATCTCCAGCTATTCTACCTCCAAAGACAAAACTGCACGGCACTTTATCCAAAGTGGGGAGCGGCTAAGTATCTCTTTATTGGATGCAAGTCTTATTCCCCTACCTGATAGCGCACAAATCTTTTAATCTGAATATTTTCTCCGATTTTTGCGATTTTTTCGTTTAAGAGCTCTTGAATAGTTTGTTCGGGATTTTTGACAAAAGTTTGTTCCAATAGGCAGTTTTCGCCAAACCATTTATTCATTTTTCCTTCAACAATTTTTTGAATGGCCTGAGGAGGCTTACCTTCGCATTGAGCCTTCGCAATTTCAACTTCTTTGTCCACAACGGCTTGGGGAACATCCTCGCGTCTCAAGTAGAGGGGAGCGGCTGCGGCAATGTGCATACAAATGTCGGATACCATTTGTTTAAATTCCTCATTACGCGCCACAAAATCGGTCTCACAATTAACTTCAATCAGCACACCCAATTTACCTCCTAAGTGAATATAAGATCCAACTCGACCTTCCTGGGCAGTTCGACCTGCTTTTTGCGCTGCGCTCAACATGCCTTTTTTCTTTAACCAGACGATTGCTTCTTCCATAGAACCTTTGTTTTCGACCAAAGCCTTTTTGCAATCAACAAGTCCTGCCCCCGTTTTTGATCGTAGGGCGCCTACCATTTGTGCTGAAATGTCCATCATTTTACTTTTGTGCGGGTTCATCTTCGCTGCGTGCCACTTTTTACGTAGCTTTCGAAGCATCTTTTTTATCCAACGGTTTTGTGTGAGTAGTCACATTGACGGGAATATCTTTGCGGCTCATCCTTTCGAGTTTGCGCAATTCAATGCCCTGGGCGACCGCTTCCTTCAAATATTCCAAAATAAGACGTATGGATTTGGCCGAATCATCGTTGGCCGGAATGGGGAAATTGACGTACGTTGGATCAGAATTCGTATCCACGATACACACAACGGGAATTTTGAGGCGCCTTGCTTCTCGAATGGCAATGGTCTCATGCCTTGCATCCACGATGACTAAAATATCCGGACGATGGGTTAAATTACGAATGCCTTCGAAACTGCGTTGCATGCGAACCATCTCACGACGTATGACGGCACCTTCTTTTTTGGGTAATTTATTGAGTTCTCCCGATTCTTCCATTTGCAAGAAGCGTTGGTACTTGGCCAAGCTTGTTTTGATCGTTTCGAAATTTGTTAAACATCCCCCCAACCAACGGTTTGCACAGAAGGGCATTTCGACCGCTTGTGCAACTTCACGAACAATCTCTTGCGCCTGTTGTTTGGTCCCAACGAACAAAATGTGGGCTCCTTTTTTTACGCACTCCGTTAAAAATTTTGCAGCCATTTCCAGGCAAGCACGCGTGTGTTCCAAATCAATGATCGAAATACCGTGTAAGTGTTTGTATAAATAGGCTTTGAATTTTGGATTCCAGCGCTTCTTTTGGTGTCCAAAATGTACACCCGCTTCGATCATGTTTGCGTAGTCTAATTCCATCATGTTATTTGCTCCGTATTCTAATGAGAATCTTGGATATAAGGGTTGAAGGTTAATAATTTTTAATGCTGTCTTATAAAAAAAGCAGTTTTCTTACTTTTGCAAGACAATCTTCAATGTTTGTCAATTTCTCATTACTTACCCAATGTGGTTTTGGGTTCAATTCACTGCCGGCAGTTCTGTAAAATTTTACCTCATTTGTTCGCAAAGTAGCACCAATACTTGTAAGCTGAGGCCATCGTCATCGAACCCAAGGATTACGACCATGGATCGTGGGTGCTTCTCTTTTAGCTCCTTAAGAGGCAGCATGTTTTATGATGTCGTCAACGAAAGCGTGGAAATGAAACCAAGATGAAGAGCCTTTCACAAAGGTAATCCATAAATGGCCATTTTTGGCATCCATAGAAATAATGCGCGTGCATTCCGTAAGATTTCCAAAACTGTTACCGCTACTGTCGACAAATTCTCGCTTTGTTAGAAGACGGACATGCTTGTCCGAACCTATGGCATAACGAGCGACCCCCAAGATCAATCCTTTACCGCCTCCGGGGTAGCAGTAGGCGTAAATGATGTATTCGCCGCATACGACGAACATGTGCGTATTTTTGTAAAGGGTACTTGCAGAGGTTGCATCTCCAATGGTTGCACTGGTCACCGGAAAGATAGCTAGACAATTTTCCGGAGGTAACTTCCAGCTAGAACCAACGCATGAAGCCAATCCAAGCACAATGTAATTGAGATTCCAGTTAACATAACTCGCATTCCAACGACTATCTACGGCAGCAAAATAAGACCCCTTAGCCATTTGCAACATGAGTTGTACTTCGGTTCCATCGCTGGCCCTAACCATCCCAATATCGCTGTGATAAACCCGCTGAGCGGCACCAGATTCTATTATATCTGAATAAGTAGAGAAAGGTAGGCAGGTATGACTCGTGGTATTCCCCGTAGATGCATTTGCTTCGTAAAGGTAGGCATGCACATCATGAACCACATTAAGATAGTATTTGTCATTCCCTTTAAGAATACGAGGTTCAATCATAAACGCTGCACTGAATGTATGACTGGTCGCACACCGTGTGTCATGGCTGGAAGCCGAGACTAAATCGTTGCCCGCATTATCCAAGGTTAAGTAATTTAGTTGCAATCCACTCGCATTCTGTTTACTTAACCAGTAAACGGAGGTCTTACCCGCACCCACATTGTGAATGGCAGAAAAAAGGGGCTGATTGTAGTCCGAATTCAGCGGTATGAAAGCGTTTATTTTCATATGAGGATACACGTCGGCCCCATTTTCTCTACCCGGAAATAATTTGGCAGCTGCAACGAAATTCCCTGTCCTATCTACTTTTGATTTGCGAAGTTGAGCCCATCCAATACCTTCTATATCATTGGATGATCCGGTCCAACGCGAGGGTGGTGCGAACACAAATACGTAGAGATAATCTGTGGTTCCATTGACCTCTTGAGCAATGCACGGCTGCAGAATATGCCAGGCGTATGATTTAAATAGTGCTTCTTCGCTTGCATTGCTTAAAGAAAGGTGGTTCGGGTGCCCATAACGGCTATCAATGTTACCGACGCCAAAAGTATCCCAACTAGAACTTATTCTATTTTGACTATTGGAAGAAATACGATTGATATACCAACCAGGTCCTCCCCAACCGCCGGTATCGTTTCGCATGACATACAAATCGCCTACATTGTCCACCAAAGTACCCGGATACCATCTCTCTAAAAATTTTTGTTCGCCCAAATCGGAGACCATCCGGGTAAACCAAGCTCCGCTGGTCACAAAATAATCAATGATCCCGAAGCGTACGAAAATGGAGGTGAGTAAGCGTATGTATGCGCCACACTCAAATTAAGACTCAGAACGGCGAAGAACGTACTCACGTAATTATTGTAATGCAACTCTTACATTCGTCAAACTTTAAATGCATATTTTTTTGATTTATGAATCAAGAAAATACCTTCATTTTATTGTGTACGCAAACATTCCAGGCATAGCCAGAAAACAGCATCACTTTTGTTTAAAACATCCTAAAACAACAGGGTTTTTGCTCTAAATATTGTTCAAATTCTTCTAATTAAGTTGCAAAAATTGTTATCCTCAAAGTGTTATTTTGAAATTAAAGGATCCTCAGTAAAGGCGCATTGTAAAATTATACACAAGAGCACGCCTTCAAAACTTTCTTGGCCGGAAAGTGGCATTGTATTTGCAAGATGTTTTTTATATATCTGAGTTGACACCGGTCGAACAATAGGTTTTGATAAAGGCAAAGCAATCTTAAAAGGGAGTGAATGAAAGTATGACTGATAAAATGATTTACGAATTTGGAAATAAAACGGACGGTGACGTCACCATGCGTGCGCTTTTGGGGGGCAAGGGAGCCAACCTGGCAGAAATGTCGCGTATCGGTCTGCCCGTACCTCCAGGGTTCACCATTACAACCGCAATGTGCATCGATTATTACAAAACGAATCGACAATTGATGCCGGAACTCAAGGTAGCCATCAAACAAGCCATCGGCTCCGTCGAGTCGCAATTGAATAAAAAGTTTGGGGATACCCACAATCCTTTGTTGTTTTCCGTACGTTCCGGAGCACGCGAGTCCATGCCAGGCATGATGGATACTATCTTAAATTTGGGGCTCAACGATGCAACCGTCGAAGGATTTGCAAGCATTACCCACAATCCACGTTTTGCCTACGATTGCTACCGACGTTTTATCCAAATGTACGGTGATGTCGTTATGGGCATAGGGCCCAAGTCCGAAGACGAGCACGACCCATTCGACAGCCTTATTGCCGAAACAAAGGAAATAAAAGGTGTCAAGTACGACACAGATTTGGAAGCGGAGGACTTAAAGCAATTGGTCAATCGTTTTAAAGCTTTGGTGCGCGAAAGGGCCGGTAAAGATTTTCCACAAGACGTTTTTGAACAACTTGAGGGCGCCATTGGAGCCGTGTTTGGCTCTTGGCACAACGAACGGGCTAGCATTTACCGTCGCAAATACAATATTCCTTCCGATTGGGGAACGGCGGTCAACGTTCAGGCTATGGTATTCGGCAACGCAGGGAATACGAGTGCAACGGGGGTTGCTTTTACGCGCAATCCTGCAAACGGAGAAAATACGTTTTACGGTGAATATTTGATCAATGCCCAAGGAGAAGATGTTGTTGCCGGTATTCGTACTCCCAACCCCATTGCTCAATTGTCGCAGGAAATGCCAAAGGCTTACGAGGAATTGTTGAAAATTCGTGCCCGATTAGAAGAGCATTTCAAAGACATGCAGGATTTTGAATTTACGGTTGAAAATCAACGCTTGTTCATGCTGCAAACGCGTAACGGAAAACGTACCGGGTTGTCGGCCATTAAGATCGCCATCGATATGGTTAATGAAGGCCTCATCGATAAAGAAACCGCCATTAAACGCATTCCTGCAGAGTCTATTGCCACGTTATTAGTACCCATTTTCGACAATCGCGCCAAGAAACAATCCCAATGCATTGCAACGGGACTACCGGCAGGACCGGGGGCCGCTTCCGGCAAAGTCGTCTTTAGCGCCGTAAAGGCGGAAGAATGGTCAGCTCGCGGCGATAAGGTCGTTTTATGCCGTGCCGAGACATCTCCCGAAGATTTGAGGGGCATGTTGGTTTCTGAAGGAATTTTAACGAGCCGTGGAGGTGTTAGTTCGCATGCGGCTTTGGTGGCACGTCAAATGGGAAAGGTCTGCGTTTGCGGGGCCGGTGACCTTATCATTGATTACCGCAAGCGTTGTATGACTGCGGGTAATGTTTGCATCAACGAAGGCGATTCCATCTCAATCGACGGTACGACGGGTGAAGTCTTCCAAGGCGGCATTCCGACAATGCCTTCGGAAGTGATGCAGGTACTCAACGGTCATTTAAAAGCGGATGAAAGCGAGACGTATCGCATGTTTCACACCATCATGTCGTGGAGCGACACATTTCGTCAGTTGGGAATTCGTACCAACGCGGATACACCGCAACAGGCAGCCTTGGCGTTATCTTTTGGAGCCGAAGGAATTGGCCTTTGTAGAACCGAACACATGTTCTTTGAAGGACATCGTATAGATTCCATGCGTGAAATGATTTTAGCCAACTCCGAAGAAAGTCGTCGTAAGGCCTTAGCCAAATTGTTACCCTTACAAAAAAACGACTTTAAAGGAATTTTTAAGGCAATGAAAGGTTATCCGGTAACGATTCGCCTGTTGGATCCACCGTTGCACGAGTTTTTACCTCACGAAGACGATGCCATCGAGGCTCTATCCAAGGTAATTGGACTATCGGTTGATCAAATCAAAGTAAGATCAAACGCATTGGCCGAACAAAATCCCATGTTGGGACACAGAGGTTGCCGTCTGGGGATTACCTATCCGGAAATTACGGAAATGCAAGCTACGGCTATCTTTGAAGCGGCCGCCGAAATTATTAAAGAAGGACTGGCCGTAAAAATAGAAGTCATGGTCCCATTGGTAGGTTTTGTTAAAGAATTGGAACATCAAATTCACTGCATCCACGCAACGGCCCAAAAGGTGTTCGAACGCTACCAAGTAGAAATTCCTTATCATGTGGGTACCATGATAGAAAATCCGCGTGCGGCCGTCCGCTCGGACGAAATCGCAAAAGTTGCCGATTTTTTCAGTTTCGGAACCAACGACTTGACGCAATTAACGCTAGGTATTAGTCGTGATGATATGGGCAAATTTTTCAAGGCCTATACGGACTTGGAGATTTTTACACAAAATCCATTTGCTTCAATTGATGTGGAGGGCGTTGGTGAATTGGTTAAGATATCGGTTGCAAAAGCTAAAAGCGCAAAATCAAGCATTAAATTAGGCGTTTGTGGAGAGCACGGTGGTGATCCCCATTCGGTGCAATTCTTCCAGGCAGTTGGATTGAATTATGTAAGCTGTTCCCCGAACCGCATCCCAATTGTGCGTTTGGCATGCGCTCAGGCAGCCTTAAAGAATCCCCGTCAATAATGACCGAAGCTCCATGGAATTTTCCGTGGAGCTTTTATTTTAACATAAATTTTTTAACCTAGGGTCCGCTTATTGGGTTGACCATGTGCGGTAATAAATTGAATTGCTGAAATTACTTGCAGATAAACAAAACTCCCATGAGGACAAAACGATAGTGAGCTGTGTCTAAAAGTGCAGCCAATAGGTCTGTTGAAGTAAGTATTTTAAAGGAAGAGGCCCATGCGTACGGCGTGGAAGACTTTTGGCAACATAGTTGCCGTTAAAACTTAGGTACGCAATGGTCAACGGATTGGTGCGCTGCAATGAATTTACGCACAACCTCGTTCACTTCTTCGGAAGCATCTTCTAAAACGTAATGTCCCGCGTCATCGAAACAATGCGTTTTCACATTCGGTAGGAATTGTTTCCATTTTTCTAAAAAGTGAGGCGTGAAGCAAAAATCCTGCATACCCCACGCCAACAGACTTGGTTTATTGGCTAAAATCCACAAATTATTCTGGATATCTTCTAATGTTTTATAGGAAGGATGCTGAGGATCCATGGGTATGTCTTGGACGAAAGCATTGATGGCAACGCGCTCGCGCGGTGTTTGGTAAGGAAGTAAATAAGCTTTTTTTGTCAGCGCATCGAGTCCTTTTTCGGAAGCCATACGGGTTGCACATTTTGCGAACAAATTTGCGTATTTAATGCCCCAAGGACCCAATAAGGGAAGTCGACATAAGGCTATGCGAAAAGGAATGTGATCGCACAAAAAAGCAGCCGAATTGAGAATGGTAAGCGTTTTAACGCGTGCCGGCCAGCGTATGGCCACCCCCATGCCAATGGCTCCTCCCCAATCGTGTACGACAAGATGAAAACGACCTATGGAAAGGTTTTGTAACCATTGAACGGTATTTTCGATGTGTGTCTTAAGATTGTAAGGATAATGTTGAGGCTTGTCCGATAACCCACATCCCATATGATCGGGTACCAAGCATCGGCAAAAGTCATTCAAATTTTTTACGAGATTGCGATAAAAAAATGACCAGGTCGGATTGCCGTGCAACATGACAACGGATTCACCATGTCCTTCATCGATATAATGCAACTTGTGAGTAACGTTTGCATGCGATGCCCGCAGTGCAATGTAACGCGACTTAAAGGGATAAAGAGAACGGATGGATGCAAGGGACCCCATAAAAACTCCTTAATTTTGCCATTGAATACCTAGCATAAGTGTGCTGAGGCCACTTCCTATACCCAATAACAATACCGGCATTGCGTTTTTAAGCAATCTGCTTTCATCCGCTTGGCAAAGTGTTAAAGGCAATGCGACGGAACCGGTATTTCCCAAATAAGGAAATGTCGAAAAGTCTTTTTGCGGATCTAAATTGAGTGCTTCGTACAATTGGAGTTGATGTTGGCGTCCAACTTGATGGGTGATGATGCATTGCGCCGTATCATCTTTCCAAAACATTTCTTCTTTAAAAGCATTCCAGGCCATCTTTGAAAGTTGAATGCCTTCCTTGAGAAGCGTTGTCGAATCCGTTTGCATGGTTAGATTGTGGGATACATCGGCGGTCCCTCCTTCGCACAACTGACAGGCGGATGAATGGGTTTGGGCAATGCCTCCCAATAAAATGGGCTTAGGGGCGGAAGCCCACTTTTGATGGCATAAGAGCAAGCTGACCGCCCCGGATCCAATGGTTAGGTTGGCAAAAAATGGTTTTATGGTCTTGCGCGTCAGTTGTAAATCTCCGTTTAACTGAGCCAGCGTCCAATCCAGTAAAGAGCGACCATTTTCTCCCGATACGATAAGCACGGAACACGCTGTACCGGCTTCGATCATGGATGCTCCGACAATGATTGCATTCAGTACGCCTAAGCAGGCATTGGATAAGTCAAAAATTTGTGTATGGGGAGTTAATTTTAGACCTTCGTGCACGTAGGCGGCCGTTGGTGGCTCCAAACGGTTTCTGCAAACGGACGCGTGGATTAAGACGTCGATACGATTGATGGGAATGCCCGTTTTTTTTAGGACTTTTCGGCCGGCTAAAATAGAAATTTCTGAAGGTTGTAGCTTGCAATCCCAATGACGACGTTCTTGAATTCCTGTCATCATGGCCAAGCGTCCTTTGGGCAAGTTGAGTCTTGTATAAAGCGGAGCAAGAGAGTCTTCGATACTTTCCGAAGTCCATCGTGCTTCGGGCAGTGCATACCCAATTGATTCGATAACCACGTTTTTGAACTGCATTGACTTATAAGTTATTCATGAAAATACATCTGGTCGGGACGATAGGATTTGAACCTACGACCTCATGCTCCCAAAGCATGCACTCTAGCCAGACTGAGTTACGTCCCGACTTTAACCCTTTTATAACGCTAAAAATGTCCTACGGTATGTCAATGTTTTTCTATAGTTACCATACTGTTACGGACAAAACTAACGGCAGCCAAACATCGCATATCCCGCCATTGAAATTACGTTTGCCCAATAATCCAGGTGGTAACGGGTTTACGGCGTTTTTTTCATCAAGATTGCCGAAGACGGATGCGGGTGTGCAAAATTTTCTTTTGTACACAATAATGCGCACCGAAGAAATTTTCTAGATCAAAACAGCAGATTTCCTTGATGGGCAAAGTGCTTGGCAGCGCAGTTGGCTGCCCCCCTGTCCAGTAGAAAATACCTTGATTATTTTTTTTGAGGTGCATTCTTGTGCACTGAACAAATTTGTCAAAAGCGGTGACGGCTCGTCCCACAATTGCGTTGTACGTTTGATGCCATGTTTCCAACCGAGTATTGCAGACTTTTACATTGTTTAAATGCATTCGTTGTACAATATCCTGGACTACATTTACCTTTTTGCAAATGGAATCAAGCAAAGTAAATTGCGTGCGTGGAAACAAAATGGCGAGCGGAATGCCCGGGATACCGCCACCGGTACCCACATCCAACACGGTGGCTGGAGGGTTCCATAAATCCCACGTAACGATGGGCAATATGGGGAGAATATGCTTTTCTTCCAAATGATCAATGTCGGTACGAGCGATGAGATTAATTTTAGAATTCCATTCGCGCAGCAATTGACAATACATTTCCAATTGTATCCAGCAGGCGGCAGGTATGCCAGGCAAATATTGTTTAAAACGTTCCATGCCTCAAGAAACGTGTTTGGGTAGATCTAAATATTTACGCATTTCAACGACATAACCTTTTATCATTTGAACTTCAGATAATGGATTAATCTCGAAAGGAGAAAATAGTCGCTTTAAAAAAACGTCGTTGCCCTCTTTGAAAGCCTGACGCAATCCAAAATTATTTTCATTTAAATCCACCAAAACAATTTGACCATCCGTAACTTCCGAGTCAGCATACGGACTGATAAGCAATAGGCCATGTCCCCCAAAAAAGTCATCGGTGGACGTTGGGTTATAGGTTGCGAAAGATCCTGGATTTAAAGTTTTTTCTGTTTTAATCCACTGAACGTAAACATTTTCCGACATATTCCCATCCTGGGAAAGTCGAGAAGCAATTTGTTCCCATGCGAGTATGGGGAGTATGGAACCTTTGACCATTTTACTCATCTGAAGCGATAGAATGGGTTCACTCCCCAAGAGTTGTTCAATGGTTACATCGAAAAATTTGGCGATGGCCACCACGGTACTTATGCGAGGATCATTGGTCTGGCACGACAAAAGACGATTGATGGTTGTTTGCGGTAGATTGACGCCTCGACATAAGTCGGCTTCTGTCATTCGAGCTTCATTCATGAGTATGCGAATCATTTTTCCAATCGGAAAATCCGTAGGTTCCATGACTGATGCTGATTCGAACTCCATCACTGCCTGATAATTTTTTGTCTAACACGGCAAAAAGTAAAGCATTTTTTATAAGATTGACCGATTCTTATGCAATAAATGTTTATTTTTTTAAAAAAACATTATTTTTTAGTTGATTTTCGCAAAATTTAATTCACCATAGAATTTAGTTATTGTGCATCGTAAGGTGCATAACAATATGCAAAGTGTTCGTTTAAACAATAAGAGTGTGTCCTAGGGAAGCATTTTGATTTTTGCAAGGGGTCTATAAGTGCTTCCCTTTTAATGTATGTATCGGTCATTCGTTGGGACAGGGTGCAATACTTTGATTAAGTTTTTAGAGTAAAGTTTTGTGGGCCAAGGGAAATGTTCTGGCGTAGAACGAAACGCTTACACGGTTATGATATGCAGAGGCGTTCGATAAGATTTTAAAAGCGATTGTAAATTGAAAAATGCTTAAAGGGTTAGTTTAAAAGATTGGGCGGACACAAATGCAACAAGCGGGAAATTCAAGTTCCCGCTTATCTATATTGAATCGCAATGGCAATTACTGCTTGGCCTGTTTTTGATTGGAAACGTACGTATGCTTGGTTGGTTTTTTAAACATTTTTAGAAACTTATGTTTGGATCTAGCTTTTGTAACAGGTTTGTAGGGCGTAAATGTGGATATCGATTTGCTGGTATCGGCCATGGTTTCTTGTAAACGTTTGTTTTCTATCATATTTTCCAAGCGAATTTTCAAGCTTTGTACTTCCTGGTACATTTGCTGTTCAGATTCTGTAAGCGCATCGCCCGGTAAATCATTTTCCGTGAGACCCATTTTGTACATTTTCTTTTGGGAAACATTTTTAGCTTCTTTGACGGTGGGGTACAGAAGGGTTCCATCGTACGCGATCTGTGTGGCCGATAGGAAAATGAGTAAATTTGTAATCAGATCCTCCTTCCTTTTATGTGAAAATAATTTCCCTAAAACAGGAATATCACCCAAAATAGGTACCTTATCTACGGCATTTGAACTTGCCTGAGACATGAGCCCTCCGATGGCAATCGTGTATCCACTTTTAATGGTTACCACGCTATCCGTTTTCTTTTGACTGATTTGAGGGTATTTGATGGATGACGTGGTGGCATTTGCCCCTCCCGAAGAGCTTGTGAATTCCACTTCATTTGTCTTTGAAGATAGAGAAGGTTCGATTTTTAAAGTGATAAATTCTGCCTGTACTTTGGGCGTCACCTTAAGTTCAATACCGATAGGTTTTTCCTCAAATCCACTGATTTCGTAACCCCCTTGCTCCGAATTGTAAGAATAATTTGGAACTGGGTAATTGGTGACTACGGCCATGGTAGCTGGCACATTGTTCATGGTGATAATGGTCGGACTGGATAAGGTTTTGCCTATACTTTCCGTCTGCGAAAAATCGAATTTTGCGGCAAGCGTCTTGATCATAATTGAACTGGGGCCCAATGCCTTGCTCTTATTTAGACTGCGTGTAAGTATTCCATCGGTACTCTCTGTGCTGGCAGCACCTCCACCGGCAGCACCAGCGGCAGCATCAGCACCTCCACCGGCAGCACCAGCGGCAGCTTCTTCTTTATCCTTAAGGACTGTGGATATAGACACCGGCCAATTGAAACCGCGCGTATCCGTATGGTTCGTACTTGCTTCGACAAATTTTGCTTCAATCATAACCTGTGTCTCGGGTTTATCCAACATTTCAATAATGGATGCAAACGTTTGGATGTTTTTTGAACGTTCCGTAATGATGAGTACGTTAGAGCGTTCATTGAAGGTGATTTTTCCACCACTATTAGAATCAATGAAATCCTTTAATTCTTCTGCAATTTGCTTAGCTTCAGCAAATTTTAACAAGAAAGTTTCGGTTTTCAGAGGCTCTTTATTGAGTGATTCGAGCGTACAAATCTGGACAATGTTTTCATGTTTAGTATACGTACATCCTACGGGTCCCAAAACGGCATCCAATAAAGACTCCCATGTTGTATTTTTTAAACGAACCGTCACATTCCCTTGCAGAGCCGCAGGTATAATGATGTTGAGATCGTACAATTCGGCTACGTAGCGCAAAACCTGTTTAATATCCTCATTGATGAAGTCGACCGAAATGTGCTCTTCACCGTCGACCACTTTATTTGTTGAGGTATCTTTAAAAGTAACTACAATGTTGCTATCCACCTTACTTGTATCACTGAAATTTGTCGCAGTGGGGGATGCCTCACTTTGTTTGCTCGATGAGATTGTTTTGCTTAAATCAGAAAACGATGGAAGGGCCGCCTGGGGATCAAAGACAGGAGGTCTTCCCATCATTCCCTCGCCATCCGCCCAGCAATGAATCGTTAGATTTGACAGTAGGGCAAATAAAAGCAAGGTGGATCTGATTGAATTACGTAAATACTGTGGTATTGTTATGGCGTGTCGCATCTTGTTAATAATTAAATGTTAAAGCATAGTTATTGAGTTGTAATGTGAAGCGTTTCTTTTGTATTTCACTGAGGGTTATTTCAAACGTTTGTCCTTGGTAATTTGCATGCAAAGTAGTACCTTCCTTTAAAACTCGGTTGCCCTGCACGCAGAGATAAAATGCACCATTTTTTTGAATGGAACCCGAAGGTTGCAAAGCGTTACCCACTTGTGTTAAAATTAAAATTTCGTTGATTTGAGGTTCTTCCTCTTCAACGGTGTTCTCGACGACGGTAGGTTGCACTTCTTCAAACGTTAATTCTGTTTTTGCATCGAAGAGAAAAGGCGTATATACTTCTTCCCAATTGAATGTTTTGTCATTGCTTTCAAGCAGTTGGCTAATTTCTTGAATAGCTTTGGATCTTTCACTGGGTAGCATAATGGCATCTGGTTTTGGTTTTTCGGTTTTCTTGGGAGCACTCAAGCCTATATGCCCCAAAGCCAGCAAGATTAGGCCAAGATATACTCTACGCATGATCTCCTCCTTGCCCTATTTGCCCCAACATGCTAAAGACGATGGTAGCATTAACTTTGGGTTCTTTTTTTGAAAGATCCACAGTATCTTCCCGGGAAGTATTTTCGACATGTTCTTTGAGATCTAACTTTTTAACATTGGTAAAATATTTTTGTTCCCTAAGTGTTTTTAATAGCGTAATTACCGTCGAAAAAGTCGATTGAAAATTGACCGTAAAATCAACCAGTAAGAAATCTCCCACGTATTCACTGGTATCCTGATTTAATGCAACCGTTTTGCTCTTTGTAAGATCATAGGTATTCGATATGGCGATGTTAGACGAATTTTTTCCAAGAATTTTTTCAAATTTTACCAAAAATTTGTACATCGCTGTTCGGTTGCCAAAATCGAAATACTGCTTGTGTAGAGCCGCTTCTAAATCTTTGTAATTTTTCAAGTCACTTGCTATATTCTTTAGCTCACCCATTTGTTTTTCAATCAGGCTAGACTTTACACTGATGGCATCCGTCTTACGTTCTACTTCCTCCGTTTGGTTTTGTCTAAAATGTACAAAGATGAACAGAATAAGGTTAACGGCGACTAAAATAACGCAGACTATATTCTTCCTTAAAAAATTTTTGACTTTGCTGAGATCTAAAGCATTCATGGATAATTTAGGCGTTATATTGTAAATTAATTTGGAATCTGGTTTCGTCTACTTGCTGGTCGGCATTGTTTTTTTCGAGATTATAAAAACATTTACACTTATTTTTAAACGCATCGATCGTTTTAAGTTGTAGCAATTGAGTTTTGTAAGACTCTAGGATTGCGATATCGCCTTTCACAATACCGTAGATTTGTATATGGAACGACTTATTGGCCGCATCGACAACTTTTGTACTGGGATCATTCTGGCAATCGGCAATGAAGGTATTGAACCTTATCTCGTTAGGTTTACCCTTGCACAATTCTAATAAAAATTCGGACAAATCAATGGGCAGCATATACGCACTTAATAACGTATGTACCCTATTTTTAGTTTCTATAAAATCTTTGTTATGCCGCATCATTTGCTGATGCAAAGTTGTATTTTTATCTAGAAAAGTTTTTATTTCGTTAAAGCGATTAGTTTGGCGCCTGTGATCAAGTTCTGTAAAGAAGCTCACACCTATTAAAATAACTGTAAAAATGCCCATGGCCGCAAGGGCATAGATTTTTATGGATGAAAGTTGAGAATTAATCACAATAGATTTATCTCTAAAATCTATCTCCCACGGACGTGGTTTAGGGCTAAGGTACAATTTTAATGCCTGGAGGTTCATCTGAAATAATTAAAGATAGCACTTAACATACCAATCCATAAAGGCTGGGATATTTGCGTTGTTTTCTCGTTGCTTTGCGTGTTTCCCTTGTGAGCCTGCAACCAGGCGTCAAAATCAATTTGTAAGGGCTTAATTTCGAGTACCTTGCTAATACATTGCGTTAACCAGGCGAGTTGAGGGGACAGGCCATTGATGAAAAGCAATTCGATGGGTAAGCTCGTTTGTACCTCAAAAAAATCGATATAAGATTTAATATCGGCGCACATACGTTGTGTGATTGTTTCCATGACTTGAGCATCTTCCGTCACGGACTGAAGCAAATATTTGTAGGTGCTGACGTCATCGGGAAGACTACATGCTTTGCGCGTTAAACTAATCAAGCTTTTTAAGCCATGGACGGGCGGATAAGCAGCCTCAAGATGATTGTTGCAAAGCACAAACACTAAAGATTGGTTAATGGAAAAGTCTATAAATAAAACGGGTTGCGTAACTTTAACCAATTTTACGTAATCCATGAGCCCTTTGGTGGTTGTGAGTGTTGTCAACAGCAATTTTTTTGGAATACATTGGCAGCCCATTAACTCACTTTGAATCATTTTTATCTCTTGTTTTTGAGTTCCTATAAAACAAACGTGGTCAGGCAGGACCGTATTTGCCGAATCTCTAATTTCTATACCCGTGTAAGCATCGATAGCCGCAATTTGATTCGTTTTTAGGTCGGCGTTGAATCGTTCTTTTAACAGTGGAATCAATCCTTGGATCCCTTTACTTTTGGTTTTTGCTTCTAATTTTGCCTTATAGATAAAACGAGATAATGGGGCAACTACGCAAATGGCGTTTTTGCTTTTAGTGATTTTTTTTAGGATGGGAGCATCAAAGTAAGCATTTTCTTTAAAAGGATTGTTGGGTAATTCTTCCAGGTCGGATAAAGAGAGCGTAGATTTTTTCCCTTTTGTGACAGTGGCCAACAAACAAGAAGTTTCAGAGGTATAGATAAATTTTTGTTTTTGACTGCCCAGCAGACTTGATAAGACATCCATGTAATAATTTTAGGAAAGAACGTCATCGAGAGCAAGGAAAAAGTAATGCCGTTAGGGCATTTTATGGAAAAAGCAGCTAATGTTGTACGCTTTTACTGCAACAAGTTTAAACATTTGGGATATGTAACATGCGTAATATATCGTGCGTGTTGTGTAGATATCGGCACTTTTGAGGTATAATGCATATTTGGGGTCAGTGGATGTGTGATAGCGTGAGGCACACTGTGTGACACATTGACACAATAT
>JAIRKR010000062.1 GCA_031260015.1 Puniceicoccales bacterium
CACGTATTAAACAGGTGCCTCATCGGTTGCTTAAAACATGCGTGTGGGAGGCTTTAGAACGTTGCGATCTTCACCGTATAGCGGCAAAGAAAATGATTGGAGCTTTGTCTAAAGGTTTTAAACAACGCGTGGGTATTGCTGAAGCGTTGTTGGGGCAACCGAAGGTCATTATTTTAGATGAACCTACGATTGGTCTTGATCCGCATCAGATTTTAGGGATTCGCGATTTACTCAAAAAATTGCGCGGTGATGCTACGGTCGTATTTTCAAGTCACATTTTGCCGGAAGTTGAGGTAGCGTGTACGCATTTAATCATTCTTAATCAGGGGCAAATTGTTGCCAACGATACTTCGGAAAATTTGAGAAAACAATATTTTCGGACAACGCGTTACGAGGTTACCCTGGTGGATAAAGACGGTCATTTCCCAGAACGTTTATCGTATGCTCCGGTTAAGTTGTGTGTAAAAAAATCAATTGCCCATGGGGATCGGCGAATGACTTATACGATTGAAACAGAATCCGCAGAAACAGGGGTCGAAGGTCAATTGACGCGTTGGATTTTTGAAAATAATTGGCCGTTAATTCAATTTGTAAAAAAAGAACCCGATTTGGAATCGTTATTCCTGAAATTGACTTCGGCTGCCTGGAAAAAGGTAGACAATAAACGCTTATGAACACTATTTTAACGTTACTTGCAAATGAGTACAAAAAGATGCTATGTCATGCCAGTACTTATTTTATAACGGCACTTTTTTTGGCGCTTATGGGATTTAATTATTTATACATCCTCTTTTTTTACAGCCGTAACACCATGGAGATAAGTACATTGCAGAGTTTTTTTGGTATATTTTGGTTACCCACGTTATGTATTATACCTTTATTGACCATGAAGTCATTTGCCGAAGAACGTCGACTGGGACTGCTTGAAAGTTTATTGTCGACACCCGTAAGCGTGCACAGCTTGGTCATCGGTAAATTTTTGTCAATTTATGGATTATATATTATCCTATGGGCATTGAGTCTTATTTTCCCATACTTTGCAAATTACTGGTTGCAACAGGATTTGGTGACTCCACTGGTTACGATGCAAGTTCTTTTTGGGGGAAGCATTTTTATTGCAATTACAAGTTGCTTGTTTATCAGCCTAGGCCTATTTGCAAGTAGTTTAACCAAAAGTCAAACGGTTGCGAGTTTGCTGTGTTTTGGATTTTTATTTGCATGTTTTACGGGATTCCGCATGTTGTCCGAATACATTGGTTGTCAAGAATGGTGTATCTACGTTGACTTTTTTCGTACCTTGGAGGATCTTTGCAACGGCATTTTTGATCTACGCCCTTGTTTATTCTTCACAGGGTCAGGAATATTGATCTTGGCCCTTACCGCGATTGTCGTTGAACAAAAATCTTTACGATGAAATTTTTAGATAACTTTAAGAATTTTAACCGCATTAAAATTTTTAACTGTTTTTTGCAGGCATTATTGATCATTACACTTCTTTTGGGGCTGCAATGCGTAGTCAATCATGCCTACGTGCGGGTAGATTTTTCCAACAATCAATGCAATACGCTCAGTACCGAAACGCAGTCATTTTTGAACACATTACAACATTCGGTTGATTTAATTATCTTAACCAATGAATCTCATACGCATGGAAACTTTTTGAAACAGATGACGCGCCTGGCAGATGCGTATCACGCATTCATGACGCATAAAACTTCTTTAAAATTTAATTTCAAAATCATAAATACGTTGCGTAATCCCCAAGAAACTCTGTCCGTAAAAAAACGATACGATTTGTCTGAAAATGAAGGTATTATTTTGGCCATGGGGTCAAAATTCAAATTTTTGCATGAAGAGGATTTTTATCGAAAAACGGAAACGCAATCGCAGTTTCTGGGGGAACATATTTTGACGAATAGCTTGTTGGATTTAACGCAAAGTCGACCTAAAGTTATTTATTGGATATTGGGGCATAAAGAGTACAATTTTAAAGATATTCACGGGAACAAGGGGGCTTCTTTGGCAGGTCAAACGCTCAGGCAACATAACTTTGAAGTGCGTCCGCTTGAAAATTGTCTCAGTATTCCACAGGACGCAAATATGCTCGTTATTGCGGGTCCTCAGGTTCCTTACTTGGAAGAAGAATGCGAAGCCCTGAAAACTTACCTGTTTCAAAAACGGGGTCGCCTACTTGTATGCCTACATCCTATTTATGAGCATGGCTTAGAAATATTGCTCAATGCGTTGGGCTTGAAAGACGATGGACAATTGCTTTTGGATGATGGAAAAGATTTTCTTAGTTCTCAGGGTGACTTAATCATTCGACGTTTGACGTCACATGAAATAACACAAGCTTTAATTCAGCATAATCTCGGCTTAATATTCGGTCTTACGCGTCCCATTACACTGGATCCAAAGGGTAATGTGTCCTACTGTACACAGCTCTTACATTCAGCCGAAACCAGTTGGTCGAGACAACTTGTAAATACGGATAGCTTATCCTTCAATGCGCAACAAGATGTACGATGTTCACACACTTTGGCATGTCTCTTTGATAACACACCGAAAACAAATTTTAATGTGCAATTGTCCAATTCAAGGGCCATTGTTGTGGGATGCGCCGATTGGTTGAGCAACGAGAGGGTCCTTTCGTTGGGAAATCGTTGGTTTTTTTTAAATTGCTTTAAGTGGGCTTTAGGCAATGAATATGCGTTTTTACTCAATCCCCTGCCTCTGAATACGTACGCGCTCACTTTGTCACAGCAGAAATTATTGCTACTTTGTTTAAATTTTCTGATTTTACCGTTTATCTTTTGCTTGTTGGGCATTGTGATGTATGCTGTGAGGAAGGAATAAAATGTTACGTTTTAGTTTTACACTGCTATTATTGCTACTGAATTTATTTTGGGTTGCCTTCTATTATTACGTAAAAACGCACTCGAAATCGACGAACGATGTGCCCCATTTGCAAGTACAATCAAAACTCCTTAACGTTCAGTCGATTGAAATTGCGCACCTGGATACCGGTAACACTTACAAATTAAAAAAGTCGGCTACTTCCTGGCAATTAGAAAGCCCATTTCGTTGGACGGCCAATAATCTAGCGGTAGAGTCTTTTATTCAACAATTGGACAACTTGGATACAAAACTTAATTTTAAAGCCTGCCATTTGCAAACGGAAAAAAATTTATTGGATCAATACGGTCTTAATCCGCCATGGGTTTCGATAAAGATTGCAAGCGACCAGCGCGTTTACACGCTACACGTTGGGCAGAAGATAAAGTCTAATAATTGTTTGTACCTATACGAGCCCGAAACGCAGATGATTTTTATAAGTACTCCTGAGGCATTCGACACTTTATTTTTTGAATTGGACAAATGGTGCAGCGCGTACATTTTTCAAGGAAGTTTAAACAATCTGCAGAGTATTTTATACGACACACCCACGCAGCACGTATTTTTAAGCCAAGAAAAAGAACAGTGGTGGCTAAAAAACCCTGTCAGTGCAAAGGCCAGCAATATGCACGTAGAAACGGTTATCCATCAAATAAAAAACCTAGAAGTTTTTCGTTTTTTAGATGCCAAAGAAATTGCAAGTTTTATTCCACAACTCAATTCTCCTGAATATGTACGCACATTAACAATTTCCGACGATACGCGTACGTATACCCTTAAATTTTTGCCTTATAATGATGACAAAAATATTTTCGTTGCGCAAGGAGAGAACTACGATAGACTTTTCCTTTTTAAGTCAACGTGGGTTTCTCGACTTGATAATCCGCAAGAAACACTGCGTGAGCGACAAATTTTTACCTTTCCAATCGCATCCGTGGACAAAGTAACTTACGCGCATGCCAACGATCAAATTGAATTGCAGCGGATTGAAGGGCAGCGGTGGGAAGCTTTGCATTATCAAAACCAAGTGCTTGTGAACACGGATCGAGCTTCTTACGGTGCAATTTATACATTGCTGAAACAATTAAAAACGACATACGTCGAAAGCTTTTTAGACGCTACCTTTGCTTCGCTAAGTTTACCTTGCGAAGACTCGATACAAGTGAAACTGTCTTTGCCACAAGAGCAAATGCAGTGCACGTTGTACGATGTTCAAGGTAATTTTTACTTAAAATTAAAAGACGATCCCACTTTATTTAAAATTACATTATTGGATCCCGATTGTTTCAATCGGTCTTTCGATGATTTCCGGAATAAGCAAATTTGGCAATGGAATAAGGATGAACAACTCTACACGTTAAGTTGGTTGTCGAGTACAAAAAAACTTGCCCAAGGTCCCTTATTATTTGCATTAAAATCATTAGATTTTGAACATCCCAAAATAACCAAACCTATTGAAAGCCTATTAAGAGGATTGAATGCAAAAAAATTTATTCGTTTTAATGAACATACAATCCCCTATTTGGCTTTTGGTTCTACGATGAATTACTTATGGCCGCATCGGTTGCATATTCAAACCATAGATGCGGAAAATACTATTCGAACGTATGTTTTGTACGTTGCAGAACGATTGGGCGGTGATTTGCAATTTGCAAAATATCAGGGTAAAATTTTTGCACTCACTCAACCATGGATAGACGCTATTTTTACGTTAACTGAATTACCTACTTGGGAGCATAAAGCCCTAAAATTTAGCGTGTACGGGGAAGCGCGGTAACGTACGATGTATCGAAAAATCACCGCGCTGCTCTTTATGTTATGGATGGCACAATGTGCATTTTGGTGCATTCAATTCAAATCTCTCAATTTTGTGGTCCCTAAGCTCTTGCGGCAGTACCTACTCCGGAAAGATGTTACCTGTACCTCGTTATCGGTTTCCGATACCAAATTATGGGGTACCAATCTTTCTTACAAGACACCTCACTGTGAATGTACATTACCGTATTTAATGCTCCAACCGGACTTAAATGTTCTACGTTATTTTTTCAAAAGCACCCAGCATAAAATGTATGTGCGACAAGGTTCCTTACACTACGACAACGTACATCTGGATAAATTAAATGGGTATATTCAAACTTCAGGTACCTACCGACAGATCCATTTGCAGGGGTTTTGGGGTATACATCCCATCTATGTCACAAGTGAAAAGTTAAACAATATACCCAGTTATCTGTGGGGTTGGGTAGAAAAATTATCCAAAGTTTTGCCCGATGCGTCTGCGTCTTTGCCGGAAATGCCCATTTCCGTATACGTACGTGTAAATCAACAGGATTGTTTCATCCAAATAGATGTACCCCGACTTACCTACCCCTTAACACCTACGGAAATTCTCAAGATTGAGGATTTGCAATGTTTTTTAAAAATTTCTGAAGAGCGTATGCATGTGATTGCGAAAGCAAAGCGTTGTTTTTACGACGAAGCTACTTTCGTTGAACCCAAGTTGAGCTTTCAAATGGAAGACGATATGTCGATATCGAAACTGATGGGTCATGGATGCGTTTATGGCAACCTCTTTCATGGGGCAACAATGCATCCCATTTGTTTTTATGTACGGGCTCTACGTGTAAATCCCCAAAAGACAAATATGCAATTGTTGTTGGAAAACGAAGAAGGATATGTGCAAGGACGCTGTACGCTTTCAAACTTTACACCCTGGCAATTAGACTGTTTGGGAAAACTACAGCCCGCTTTATTGCACCGTTATTTTAATTCCAACGAATATCATGTTGACTTCTCCCGACCTACTTTTTTTCGGAGTTATTACCAAAAAGACAAAATATTTCAAATGGCGGCCGAAAGCCGTGCGTTCCGTGTATCCGAAATTCTCTGCGATAAAGTCTTTTTGAATACTCAGCTTTTTATGGATATGCACGCCTGGACATGGCATGGCCAATTGTACAATACGCGATCCAATTTCAAAACTTGTGGCTCCTATTGGCCGCAAAAGCAAAAGGGACGTTTGCATGTTGTTGGCATTTTAGATCCGCAAATTACCTACTTGTTTAAGGCATCATTACCCGATTGGTGGATTCCCTTTTGGGATGATTTTACATTTAACCAGCAATTCCCCACAACCAATTTTGATTTTACGTGGCACAATACCAATCATCGGTTGGATAGTTTCTTTGGAAGTGTAGGGGCACATGATTTTTGCTACAAGCAGGTAGGCTTTAATAACTTGGAAGTTTTACTTGGCAATATCGCCGGTTACACTTTAATCGATGCAACAAATGTTCAGACCTCTTCGGGACGGGGAAATTGCCAGGTAGATTGGCAGTATGGTGGTTATCAAGATCGTCAAGAGTCTTGGAATATTTGTGGTCAAGGTACCTATGCGTGGCTCGATTGGAATCGATTTGTGAATATTTTTGGAATGCATACATCCGGAGACAAATTTTCTGTTTTTCAGGATAATGCGCTTGCACAAGCCAGTTTCAGAGGTGTTTTTTGCGGTGACGGCGCATTGCCTTCCCAAGAAGAATATTTGGATGTAGCATTGCATGTTCCGTCGACCGTTATGCATTCATTACCCGTTAAAGACCTACAGGTGCAAGCTCGTTATACTCCATCGCAATTGCATATCCAAAAATTTTTTGGTCTGCTCGACGCACAGGCTTCCGTTACGGGGATGATGCACCTGACGGATGACGATAGGTTATCCTTTTCGCTGAAGGGTGAAAACGTTTCCAGTGAAATGCTTTTACAAAAGCTTCCATGTTTAAAATCCTGGTATGATGATATTCCCGAAGATAACTTACCGGCTTACCAAGGGATCTTGGATTTTGATGCATCTGGACAGGGAGAAATAGGTCTATTAGAATCTTTTGAGGCGCAAGGTGTACTAACGTTTTCAAATTCAAATTTAGCCCAAATGCATTTGTTGGGACCTCTAATAAAAATTTTCCCAAAAAAATTGCACTTATTTTCGTCGGTTGATTTTAATTGGCTGAAATCTCAATTTGAATTAAAAAATGGTATTTTACATTCGAAAGAAACGCATATGACAGGTCCCAGCGCACACGCTAAAATCAATGGAAAAGTCAATTTGTTAAGCAAGTCATTGGATGCGCATATTTTATTCTCTTTTTTAGATTACAAGCAACTTAAGGCACCGGTTATGAAACAGATGATGCAGTTGTTTCAGCCTATACTCAAAGGATTTTCGGCCAAAGTAACGGGGACATTTCGCAATCCGCAGTGGTTATTCTATTTTAATCCTTTAAACTTTATCTTAAGGTAGTCGTAAATTTTGTTACTTTGAACTTGTTAAATGGATGCTTTTTTTAGAATTTACTCTAGGAATACGGGGTCGTAGCTCAGTTGGGAGAGCGTGTCGTTCGCAATGACAAGGTCGTCGGTTCGATCCCGATCGACTCCACCAAAATGTTGTAGGGCGTAATGCCCGGATAAAAGTGTTCGGAAGTTTGTTGAATTTACTTCCAAGGTAAGTCCGAAGGGCTTGAAGACGGGTAAAGTGTTTTACATTCTTTCCAGTTTATTTTCCTTGAAAAATCTTCATGCCATCTCTTGACTACTTGCTTTATGAACGATGATGCCAACGATTTATTTCCCATTAGAAAAGCTAAATTTGATGCATTGTGTGCATCCGGCCAAAATCCGTTTCAAGCTAACTGTAAACAAACGCATACGGCAAAATCGGTTCAAGTATTATTCGAAAAAGCGGAACCCCAAACAGACCTCGAGGTAGCGGTTGCCGGACGCATTGTTTTGTTTCGTTTGATGGGGAAGGCTTCTTTTATTAACCTGCTGGACCAAACGGGCATCATGCAGGTTTACGTATCTCGGGATGGGGTAGGAGAAGCCGTATATCAGCAATTTAAAAAGTTTGATATTGGCGATTTTTTGGGTGTTGTCGGTAGCGTTTTTAGAACCAAAACGGGTGAAATTACGGTACGCGCTTCTTCCATCGTTTTGGTGTCGAAATCATTTCGTCCATTGCCGGAAAAATGGCATGGATTAACGGATCCAGACGCTGTTTATCGCCAACGCTATCTGGATTTAATTGTAAATCCGGAATCGAGGAAAAGATTTTTTAAGCGTTCCGATATTATTAGGGGGATTCGACAATTTTTGTGGGATAAGGATTTTGTTGAAGTAGAAACACCGATGTTGCACGAGGTGGCGGGGGGTGCGGTGGCACGACCGTTTGTAACGCACATGAACGCACTCAATAGAGATTTCTTTTTGCGTATTTCTCTAGAGTTATACCTGAAACGTATGCTTATAGGTGGTTACGATCGTGTTTTTGAGATAGGTCGTAATTTTCGCAACGAAGGCATTTCACGTCGGCACAACCCTGAATTTACAATGATTGAGCTTTATCAGGCGTACAGCGATTACCGTGGCATGATGAAACTCGTATACGATTTGATGCAATATCTTTGCCAACATGTCATTGGAAAAACTTCGCTGCGCAGTTATACGGGGGAAATGATTGAATTATCTGGATCATGGAGGGAGGTAACGTACCGCACATTGATTTTAGAGGAAGTAAACGTGGGGCATTGGTTTGAATCGCCTCGCAATGTAAAATTGCAGAAATGTGCCGAGATGGGTATCGATGTGGATCCCCATGCGGAAGATTTCGAACTAACGAATAGTATATTTGAAAAACGTATTGCCCCTCGGTTAATTCAGCCAACTTTTGTGACACATTTGCCGAAAGAATTGTGTCCCCTAGCGAAAATTAATGGGGAAGATGAGTCCGTCATTGATGTGTTTGAATTGTACATGAATGGCCAGGAAATTGCCCCAGCTTACTCGGAACAAAACGACCCTTTTGTCCAAAGGCGCATGTTTGAAATGCAGGCCGGTGAGGAAATCCAAAAGATTGACAATGACTTTCTGACGGCACTCGAATACGGTATGCCACCAGCAGGAGGCATGGGTATTGGCATCGATCGATTGGTGATCATGTTAACGGAGGCGGACAACATTCGCGATACGTTATTGTACCCTGCGCTAAAGTAATGTTAACCGCTGAAACGTTTGAAAATTTTTCGTAAGTGCGTAACTAATAGGAAGGGAAATAAAACCCATGTATATATTTCTTAACGCGGCAACTTGAGAGAGATTTCCCATAAAAAAGCCTAAGTATTTTTGGAATAGACATTTTTGTGTGTAATACGTTTGTAAGCCGGTGCATCTCTATTTAAATTTAGCTTTTGACTGCAATGATTGGCATGTCCCTTGTGATTTACATGGGTTGAAGATCATCGTGTTTTAAGGTTCTAGTTTTTTGAGAATTTCGCACACCGCATAGGGATGGGAAACCGATGCATGGGGGTAGGTTTCGGAAGAATCGGGAATCGATACGATTTGGTTTTGAGGGTAGTTCAATCGATTTGCTATGGATTGCGGAACGACGATTCTATCCTCTTGCGTTACTTCTTGTGTCAAAGGCATTTGATTGCAGTAGTGAGGTGTCTCTTTTTGAATTTGTAAGCAATGATAGAGGCATTGGGCTATCGTATCGGGTAGTTGAACAAGAAATATGTTACGTTTTGGCCGTGTCGTAGGGTGCGTAATTTTTTGTGGAGTTGTCCGAATAGAATCGCGGGTATTGGCGGGCATAAAAATGGTAAATGTTGTTCCCAAATTAAGCTGGCTATCTATTTGAATAGTGCCGTTATGCTGCTTGATAATACCGTATACGCAAGATAGTCCTAAACCTGTTCCCTGTCCAATAGGTTTAGTTGTAAAAAATGGTTCGAAAATTTTCTTTTGTATATTTGGGTCGATACCTATCCCCGTATCACTAACGGTAAGTTTGACGTAATGACCGTAGGATAAATTGCTTGGAGTTCCCGTAAAATTTTCAAAGTGGATATGCAAAGAGCCTCCCTGCGGCATAGCATCTTTTGCGTTTACGCATAGGTTAACGAGAATTTGATCAATGTAAGTTTCCTGGGAATAAATGGGCCATAGATTTTTGTCAATACGCACACCCAATTGGATTTTTTCTCCCAGCCAGTGTTGTAACATTTGTAAGGTATTGTGCGCCGTACGCTTGACGTCAATGAGTGTTTTTTCATTTTGTTTATTTTGACGACTGAATGTCATCAGTTGATTGACCAATGATGCTCCTTTGTGTCCCGCTTCGTAAATATGTTTTACATGCGAATATATGTCTTGTTCTTGCGAAACTTTGTTGAGGACAAGTTCTGCGTATCCGTTAATGACGGAAAGTAAATTGTTAAAATCATGCGCAATACCACTTGCCAAACGACCTACCGCCTCAATCTTTTGCGTTTGTCGCAAGTTTTCTTCCAATTGCCGCAAGTGTGTTACGTCGTTGATTGTGATAACCGTGTAGTATTCGGAAACGTTGCTATCGGATGGGAGCGTTATTTCCCAATGGGTATGAATAAATTTTCCATCGTAGCGCTGCATGATAATGTCTGTAGCGTAGGGATATCTTTGCGCAAGTGCACTGCATACGTCTTCTCCAAAACCTTTATAAAATAATTTGGAAACAGGTTGACCTTTTAACGCCTGTACGGGATGACCTAGTAATTGAACAAGGCCTTCGTTGAAATATTCAATGGCAAATTCGTTGGTATGACTGTTCCATTCGGCAATGATGACGCCTTCATGAGAATTTGTGAGTGCTGAAGCGAGTTTCTGATTAGTTTGTTCGTAGTGGAATTGCTCCGTAAAATCGTTGAGTGCGATGACATAACCTTCGACGTTTTGATAGAGATCGGATAATGTATTTACTTGTATGCGCACGTATCTTTGTTGACGATCTTTGTTCAAGGTAACCACTTCTGAAGCCTCCTGTTTATCTTTAAATTCGAGAAATGATGCCATTGGTTTTTGTTTCGAGTCTAGGGTGTAAAATGATAAGAAATGATCGAAAGGTTGACCCATAACGTGCGTTAAATTAACCCCCAAAAAATTTTGTGCAGCCGCATTTAAGTAGGTAATATGGCCGGTAGCATCGGTCGAAAAAACAGGGTTTTGCAGGGTGCCTAAAGTAATTGCCAGGCGACGTTTTGTCTCCATCGATTCATGTTCAATGGCTGCCTTATGCAACGCCATTTCGATGGTTATGAGAACGGATTTTGGATCGTAGGGTTTGATGATAAAACCGAAAGGCGTTGTTTCTTTTACGCGTTGAATGATGGTGTCGGGAGAATAGCCTGTCAGGTAAATGATGGGAATGTCATATTTTTGTTTGATGCGCTTTGCCGCTTCAATGCCATCGAGTTTGCCCGATAGCGTAATATCCATTAAAATGAGGGCTGGATTATCGCTTGCTGCGCGTGCAATTGCTTCTTCGCCGGTTGAAACTGGCGGTAAAACTTCGTATCCAGATTTAGATAAAATCGTCTGCAAAACGAAGGCCGAATTGATGTCATCCTCGACGATGCAAATAGAATTTCGTACAATCATAGGTGAGCCAATTGCCGACGTAGACGTACATTTTCTTCAACGAGTTGCTGATTAATTTGCAAAATTTCCCGATGTGCTTTTGGAAATGCCATGTTGTATTCAAAATGTTGGTAGGCTTCTTTAATTGCGGCAAGCAAGGTATCGCGTGTCCAAGGTTTTGGGAGGCATCTAAAAACTTCTACCGTATTGATGGCTTCTAGAAATATTTCGGTTGTTAATACGCCCGTGATGAGAATACGCGTGCACAGCTTGCATTGTTCTTTTACTTGCTGCAAAAATTGAAGTCCTGTCATTTCTGACATGCGTTGGTCTGAAATGACAACGGCAAATGTCTTTTGCTCCAAAGCCCGTAAGGCTTCTGAAATTTTGGAGGTGGCGAAATAAGCATAGCCTTCTCCTTTTAAAGTTTCTTGGAGTGCCATCAAGATGGTGATGTCATCGTCTAAAATGAGAATAGGGTAAGGCTTCACATCGAAAGGGTGCTGAAAGAAAACCGAATGCATGTGCCGCCGTCGCACGGTTCAACTTGAATGTTCCTTCCTTGCATACCTAAGTGTTCTTTAATGGAAAAGAGGCCAAGTCCTAGGTGTTGTTCGTCGGAAAAACTTGTATAGAAGGGTTGAAATAATTGTTGCTCAAAATCTTTTGGAAATCCTTTCCCATTATCGTACAAAGCGCATTGAATAGCGTCGTCTCTCGGATCAATGGATAAAGTAACGCTTGGTTTCGGTGCTGTTTTTATAGCTTCGCCGGCGTTGCAAATGAGCTGCAGAAAGATTTGTTGTACAACGTGGGGTATTCCCCATAAAAGTGGTAGGGGATTTTGGGACGCATACTTGATTTCAAAATGCGCATTGGAGGGTAAAATAGCTTGAATAATAGGCCGTAGGTTTTGCAGTAAAGATTGTAAGTCGACATAGGTGGGTGTTGTGATTTGGGGATGATTGAGTTGTGCCAAAAGTGCTAACAAATCGCGACTTTTTAGTGCGTTTTTTTTAATGATGTCCAAGCCTTCTAGGAGCGATTCTGAAGTGGGATGTTCGCAGTAAAGTTCACTCAACGTCAAAACACCCGTTAAATAATTGCTCAGATCGTGCAGCAAAAATCGATTAATCTGATTTAACTTATGTACCCAGGCCAATTGAATTAAACACTTTTTACTACATGCCAGCATATTTTCTTAAATTTACACCCTAATGTTGTTGCTAGCAAGCTTCAAAATGGGACATTTGTGGGCATGATCGCTTTGATATTGACAGAGTTTTTTATTATTTTTAAAATTGGTGCAAATGGATCTTGAATTACTGCTAAGCACCTATTCGCGCGATGTCTTAAAACATGATCAGGCATTGCCGTACGATTCAACCTATGGCTCTGTACTTGATTTGAATGATGGAGAAATCAAGTGCTACATTGAGCCAGCAGAACCCCACATCTATTTTTACGCACCCATTTTTGAGATTCCTGCGGAACATAGGGAAAAGTTTTTTAAATCTTTGCTTATCAATCAATTATTTGGTAAATTAACCGGTCAATCCTACTTTGGTCTGGATGAAAAGAACAACCATGTTCTTTTATTCAAGGTACTTGAAGGTGAAGATATGCCTCAAAATGCATTCAATGGCTACCTGAATGCGTTTATTGAATCCTGTCTGCTCTGGAAAGCTGCTTTGAGAGAAACGCATAGTTCGTAGTATTTCATCATGTCATCCTCTATTCATCATTCTTCTCAGGCCACATCTCTCACGCCCATAGATACACGGGTAGAGCCTTTAGATATAAAGCAGCAAGAACAACCTTCTATTGCCAGTACGGGTGCAAAGTATTTGTTGGCGCGTTTTTTTAACGCATGTACTTTTGGAAAGATTGGATTTTTTAGAAATTGGGAAAATGAATCTGCACGCAATTTGATGAATGCGGTTAAGACATCCATTAATTCAAAGCTTTCCGAAGTTGTTTCCGGAGGACTTCAAAGCTTAGGAAGTAGTATCCAAGGTTTGCCAGACCAATTAAAAAGTGCACATTGGGATCCAATAACGAGCCTTGGAACTGAACATGGTACGTTGGTGCGTATGACGTCTTTAGGCAATCTGGGGCAGTTGGGAGATGCGACCACACGTTTTGTCGTGAATGTCTTGAATGATATTGCATGCGCAAAAGGTGAATTTGCCGATCTCAATAAGGATGTAATGGGTACCGTATTGCGGCTAGTGGGTACATTGTATCAAGAAAATGGTGACAATAAACATTTGATAGATGCGTGTAAAAAATTGGTCTTTGATAAAGTTTTCTCCTCAGATTTTGTACTAAGTAATGTGTTATCTGTTGATAGAGGAGAGGCTTCTGTCATGCAGCGATTCATTGGATGGCTCTGTTCAACAAGCTTGGTCAGAAATGTAGCCGATCATTTAGTCACGGAACATATTTTAAATAATTCCGATAATAATTTACTGACAAATGAACCCAAGTTGTTTCACGAAAAAGTTGTTGCTGCATGCTTGAAAGACTTTCAGGACATGGGAGGAACCGAGCTAAGTTTTAATAATCTCAAAAGGTTGTTCTCAGCGTCTAATGAAAGTTTATCACCCGAATTAAGACGGCATGTTGAGGAGTTTAACCGTTTACAAGAGGCTTTATCGAATAATTTGATCACATCTACTCTAGGAAAAATTGTTCGCGCAAGTGGAGCTCTATTACCCTCTGAAGAGTCATTGAGTAATTTAAAACGTACGTTAACCGACGTTCTTGGAAAACCTTGTCCCGAAAATTACCAAAATTTTGCCAAAGCTTGTGTGCGTTTGTTTCCTCAAGTTGAAAAACTAAGTGAGCCTGTACAAGATAAGATTGCAGCGCTTGCGGTAAGTTATATGCAACCCATAATTCAAAACGGTGATATGGATCATATGCACGAGTATTTAGTGTGTTTGGGGTTTGCAATCAGTGGTACGGATGACATCATGCAGGAAATAGCGAGAGCGTGTACGAGTAGCGAAAGCGTGGGTGCTGACTTAGTGCAAAGTTTAACACCACGTCTGCAGAAATTCATCAATGAAACGATTCATCATTTGAACGGCACTGGGCAACAAGCCCCCAATGTGGCTGAGGGCGTCTATATTGGAGGTACTGTGGGATTTAGTCAATTAAATTTATTTGCTAACAACCCGCAGCGAACAGAAGCCGTATGTCAACTTTTGAGAGACAATAAAACTCCGGAGTCAATCGCCACTGCCTGCCTGGATTTAGCTAAAGCATGGGCTACGACAACGGCGCCTGCTCAAATGGCTAGAGAGGCAACCCGTGTGGTTGTTGATGTGACTCATAATGTAGCTGAAGCCGCTCAAGTGGCGGGGCGTGCGGTTGTTGGTGCGGTGAAAGACGCAGCTAGTGCGACTGTTGAGACCGTTCGAGCGGTAAAGGATACCGTCGTTGGTATGGCTCAGGATACAGCTGAAGCCGCTCAAGCACTAGGGCATGCGGTTGTTAGTACGGTGAAAGACGCAGCTAGTGCGACTGTTGGTGTCGTCAGTAGTGGTATTGGAAGATTATTGGGCAGAGACTCCGGCGAAGATGTGTCTGCGATCAACGCTGCTTTAGCGCCCGAAGTCGTATCCGTGCAAGAGACTTTTCATGCGTTAATGGCCCCATCGTTACAGCAGGCGAGTAATCGGCAGAAGCTAGAAGATGGATTAAGATCAATGCCCAGGGATGCGGACGCAGAGGTTATTCAAAAGCTCAATAACACAGCAGGTACAGAAACGGTATTTCAAGATAGAGGTTGGACGTGGACGGCAACCTATAATTTAAATCCAAATATATCGCAGGCATTAAGCGGCAATGCGCTCGTTTTTGCGCATCAGGGTAATAGGATTGAAGGAAAAAGTGCACAGGAAAAACTGAGAAGCTTACATGGCGTGTTGGCTCAAGGAAGCCATAACGATGCAACGCAAGGGATCGCCTTATTGTCAAATATTGTGGCTGGAGCATCCACGTTACTACCGTCGCATTTTCAAAACGAATTGGATTCCCAAGGGTTATCTTTAGTGACACATTTTCAAGGTGGATCGCCCGCGAATCCAAGCTATTCAGTGAATATAACCAATGTGGTCTACGGTTTTGAAGCTATGACGTTCGCCGATCATGAAGACAATGTGTCTTGCAAAGTTTCCTGTGAATATCCTATTCAAACCAAAGATGGTCAACTTACGGGAGAACGGGTTCGTATCTCTTTTGATGTCAATTTATACGATAGTCCGACACCTGGAGCAGTAGGATCGACACGGTTTTTTAATATCAATGACATACGGAATCTTAGCAGTGAGCTTGTGGGAAGTTAACGCATATCCATAGGTCGTTTTGCGAAAAGCGTGTTGAGGAGTGCTTGTTTTGAGTGAAGTAATAGCCTATGTTTCAATTTCGTAAATCGTGTTTCAAAGCTGAATTGCTTGTGCGAGTGTTCACCAACAATGGCTTAGAATGCGAATTTACATCGTTGGGTTGTTGAAACGTTGTATTCCTTTAAAATACTCCATGCACTACACCCAAATGCAAATAAATGATGATTTATTACTAAAAAGTAATTGACCTTCTAATTTTTTTTACAAATAATGCTTAAATCTATGAAATTATTTAGAGGATTAACAAGTGTTGGGGTATCCGTTTTAATGGGGACAGGTTGTTTAATGGGTGTCGAAACGGATAAGAGCGCCAAAAGTGAAGCAAAGGCTGAAGAAAAAGCACCGCAGAGTGCAACGGGTGCGGCCAGTGAAATCAAGGAGGGCGAAAATAAAGTGGTAAAAGATACTGCGAGCTCAGAAGTTAAGAAAGGGTTTACGGATGAGCAACAAGCTAACTTTTTAAGAACCTATGGTTGGGTCACTTTCATGCAAAGTGGTGTTAAAAATCTAGGGCTAAGTGCTAAAGAAGTAGAACAGGTGATGAACGGTGTTCAAATGGCAACGCGTGGCGAAGAAGCCCCTTGTGCATTGGGAGAAGTAATGGAAGATTTGCAGGCATTTTTACAAGAAAAATCTGCCGCGTATGAAAAAATTCACCAAGTTGAAATCAAAGCGACTGCTGAGAAAAATAGACAAGCCGGCAAGACTTACATGGAGAATTTACTTAAAACAAGACCCTCCATTAAGGTAACGCCTACCGGATTAGCTTATGAAATTATTGTTGCGGGGGATGAATCACAAAAGGCGAGTGAAATGGATAGTGTAGAAATTCGTTATACAGGGCGCCTTATTGACGGTAAGGTGTTTGATGAATCAAAGGATAAAACGGTAACTTTCCCTTTAAATGGTGTAGTCCCAGGAATTAAGGAAGGGGTTCAGCTTGTCGGTAAAGGTGGAAAAATTGTACTGTATATCCCCTCTGAGTTAGGCTATGGAGAATTTGATATTCCAAGCATTCCTGCAGGTTCCCATTTGATTTTTGATATTGATTTGGTAAACATTCTTAAAAATGAAGCTATCAAACCCGTTGAAAAACCAGAATCGTCAAAAGCAAATTAGTCGTCTATAGTTTCGTATTGTGAAGAGAAGAAAAATACAATTTCTTCTCTTTTTGTTTTTGAGAGCAGCGTGATCTAAAATCTGTCACGATCTGCGGGTATCGTAAATTCCTGGAATTCTTCAGTGTGTTACACACTTTTATGTAAAGTTTACGCAAAAACGGTTACATAGCATTTTTGTACGCGCAATGACTGCTAAAATTCAAGGTGTGTAGGAGGATATTTGCTACTACCTATGTTAAAAAACTCAGTCAACTTTTGGTTTTGCAGTGATTTCGGCCGAAGGAAGGCCTTCCATGTTGACGGTCCCCATAGCACTCGTACCACCGGTACTACCAATATCTCTTTTTAGGTTTGTATCGGCCTCTATGCGTTCTTTTTCTGCACGCTTAGGACTCGTATTCTCCATAACAATTTGCCCTAGGGTTTTCTTTAAAGCCGATTCTCCGTCACTGGCAATGACAATGTCGGTGGTCGTTTGAGCTGCTTTTACAACATCTTGTGCAGGTTTTGATAAGGGATCTTGTCGTTGTGCCGTTATTTGAGCCGATTGATTTTTTTGATTAGCGAGTTCTTCATTTTGTACCGGCAAGGACCCTGTAGATAGGTTGGCATTAATTGAGTTAAACATAATTTTAAAGGTTTGATTCATATATCGACTTATATATATAAAACTTTAATTTTTTAGGAATTCCCGGGACGTGCAGAGAGCAATTTATGTAATGGGCATGAGAGTTTTCGGACGGAAGATTTTAATAAGCTCAAAGTCGTGGTATAGTTTTATGCGATTCTTACACTAAGTCGGTTATTTGACTTGCAGGTATTGGAGAAAATATTTTAAATGCAACGTAATTGTTTATGTGTACGGTGGACATGAAAAGCTTGGTTGCGTTTTGTAAACGCAAGGGTTTTGTCTTTTTATCCTCCGATATTTATGGTGGATTAAATGGTTTTTTTGACTATGGACCTTTGGGTGTAGAATTGAAACGCAATATAAAAGCTGCTTGGTGGAAAGCTATGGTCCACGAACGCGAGGATGTGGTCGGATTGGATAGTTCCATTATTTTGCATCCAAACGTTTGGAAGGCATCGGGGCATGTCGATGGTTTTTCGGATCCTATGGTAGATTGTAGGGTTACCAAAGTGCGCTACAGGGCCGATCATGTCTTTTACGGCCCGGTATCTATTCAACAAGAAATAGTCGGTTATGTCTGCGTTGTCGATTCGGATACGCGTGATGCAGAAGCTTTAAAAAAAGCGCAACATCTGCAGCAGCAAATCAATCGTTCGCATGAAACGTTGGATCCGTTACAACTGAGGCCTTTAACGGAAGCAACCGTTGAAGAATACAGTTTAATTCCATCCCCTACGACGGATCAGCCGGGTGATTTAACCCCACCGCGTGCGTTTAATTTAATGTTTAGCACGCATGTTGGAGCCGTGGTAACCGATTCCAATGTTGCCTACTTGCGGCCGGAGACAGCGCAGGGTATTTTTATCCACTTCAAGAATGTACTGGATGCAACACGCGTAAAATTACCTTTTGGTATCGCCCAGATCGGTAAGGCCTTTCGTAACGAAATAACACCTCGCAATTTCATTTTTAGGTCGAGAGAATTTGAACAGATGGAAATTGAGTATTTTTTTCACAATGATGAAACTTTGTGGCCCGATCTGTATCAACAATGGATTAAAACACGTTACGACTGGCATTGTTCCATAGGTATCAAGAAAGTGTTGTTGGATTTCCAAGAGCATGCAAAAGAAGATTTGGCGCATTACGCGAAAGCTTGTACAGACATTGTATTTAAATATCCATTTGGGGTGCACGAGTTGGAGGGTATTGCCGTTCGCGGAGACTTTGATCTGAAACAACATCAAATGCACAGCGGTATTTCGATGGAATTTTTCGATGAAGCGCATCAAGCGCGTTATTTACCGTGTGTTATCGAACCTTCTGTGGGCGTGGATAGAACTTTTTTGGCTTTACTTGTTTCGGCATACGATGAAGATGAAATCAACGGAGAAAAAAGGGTTGTCTTGCATTTTAAACCGACGATCGCTCCCATTAAAATAGCTGTATTCCCATTGGTAAAAAATAAGGCAGCCATCGTGGATAAAGCACGGTCTTTATTTAAATGCTTGCAAAAACGTTGGTATACGGTTTACGACGAATCGGGCGCCATCGGACGACGCTATCGTCGCATGGATGAAATAGGTACACCGTGGTGTGTAACGATCGATTTTGATTCGTTGGAAAATGATACGTACACATTACGCGATCGAGATAGCACGGAACAAATACGTCTAACTCAACCTGAATTATTGGAGTTTTTTTCTCAACATCTTGTATAATTTATGAAACGTATTTCGTATTCACGTCAGTCGATTGATGAAAGTGACGTCCAGGCAGTTGCAGAAACTTTAAAATGTGATTTGCTCACGCAAGGGTCGCAGATAACAACTTTCGAAGAAGCCTTAAAACGTTATTTGAACGTCGATGATGTGGTTGTGGTTTCCAGTGGGACAGCCGCTTTGCATTTGAGTTACCTGGCTTTGAATCTGAGAGGTACCACTGTTTTTACTTCTCCCGTTACGTTTGCAGCTACCGCTAATATGTTGCATTCGGTTGGGGCAAACGTTCGTTTTGTCGATGTGGACCCGAAAACGGGATTAATGGATGTAAATAATTTGGAGCAGGTGTTGAAAGAGACTGCGGGCGATAAATCCATTTCAAAGAGGGCGATTGTTCCCGTTTCTCTACAAGGTATTCCCGTAAATTTGCCGGCTATTGATAATTTAGCCCAGTATTATGGAGTTTCTGTGGTGGAAGATGCGGCGCATAGTTTGGGTGGCGAGTACGTGCACGATCAGCAGGTATACAAAAGTGCTTCCTGCAGTCACAGCGATTTAGCCGTATTAAGTTTTCATCCTTTAAAATCCATTTGCTGTGCGGAAGGAGGCGCAATCGCTACGCGTGATCCCGATTTGGCTCATACAGTTCGTTTATTGAGAAATCATGGTTTGATGCGCCAGGAAAATTCGTACTTACGTACGCAAAAGTTGTGGGGATACAATTATCGTATGACGGATTTGCAAGCCGCTTTGGGAGTATCACAATTGAAACGATTGCCCTTCTTTTTAAGCAAGCGGAAAGCGATTGCCAATCGTTATTATGAGTGTTTCCAGGGAGAACCCTATTGTCATTTTCTTACACCAACTCCCAAGGTTTTGGGAAGCGCTTACCATTTATTTGTTGTCCATTTTGAAAGTAAAGAAATGCGTGATGCTGCCTACATTTTTCTGCAATCTCACGGCATAGAAACGCATGTGCACTATGTCCCTCTCTACAAGATGGAGTTGTACAAACAGTGGTTGGGAGAATTTTCTTTGCCGGGTGCAGAAAAATATTATCAAGGCTGTTTAAGTATTCCGATATATCCAGATTTGTCAGAAGAAGACCAGGATTACGTTTTGGAAATTTTAGCCAAATTTTGCAATCAGCTGTGAATGATGATACACGTAAGAGTTCGTTTTGCCCCCAGTCCAACCGGTTATTTTCATATTGGAGGGGCGCGTACAGCTTTATTTAATTGGCTTTACGCCAAACATACGGGTGGAACTTTCGTCCTGCGTATCGAAGATTCAGACATAGAACGTAACACGAAAGAATCTTTGGATTCGTTGTTGACGGACTTAAAATGGATGGGACTTATTTGGGATGAAGGGCCTGAAGTGGGGGGCAATTACGGTCCTTATTATCAGAGTGAACGCGGTGAAATTTATCAAACCTACCTGGAAGCATTGCGTCAACGAGGTTGTGTTTACGAAAAAGAGGGTGCGATCTGGCTTAAAGTTTCCGGACAAATGCAGGTCATTGATGATGTAATCCACGGACCTGTTCGTCGTTTGGAGGAGAAAGATTTTGTTATTTACAGGTCTAACGGAACGCCCGTTTTTCATTTTGTGAACGTGGTGGACGATATCGCCATGAAAATTACGCACGTTATTCGTGGCGAGGACCATTTGTCGAATACAAGTAAACATTTGGAATTATACAAGGCCTGGAATGTACCTGCTCCTAAATTTGCGCATATCCCACTCATTTTAAAGACGGAAGGTTCCGGAAAAATGAGTAAAAGAGATCAAGGTTCTTTGGTGGAAACGTATAGGGATAAATTTTTTTTACCCGATGCTTTGGTCAATTATCTTGCGCTTTTGGGGTGGTCTCCCAAGAACGATAGGGATATTTTATCCGTAAAGGAAATTGTGAATGCATTTGACTTGTCGGGTATCAACAAGACGCATGCTCGATTCGATGAAAAGAAGTTGAATTTTACAAATGCAGAGCATTTAAAGCACTTGCCGAAAGAGGAATTTTATAGGCGTAGTTTGCACGTGTTGAAGGCTATGCGGTGCGAGAAGTTTTTTGAAGACGATGCTTACTTGCGGCAGGTTTTAAATATTGTTCAAGAAAAATTGAGATCCTTTGAATCATTGCCCCATTTTATTGCTTTCTTTTTTAACAATGATTTTGAATACGACGTCCAAGAAATGAGAAAAATTTGCAAATATTCTCCGAAGGAACGCCTCACGGAAATGGACGATCTTTTTTCCAATATACCTTTTGAACCGGTGGCCATCGAATCTGCACTGAAAGCTATGTGTGCAAAAAAACAAGTACCCATAGGCCATTACGTGCATACGCTTCGTTTTGCCGTATCGGGGCGTGGCGTAGGTCCCGGGCTGTATGCAATGTTATCAGTTCTTGGAAAGGCAAACGTCTTGGAACGTATTCAAAGATTTTTAACGTTAGATCTCAATAGTTTTTCGTTGTAACGAGCAAGTATAATGTAATGGGTCCGTAGGTGGCTGTAAAAGTTTTTATCTATGGGTACGGAAATATTTAGAGGTATAACATGAAAGTTTATGCGTATTACGGGAGGAAAAGCTTGCGGTATTCGATTGGATGTTCCCAAGGGTAAAGAGGTACGACCTGCAACCGATTTTATAAGAGAACAAGTTTTTAATCGTATGGGGAGTAGGGTTCTGGAAGCTTGCGTTTTGGATTGTTTTGCCGGAACGGGCGCTTACGGCCTAGAATGCTTAAGTCGTGGATGTAAGTCTGTCCATTTTTTGGAAAAAGATGTATACATTGCCAAAATACTGGGTGAAAATTGCGCACGAGTCTGTAAAAGCGCGTGCATAGCTTGTAATACCGTTACTACAATTTCTGTGATGGATGCGTTTCAGGCACCTCTAAAACAATTTGCGGATGTGCAACTTATCTTTTTAGATCCCCCCTATGGTTTTTGGCAGCAGTGTTTAGATGCCTTGAATTATCTTTTACGATCGCTTGCCCAGCGTTTCCATGGAGCTGTATTGATTTTGGAAACACCTTCAGAGATTCTGTTATCCCAAGAAACTTTGTGGACGCCTGTGGCATCGTTAAGATCGATCCAAAACAAGAAAAAAGGAGTTCCCTCGGTAAATTTTTACAGGGTGAATACCTTATTGTAATACGCACTCAGCGATTGCTATTCTATGAGTACAAGAATTTGACAACGATGAAACAATAATTGGGATCAGTAAAGCTTTAATAGGTCCTCGGTGATTTTAGTTTTATTCAACAGGTAAGGCAGTACGTGGGGGGTGAAATCTGCGGTCAGACTTTGTCCAAAAGATAAGCAATAGGGACTGAGTTTTCCTTTGAGGATGTATTGCCACAGTTTATTACTATGGGTAGTTTCGTCCAAATGCGTAAAAATGCAGTGAGTTAGCTTGAGATCCTTAATTTTTGAGAAGCATTGATCTAAAAAATCGGTATCGTAAAGTGCGTTGAGGACCAATACTCGTGTATCGACTGACCATTGATCGAGTTTTGCATTGCAGGAATTGATCGCATCGTGATCAAAAAAATTGATACCTTCGTGATCAAACAACATTTTTTGTTGCGCGTCATAAGACATGGACTGATCAACACCTTCTTGAAAAAGGAAAATACCCAGAATGTTGCAAAATACGCCCAAAACATCTTGTCCGCCGAATTGTCCTCCATCGAGTTTAATAACAACCGGTTTCTGTCCTAAAAAAACTTCTTGCGCGATTAATTTGCACAATGTCAAAGTTTTTCCAACCCCTGAGGGCCCTATCAAAGCAATATGTTTCCCCGGTTCTTTTATGTTCAGCTGCTCGTACGATTTTTGCAAAAAATGGAAAAAATTATTCAGTATTTCTTGCATATTGCATTGATCCTGAAAAGGCTCGTTTTCAAAAAATTCATCCATGAGAGGTTGAGAAAATCCCGAATGTATCAGTATGCGTTGAATTTGTTGCTTGAAAGGTATGGATGCGTCCGGATTGATAAAGGTTTTTGTCGTAATGAGTGGATCCTTGGGAATCGCTCCCTGTGGGGGGATCTCGCCGGCGGTGGCCGTGATTTCAAATTGTGGTTTTTTTAAAAAACGAGTTAATCCACGTCTTTTTATTTGGTAGATGGAGAGAACTCGAGCGTTTTCGCCAAAGTTTTCCTTTAGCGTGCGAATAATTTCTTCGGTAGATCTAGCTTTGAATGTTAGACTTTTCCTTTTATCCATACCTACAATTAATAAAGCTAACTTCAGGAAGGCAATATTTTATTGCAGGTAGATACAAATGTGAAGTATCTTACGCTAACAACATGCGTCTATGCCGAATAATGATTGACAGGGGATCGTTAAGTTTTTCAAATTGATTACGCAGTTGGGTCCTATGCAATTAACTTTGGCGAATCCCGTCAGGACTGGAAAGTAGCAGCGGTAGTTGAAAGTTTTTGTGCCGTAGGGTGCCTGACTGTTTTTGCAAAATGGGCTGCGTTGGATGATTCAGGGGGACAGTGGGGTTATGTTTAAATGCCAAATTATAATTCTGTCCGCAGGCCTTTATTTTTTGTAATGGAATATTATCTCGTCTTTTCGGCACTGCATGGAATGAAAGAAGATGGTTGAAGAAAATACCCTCTGGCCATTACACTAAACGCCCTAAAAACAAAGGATTTGTCTCCGAACCCTCCTGAAAAACCCCCGAAAAACCCTTGACGGAGGTAGGTGAGAAAGATACAATAACTTAGCAGTGAAGACCTCAAGACCTCAAGACCTCAAGACCTCAAGACCTCTAAGCGCTTAGCTGCCGATGGCATTTCGGAGCTGGGGGAGTCCAGTCAACGGTTGGGATCCGGTCAAAAACCGGGGACG
>JAIRKR010000014.1 GCA_031260015.1 Puniceicoccales bacterium
CGGGAAATTGGTCATGGAGCGTTGGCAGAACGTTCTCTACTGCCGATTATCCCGTCGGAATCGAAATTTCCATACTCCATCCGATTAGTTTCCGATCTCATGGGATCCAATGTGTCAACCTCCATGGCATCCGTCTGCGGAGGAACTTTGGCGCTCATGGATGCGGGTGTACCTATTTTGGCACCGGTGGCTGGAATTTCTGTAGGCCTTGTCACGCAGCACGATGCAAATCACAAAATTGAACGTTACCGGCTGATTACCGATATTTTAGGTGAAGAGGATCATTTTGGGGACATGGATTTTAAAATCTGCGGCACGGAAACGGGTATTACAGGTTTTCAATTGGACCTAAAGATTGCCGGACTGCCGCTCAGCATTATGGCAGAGGCCATTCATCAAAATCGCAGAGCACGTATGCAAATTTTAGCGATCATGCGTGCAACACTTCCCCAATCGCGCAGCAAAATTAGTCAGTACGCTCCTCATTTCCAGGATATTCGAATCAGTCCAGACAAAATTGGTGCGCTCATTGGACCTGGCGGTAAGAACATCAAACGTTTAACCGAGACGATGGGATGTCAAATCGATATCTGTGAGGATAACTCTGGGGCAATCCGTATTTACGCCAAAAGTGAAGACTCTCTCAAACGGGTGGTTGACGAAATCAGCAGTTTGGACAAAAAGATTGAAGTGGGTAAAACTTATCAGGGTATTGTACGTACCATTAAAGACTTTGGTGTATTTGTTGAATGTTTACCTGGACAGGAAGGGATGGTCCACGTCTCAGAGCTTTCGGACTGTAAGGTGCGTCATCCAAGCGATGTGTGCAGCGTTGGAGACACCATGGTTGTTGTTTGCTTAGGGATGGATGAGCGCGGCAAGGTACGTTTAAGCAAAAAAGCCGCTTCCAGGCATCCGTAAATACACAAACTGCTCTGTTTGCAAAATGTCTTTTCAATGGTTTTGATCAACGATGATGTAAGCGACGAAGAGAGGCTTTCTTGTTAAGAACGGTTGTAGTTATTGTAATTTTTCTACCCTATTGCGCGCATTGCGAATTATTTCGACTGCAAGCGGATGCACCGATTTACGGGTTTAAAATGCCTATGTTTAATAAACGTGGGGAAAAGATTTGGCAATGCTTAGGCGAACGTGTTCAGTATATATCGGAAGCAAAAATAAAAATTGAGCAGATGTGCATAGAATGGTATCTCCCCGAAAATGTAAACACGATAGATATGGTCGTTCGTAGTCCCAAAGCCATCGTATCGTTAACGCAACATCGAGCCGACGGTCATTCCCTGTTGACCATTACAAATCCGGGATATACGATTTTGGGAAATGATTGGACGTGGGAAGAAAAGCAGCAAAATAAAAGCTTTGCCAAAGTCATCATAAGAAAAAATGCGCACGTCACATTTTACGATAATTTTAAGCCATGAAAATGCATTTTCTACTTTCATTTATCTCCATTAGTCTATTTTTTTTGCCCCATATTTACGGTGTTGAACGCACTTCTTCCACGATTATCACAAGCGATCAAATGGAGATGCTGAAAAAAGCTTCCCACAATGAATTTCATTTTTTAGGCCAAGTAAAAATGGAAAGTAAAAATTTTTACGGAGAATGTGAGGAATTATTCGTTTACTCTTTATTAAGTCCACCCACAATAAGTTTGTCGCCCTTTCGCCGGAGGTGCTTGACAAGCATGTGTGGTCTTTGTAAACCGTTAAATCGCAATTTTTTACCATGGACCTATGTCAAGGGAGATACCTTTTGCCCGATCCATATTTCTATTGAAGATGCATCTTTACAGAGGTCCATACCTACCATTGGCCAAATTCAAAGAATTATTGCTCATCGAAATGTTTTCCTGGAAACGGAAGATCCCAATACGGGTGAAATAAAACGGGCTCGATCCAATAAAGCCGTTATTTATCCCAATGAAGGGAAAATGATTCTAACGGAAAATCCCGTTGTCCACTGTTCCCAACAAGGTACATTTATGGGAGAAAAAATCACATTTTTCAAGTACTCTGAGCGTGTTATTGTTGAAAATAATCAACCGCAGCAGCGTGCCACAGTTATTTTGTCAGAGGAAAATTTTGACTTATGAGTTCAGCTATACATTTGATTTATACAGAAAATCTAGTTAAAGTTTATGCTAACCGCGAAGTTGTACGTGGGGTTAATATGCACGTCAAAGCGGGCGAAATCGTTGGTTTATTGGGGCCCAACGGTGCGGGGAAAACAACTTGTTTTTACATGATCGTTGGACTTGTCGCAGCTACCAACGGTAAAGTTTGGTTTCATGGACAAGATATTACGCAACTTCCCATGTACAAAAGAGCCCGTTTGGGGATCGGCTACTTACCTCAAGAGGCTTCCGTCTTCAGAAAGTTGACCGTTGAAGAAAATATCAGAGCGATTTTAGAAACGCTTCCTTTGTCTAAAAATGCCATTAAAAGTCGTTTGCGAGAAGCTTTAGAGGAACTTGATTTAACCAAAGTTGCCAAACAGAAGGCATTTACATTGAGCGGCGGGGAACGTCGTCGTTTAGAAATTACAAGAGCGCTCATTACAAATCCACAATGCCTGCTCATGGACGAGCCTTTCAGTGGAGTTGATCCGATTAGCGTTCAAGAAGTGCAGCAAATTATCCGCAATTTAAAATCGAAAAAAATGGGTATTCTCATTACGGACCACAACGTTCGTGAAACCTTACGTGTTGTCGATCGTGCTTACCTGCTATACGACGGGAAAATTTTATGCAGTGGAACGCGGGAAAATCTAGTGAATGATCCCCAAAGTCGAAAATTTTATCTAGGAGAGCAGTTTGAATCTTAAAAGAAGGCATGTTAATTTCCAAAGAAGCCAATTTATCAGATTTTGAATCTTTGTCGGGGTACAAATTTAAAAATTTGGTATTACTGCAGTCAGCTCTTACGCATCCTTCT